>CAZVCJ010000032.1:0-28013 GCA_964625745.1 uncultured Anaerolineae bacterium | reverse complement strand
GTTGACTTGCCAACGTTGGCCCGACCAACGATGGCCACGATAGGTTTAGACATGATGAATCTTGGTTTCCAATAACCAATTGGTCAATTCGTCATTGGTTATTGGATAATGACCGGCACCTGGCAAGGCTCAACGAAGTTTCCGTCATTCTTGACTACGACCAGACGGAACCAATAATTCCCAGCCGGCAGGGTCGAGGTGTCCCAAACGCCCAGGAGACCATCGGCCACGGGTTCATCGAAACGCTGCAGGAACGACCAGTCGGATGCCCCCTCGTAGCGAAACTCAAATTTGTAATAGTCGAAGTTGTCAACATAGGCAGAACCAGCGATCTGGACGGGGCCCTGCAATACGGCGTTCACTGTAGGATAAGTGAGGCGCGATCCGGGATTGGAGCACTGGGCCAGGAGGGCAGGCGTGGGGGAGGGTGTGGGGGTGATCGTGGGCGCGGGGGTAGGGGTAGGCGTAGGGGGCGGCAACGTTGGGGTGGGCGTGCTGATGGCTTCCGGCGTCTCTATGGCTCCCGGCGTATCAGTAGGTTCCGGCGTCTCGATAGGCTCTGGAGTCTCAGTAGGTTCCGGCGTCTCGGTTGGTTCTGGTGTCCTGGTCGGGGTTAGGACAGGCCCGGCAACTATTTCCACCTCAATGGTATCCGGCAGGATGCTCTCCATTTTAAGCCCCTCCGGCACGACGACTTTAGGCGTTATCTTATAGATACCCCCTTGCAGGTCGTGGAGATCCAGGATAACTTGCACATCCCCAGGCTTAAGCACGTCCAGCTTGGGCACGGGGCCAGAGAGGATGACGTCCACTACTTCGGGCGACGGCCTGGCATTCAGGCCCGGCTGCAATCCCTGGATGATCAATTCTCGCTGTACGGTCAGGCTGCTTTCAATGGCCGTCACGCTGATATTAACGAGAACAGATTGTTCGTCCAGCACAGTGACGCCTTGAGGTAGGGTCAGGGTGACCCGCTCGACGACATCAGCTTTGGCATCACTGACATCAATGGGTGCCGTTTCCAGATAGCCGGGTATCCCCTCAATGACCAGGGGACTACCGAAGATGGTTGTATTGGAGGGCTCGACGGAAACGCTGCTGATGCGGTAGCCGGAAGCTACCTGCCCCTCCACGATGGGCCTCACTGATACTTCTTTGTATCCACGTCTCTGCTCGATGGGCACTCGGACCTCAACCTCAGATGGGTCAATGTCCACCCAACCCACGGCTTCGCCTTCCTTATTCCGCGCTGAGAGGTCCACAGGCCGCGCCACGGTTTCCTTAGCCCCCGCCAGATAGATCTCGGCCACCAACTCGCTCACCAGATCAACCATGGAGGCTGGCCCGCTCACCTTTGCTATGGAAGGAGTGACGACAGGCGTCCGATCAATGTAGCCTAGAGGGGGATTGTCCATTACCTTGGCCTGCACGCCTAGCTCTTTTTCCTCATGCTTTTCCAGTCGGACGCTGACCTCAGGAGGCTGCTTCTCCAAGATCTCAACGAACCGATCAGTGCAGGTGACCTGGATCTCAACGTCGTGCCGGCCGGCAGGCAATCCTTTCAGGTCAATCCAGGCTTCGAACTTGTCGGCGGTCAACCTGCCCCAACTGGTCTCAGGCGCTCGGACAGCGACTTTGACGTTCTTGGCGACTTCGGGGAAGATGACCATGCCCTCGGCCTTGTTCAACACCTGGACAGGTATATTTTCGGGGAAGGTATCTCTGATGCCAGGGTTCTGCTCATCGGTGGCTACCACCCAGATAGTTATTGCCAGGATGATAGCCAACACCACCGAACCGAAATCGTTGAAAATCCGACGAATCATATTCTATGCCCTGCCTGTTAATCGCCCAATCCAATCCAACCAGCGAGGCCAAGCCCTCTGGAGCCGTGGCTTGTAAAAAGCCAGCAGGATCTTCCCAAGCCGCTTTACGTCGAGGCGGCGGACCATGCGGGCGTTGTGGGCGATGGAAATGATGCCTGTCTCCTCAGAGACGACGATGGCAACGGCGTCGGTCTCCTCGGTTACCCCCATGGCCGCCCGATGGCGGAGGCCCAGTTGACGATCGGGCATGATATCGCCCGCCAAGGGCAACACGCAGCCCGCTGCCACGATCTCGTCCTCGCGGATGATGACCGCCCCATCGTGCAGGGCAGTGTTAGGGAAAAAGATGGTCAAAAGGAGCCCAGTGGAGACTTGTCCGCCCACCCTCGTCCCCGTGTCAATGTACTCTTGCAGGCCCGTCTCCCGCTCCAGGACGATGAGAGCTCCGTGACGACGCTCCGACAGACGCTGACAGGCCTGGCAGATTTCCTCGATCACCCGATCGCTCGCGGATTCCTGGCGGTTCATTGAGAACCCGGCCCGCCCCACGCGCTCCAGAGCCCGCCTCAACTCAGGCTGGAAAATCACAGGGATAGCTACCAAAAGAGCGGAGAGCGACTTCCCGATAAGCCAACTGAAGGCCGTTAACTTCAGGACGCTGGTGATGAAGATGGTCAGCAAAACCACGATGATCACGCCCCGCAGCAACTGCACGGCCTGAGTGCCCTGCATCAAGCGAAGCAGCGCATAGAAAATCAGGGCCACTAATACTATGTCAATCACACTCAGCAAATTCAGGCGTGTAAACACCCAAAGAATATCGGACAAGCCTGGCCTCCCAGGTGAATCATTCCCATCTCAAAGGACACCCGCGTCCGCAGGCTGGGTTTCTGAAAGATCATACCCAAGGTCTTCCCTTTCAGAATGGGCTTACAGTATAATGCTTAAGGGGAGGAATGTCAAGCATAAACAGACCCTTAGGGTTTTTGAAACCCTAAGGGTCTGTTTGACCTAGCGGATTGCCAGTGCTGCCAACAGCATCCCGGCCATCAAAAAGGGGCGCGTCCGCCGCAAGTACCACAGCTCCACCTGGCCTTGGCCAAGAAAAGGCTGCAAAAGCATCTGAGGCAATAGCAGCAGGCCGATCACTCCGGCCACGACGGGCTGCCTCAGGTAGATGAGGAGGGCGACGACGGCAGCCTGTGACACTTTCAGCAGGGTTAGCCAGCGCCTTTCACTGTTCCTGGCCAACTCGAGGCAGCTATGATAGGCCACTACGTAGAGAGTCGCCAATAAGAACGACCACGAGGTAAGAGGTCCGAAAGCCGTGTGCCCGGCCAGCCAGGCAAATCCCATTTCCAGGATGGCTCGTAGGGACAGGGGGGGCGCGCTGTGTCGGCGGGCGCGAAGAAGGGCCAGCACCATGATGGCCAGGGCCGCTGAGGTCAAGATGATGACGCGCTGTCCCAGGATAATGGCCAGGGCCAATGTCAAAGGCAAGGCAACCACGAGGCCAAGCAGGGCTGTACCCAGCCCAGGCCAAAAGACCACTCGCCACCAGGTCTCCATCCGACCCAGCCGACCAAAGATACGGTGGCTGGGCGAGCCCGGCGCGGTGTAGGGCAAGGCGGCTAAACTGGCTTCCTGAACCTGCACGGGCCAACTGGCGGAGGAGACAAACCAGTCCCCCTCAGCGATCAGATGCCACAGGGTACCCCAGAGTGCGTCGGCCATGAACAGAGCGATCAGCAAAACCAGCAGATTCTGACCGCTGAACGTCAGCCAGCCCGAGGCCACAGCGCCACACAGAGCCGCCCAGGCTGGGCCCAGCCAGGTAAGTGGGCGAGTAACCCGCACTTCCAATTTCATCAGTGGTCCCAAAGCCCGACGCACAGGCTTTCCTCCTTCCAGAGCGGTGTTGGGCATATTATACCACAATTTCCTCAGAGTGGACAACTAAAAAGGGAGGGCTCTTCACCCTCCCTTTTCGAGAGCCGTATCAGATGCGAGCTCCCTTCGACAGGCCTGTCCTGAGCCCCTCGGCTTCCTCGGGATAAACTCCGTCGGAGGGCTCAGGGCGCCGCAACGCTAGTCTTCAGAAGCAGTTTCATCTTCCTCGACTTCAGGCTCAACTTCCACAGCCGCGATTTCCTCTACCTCCGCCAGTACTGGTGGGGCAGGTGGAACGCGGGTTGGCAGAGGGTAGGCCTGCCTGCCGAAGCGGGTCAGCACCACAGCGCCCAGGCCCGCGCAGCCCACGACGAAGCCCACGATAGCCCCTAGACAGGGGACAGCGCGAAGCAAAGAGATCAGCAAGGTGCCCGCCGCCACAGCCATCAGAGAGGTGACGCCCTTGACTTTGAAGGTTTCTAGCAACCTCTGGCCCACCAGCAACCCAATGGCGATCCAGCCGAAGAGACCTGCCACAAGCATAGCTACCCCCAGCAGGAAGGCTACAGGCGACAGGCAGATGGTGATGGCTAACAAGACTATGAAGACCACAGCCACCACGCCGGTCAGCAGTCCAACGCCTGCACTTGGCAAGGGGGCGGTGAAGGCAACTTTGCCGACCGCCTCCGTCTGCTTCGGCCAGAAGAGAACGACCAACAAGCCGATGGCGGCCAGGGCCAGGGCCACAACAATGTCCCCGAAGATGTTGAAGATGGAGCTGGACCAGCGATCGCCCCACCTGTCAAAGTTCAGCCTTGTGGGGAAGGTCCCAAAACGAGGGAGACCCTGGAACTCAAGGCCCCCTACCTCGTTGCCCCTGACGACAGCTCCTGGGTCTCGCTGGACGTTGCCGCCGATAGTGACCAGATCTCCAGCCACGACGGCTGTCGACCGGAGCACCACGTCACCGCCGAAGGCGACTAAGTCACCATCTACCTCCCCAGCAACCTCGGCGCTGCCTCCCACGGCCACCACATTGCCGTCCACCCGGCTCCTCGTCTCCAGGACGACGCTGCCGCCGAGGACCACCAGGTCGCCATCCATCCGCTCCCCCGACTCCAGGGTGAAACTGTCGCCGAAGATAACCCTTCCACCGCCCCCGCCTGCGAACACAGGTGTGGCTGAGACGGCCAACAACAGCGCCAACAGACAAGCAAGCAAAACCTTTTTCATCGTAAGTACCTCCTTTTTTTGATTGATTTTGTCCCCGCCGGGATTAAACCCCCGGTCGGAATAGACTCAAATTTGTAATCGCGGATTAAACTCCCTTTTCTTGTAAAAATAGCCTCATTCCTATAAAATCAAACGTCAAGGCATAGTTGTGGAAGAATTGGTGCGAAATCAGACCACCGATGTAGAAACCAAGTCTGTCTCCCAAGATAGAAGGAGACTGTTCTGACGCCTTTCCCAGCACATCGTTTTCTACAACCTCATTTTCACCAGTGCCGAGTGTCAGACGGTCGATGACAATATCCACCTCTTGGAACACTCCACCACCACCAATAGCATCCTGGGCTTCTGTCCAATCCACCGAAATCCCGGCTTCCTGCAAGACAGGCTCCGGGGCAGTGAATCCCGCACCAGCCAGTCCAGTATCCACGAAGAAAAGCATAGGATCCAGGTTGTTGACCGTCCCCCGTGCCACGATATAGTGCGTCTCAACAAGCCAGAAGGGGATAACCTTCACCCCATTTGCAGTTACCTGGGATTCGAGGCTCTGCAAGTTCGCTGAGGTTGTACGTTGCAGGATCAGGGCTCCGTCAGGGTAATCAATGGTGGTTAGGAAGTGCATCAGGAGGCGCGTGCCAATGATGCCCCGTATTTCCAACCCGTCGAATAGCGGTGAAATCGGGTCGGTATCAAGGGTGTGAATGGGTACGTTGTGAACGACAAACTCACCCATCTTAATGGAATCAATCCGCCCCAGACCTGTTTCCGCTTTCTTCCCCCCGGCATAGGTGCCTGAAAGTGACCCATCTATCTGCGCACCGATCTGCTCAGCTAAATCATTGTCAAGTATGACCTCCATCCCACCAGTATCGATTATGAAATCAAGGGGTTCACTGTCGTTGACAGACACCTCGATGACGGGCAGGGGATCAGTGGTAACAAAGTCAATCTGCGTCTCTTCTGGTCCTTCGATGATGTAAGGAGTCTCATCGTCAAAAAGTGCGATCTGTTTGCCAAAAGCATCCAGATCCCGGAGCGGCCCTATCGCAACAGGCCCTCGTGCTTCCCGGAAGAGTTGTGCCACCTCCGCAAAGCGATCCTGGCGGTAATAGGTCATACCCAGGCGGTATTTGAGTTGCGTGTTGAAAGGCCAAAAATTCTTGTACCAGGGAGTATAGCGCAAGGCCTCTTCAAAATAGCGTTCGGCTTCCTGCGGATGATTATTCCAAAGGGCGATTGTCCCTAGGCGTTCCAGAACGATCGCATTCTCCGGATCGAGTTCTTTTGCTTTTCGATAAGCCGCCTCGGCCTCGGTGAACTCACCTTTGCGATAAATTGCATCAGCAGCATCCAATTGCGCTTTTACAGCGGGAGCCATCTCCTGACCTCCTCGCAATAATACTGTGACAATGACCACCAGCAGGCACAGGATGACGGCGACAAGCCCACACCCCACAGCTAGCTTTTTATTGAACAGTGTTTTCCGCTTCATACCACCTCCTACACATTATTGATCACTGGCTGATACCTGCCTCGATGCCCAGCCACCAGGCGAATCCAGAGGGCGGTCAAGGCGAGGACGAGGAAGGAATAGCCCAGCAAGGCCGGCTGGCTGAGGGAGGAGAACAAGGCTGTAATGATCAGCCAGCAAGCCCTACCCAGGGACTCGGCGAGGTCGAGGAGTTGGGCCGCCAATTTCGCCCCGTGGCTCAACAGAGAGGGCTCAGTGACTACCTGCCAAAGCATGGCCAGCAACCTGACGGTCTCAGGTAGAGCCAAGGCCGCCAGGCTCAGGCAGGCTACCAGCAACGCTGCCCCTGCCACAAGCCTCCGCCTGCGAGCCTGGCGTTGAGCCAATCGCTGCATCACCCTGTCCGCAAAGCCTGCGGGCGGCCCTATCAACGGCGCATCAGTGAAGAGCCGTGAGACTCGCTGCATGGACTCCCATTCCTCCTGGCAAGTTGGGCACTGCCTGAGATGCTCTTCCAGGCAGCGGACCTCGACCTGAGTTAAACTCTGATCCAGCGCTAACGACATTAACAGACTTATATCCTGACAACTCATCATCTTTTACCCCTCCGCCACGGCCCCCTGAGCTACCCTCACCGCCTGTCTATTTTGGTGAGCCAGTGTCTTCTGGGCCAACTTCTGCCGCGCACGGTACAGCGTGGACTTCACCGCGCTCTCGGTGATCTCCATCGCCTCAGCGATTTCTTGATACGAAAGGTCATGCCAATAGCGCAGGATCACCGCTGCCCTGTAGTGAGGAGGCAGTTGATCCAGCAACCGGTGTACCTCGTCGCGCTCCTGGCTTCGGATGACGACTTCTTCAGGCCGGCTACCGCTGGACAGCCAGCTCCAGGGCAGCAGTTCATTTGATGATAACCAGCCCAATCGCCGCTGGCGCAGACGGTCTATGCAATGATGAGAAGCGATAGCCAGAAGCCAGGAAGAGAACTTTCTCTCCGAATCGTAGGTGTTGAGGCGGGTGTAGGCTTTGAGGAAAGCCTCCTGGGCAGCGTCTTCGACTTCGACCGCGTTACCCAACATACGATAGGCCAGATTGTAGACAGCAGTCTGGTAGGCTTCCACCAGGCAAGCGAAGGCATCTTGATCGCCTGCCAGGGTTCTTTGAATCCAAACCTTCTCTTCTTCCATCTGTCTCTCCCCCAATATATACGTATTATACTGCAAAAGGTTGCACCTTAAAAATCTCAGAATAGGGCTCAAAACGCTTGACTTTTCAAAGCAAACGGGGTATCCTAATATCCACCACGTAGGGGTAAGGCTTTACTCTGGTGGAGAAACCAGGTTTTTTCTCTGCTTGGATTGACAGTTTGTCACTTCTGGGATCCTCTGCCGTGCAAAAAAACTGAGCCCTTAACCAAAAACCTGGTTTCTGAGCCCCTACCCAGTGAGGAGGTCAAATTGCCAGAAAAAGTATACATCGCTATCGAAGGGGCCATCGGGGTGGGCAAGACGACCCTGGCCCGTCTGATAAGAGATGAGTTCGACGCCGAGTTGCTCCTGGAGGTCTTCGAGGAAAATCCCTTTCTGAGCGATTTCTACACCGACCGGGAGAGGTACGCCTTCCAGACCCAGATCTTCTTCTTGCTGAGCCGCTATCGGCATCAGCAGCAGGTCGTCCCAGCGACCTTGCAGCGCGGCCAACTCATCAGCGACTACACTTTCGCCAAGGACCGGCTCTTCGCTCACCTGAATCTGAAAGACGACGAACTGGAGATGTACGAGCGGGTTCACGCCATCCTGGCGGAGAAGGTCACCCTCCCCAACCTGATCGTCTACCTCAAGGCCGACACTGACACCTTGATGAAACGCATCGCTTTCCGTGACCGCACCTACGAGCGGGAGATGGACCGGGACTACATGGAGGCGGTACGCATGGCCTACGAGCGTTTCTTCGCCGATTACGACCGGGTCCCTGTCCTGCCCATAGACACCAACAGGCTGGACTTCGTTCACAACCCCCAGGACTTGGCCCAGGTGGTGGGCCGTATCAAGTCGGCTCTGGAAAAAGGCACTTATCAGCGACCTCTTCCGCGAATCGGGCCAGCCCTGGACGAGGCCGACCAGGCGGTCTTCATGGAGGGCCGACGACGGCTGAGCGACTTTCAGCGCTGGCACCTGGCGCTGGACAAGGAGAAGGGCTTCCTGACCGATCTCTATTTCAACTTCTTATGCCTGACGGAGGAAGTAGGTGAGCTGGGAGCGGAGCTGAAGCAGGTCTGGGCAGCTCAGGATAGGCAGTACAAGAGGGTGGGCAACCGCCGCGAGGCACAAGATCGGGCTCTGCAAGAGCAGGCACCTCACTTGCGAGAGGAGTTGGCTGACTGTTTGGCCTACATCCTGAAGCTAGCCAACTACACCGGGGTAGACCTGGAGGAAGCCTACCTGGAGAAGATGAAAACGAACGTGGGGAGGAATTGGAGATGAAAAGGTTCATTGCTGTTGCTGGCAACATGGGGGTGGGCAAGTCTACCCTGACGGCTCTCCTCAGCGAGAAGTTGGGTTGGGAGCCCTTCTACGAGGCCGTGGATGATAATCCCTATTTGGCTGATTTTTACAAGGACATGCGAAAGTGGGCCTTCCACTCCCAGGTCTTCTTCCTCTCCCGACGTTTGCGTCACCACCACCAGGTGCTCAACCGCCCCGACTCTGTGATCCAGGATCGCACGGTGTACGAGGACGCCGAGATCTTCGCCGAGAACCTCTACCGCCAGGGGCACATGGGGGAGCGAGATTATCGCAGCTATCGCGAGTTGTACGAGGTTTTGACCATGTTCCTGCCGCCTCCTGATCTGGTCGTTTACCTGCAGGCTTCAGTGCCCACGCTGAAACACCGCATCGCCATACGAGGGCGCGATTTCGAGCAAGACATCCCAGCCGATTACCTGGAGCAGCTCAACAGATTATACGAGGAGTGGGCCAATAGCTTTACTCTCTGCCCCATGCTTACCGTACCCTCCGACACCCTGGACTTCGTCAAAAACAACTCCCACATGGAGCTGATCGCAGCCAAAATCATGGAGAAACTTCACGGAAAAGAGACCGTCGCTTTCGATTGAATATGTTGTCATTGCGGGAAGCACTCAAACAGCAATACGTAGATACACAACTAATCCAGACGGAGGTAAAGAAGTGAGCATCCAATGGGACGCCAACAAGAATGTAGCAGGAAGCATTTTCGAGACCATCGGCCGCACGCCGCTGGTGAGGCTCAACAGCGTGACCAGGGAGATTAAGCCCCAGATCATGGGCAAGATCGAGTACTTCAGCCCCACCGGCAGCCTGAAAGACCGCATCTACTACCGCATGATCACCGAGGCCCTCACGCGCGGCGACCTGAGGCCGGGGATGACCATCATCGAAAGCTCCACCGGCAATGCTGGCATCGCCTGTTCTTTCGTGGGCAAGATGCTGGGGTATTCAGTGATCATCGTCATGCCCGTCGGGATGAGCGAGGAGCGCAAGATGATCATGCGTGCCTACGGGGCCCGAATCATTGAGACGCCAGGGGGGGAGAGCGACGTGGACCTTTGCCTGGAGAAGGTAGAGGAGATCAAAACTACCGAGCCGGGGAAATACTGGGAGCCGAACCAATATGGCAACCCGGATAACATCGCCACCCATTTCACTACCACCGGCCCCGAGATCTGGGAGCAGACCGGGGGGGAGGTAGACATCTTCCTTGCCACCCAGGGCACCGGGGGGACGCTGACCGGCATCGGCCGCTACCTGAGGAAGATGAAGTCTGAGGTCAAGCTCTTCGCCGTGGAGCCGACCGAGGCCCCCATGCTCGCCAGGCGGGAGTGGGGCTCCCACAGGATTGAGGGCATCGGCGATGGCTTCGTGCCCCGCAATCTGGACCTCTCCATGCTCGACGGCATCGTTCTCACCACTTCAGATGAAGCCATCGAGATGGGCAAGAGGCTGGCCCTGGAGGAAGGCATCTTCTGCGGCATCTCCTCTGGCAGCAACGTAGCCGCAGCCCTCAAGGTGGCCCGGCGCTATCCAGAAGCGGGAGTCATCGTCACCATGATCAATGACACCGGCCAGCGCTACTTCTCCACCGAACTCTGCGGGGTGGCGAAAGAGATCGAGATCCCAGAGCGGGAGCACCCGATGGATGAATATACCAGGGAGCAGTTGGACAAGTACCAGGCGGGATGGGTCATCATCGGGTAGATAGCCACGTGTTGTCGGCATTTTGATTTTCGGCGCTCAGGAGATGATTCCCTGCTCCTTACCTACCTTCTCAAAGATCTCCAGCAGCCGATCCAGTTGCTCATCAGTGTGGGTGGCCATGTAGCTGGTGCGCAGCAGGGATTTGCCCTCTGGTACAGCAGGTGGGAGGGCGACGTTAGTGTAGACGCCGGCCTCAAAAAGCGCCTTCCAAGTCATCATGGTCTTCATCTGGTCGCCGATGATGACAGGGATTATGGGTGTCTGGCTGTCGCCGATGTCCAATCCCAGTTTCCGATAGCGCTGGCGCATCTTCTCGCCGATGGCGTTCACACGCTCGATCCGCTCTGGCTCACTCTTCATGACCT
Source organism: uncultured Anaerolineae bacterium (assembly GCA_964625745.1). Taxonomy (GTDB): domain Bacteria; phylum Chloroflexota; class Anaerolineae; order VGOG01; family VGOG01; genus CAZVCJ01. Next base: position 16,996 of record CAZVCJ010000032.1, on the reverse strand, counting down.
CCAGAGCAGCCAGAACAGCGGCCACATTAGGCGCGGGCAGGCTGGCGCTGAAGATGAGGGATCGGCTGAAGTGCTGGATCCAGTGGATGGTGGGTTCGTCGCCGGCAATGAAACCCCCGATGGAGGCGAAGGACTTGCTGAAGGTGCCCATGATGAGATCAACGTCATCGGTCAGGCCGAAGTGAGCCGCGGTCCCCCGTCCGCCGCCCAGGACGCCCATGGCGTGAGCATCATCCACCATCAGACGGGCCCCATATTTTTGGCAAAGGGGGATGATCTCCGGCAGAGAGGCGATGTCTCCTCCCATGCTGAACACACCGTCCACGATCACCAATCTGCCAGCCTCTTCAGGACAGCTTTTCAAGACCCGTTCCAGGTCGGCCATGTCGCTGTGACGGAAGCGCTTCATTCGGCCAAAGGCCAGGCGACAACCATCCAGGATACTGGCGTGGTCTTCCCTGTCCGTGATGACCACGTCGCCCTTAGCGACCAGGGCCGAGATGGTGCCCAGATTGGTCTGGTAGCCAGTGCTGAACACCAGGGCCTTCTCCTTGCCCACGTACTCGGCCAGTTTGCTCTCCAGTTCGCCGTGCATGGCCAGGGTGCCGTTGAGGAAGCGCGAGCCTGTACAACTGGTGCCGAACTCGCGAACAGCATCAATAGCTGCCTGGCGGACCTTGGGGTGCGTGGTCAGCCCCAGGTAGTTGTTGGAACCGATCATGATCATCCGCCGGCCCTGGATGGTCACCTCCGTTCCCTCGGTCTGATCCAGGGGGATGAAGAAAGGATACAATCCCAGGGCCTGAAGCGTGCGGGGATTAGTAGCGTACCCCATAGCCTGAGCTACCCCTGGGTCAGAGAAAAAACCCTTACATTTCTCGAATAGGTCCATCTCACTACCTCCTGTTGAAGATGAAGTACCAGTTGGTCCTGGCCTTAGCAATGATTATATCACTTTTCCGATTTTTGAACAATGTTTCTCGCCTCTGTCACCAGAGCCAATTGACAGCCCAAGTGTTAGCCGTCTTTGCCGAGAATCGTGCAACGAGATTGCCTCGAAGGAGATCACAATGAGAACAAACAAAGCGATCGTGAAACTGGCGCTGGCAGCGATATTCCTCTCTCTGCTATCACCCGGCATTGCGGCTGCACCGCTTGGGGCCAGGGATGGAAGGGCGAGTGCGGGATGCAACCCTGCCGCGCCAGTGAGCATGTCTGCAACAACGTGGGGGAGATGGACAAGCACCATCGCGCGAATAGCCACGGGGACGGCCACCGCTACCAGCACGCCTACGCAGCCGCCAACCAGCACCTCCACGTCAACAGCCACAGCCACCAGCACGCCTACGCAGACGCCAGCTCACACCTCCACACCAACATCAACGGCAACCCCTACGCTCACCGCGACGCCGACTGGTACCCAGACATCAACGCCAACCAGCACAGCCACGCCCACCGCCACACCCACTCCAACCAGTACTCCAACGCGAATTCCCGACGAAGATCTGATTCGCAACGGCGGCTTTGAAACGACAGGGGACTGGACCAACTGGATCCCTGGGAACACCTCACGCCCGGCGGCCTACTCCACTGCTGAGTTTCGTTCGGGTTTCTGGGCCATGCGCCTGGGGATCACCGACCAGAGCGATGCCTACAGCTACTCCTCTGTCTATCAGGAAGTGACCATTCCCGACGACGCAGCGAGGGTTACGCTGTCGTTTTGGTACTATCCCCTCTCTCAGGATACCATTCAGTACGATTGGCAAGAGGCCCTGATCCTGGATACCGATCTCCACTTCCTTGCTCGGGTGATGAAGGTGAATTCCGACAGCCAGACCTGGACGTACCATTCTTTCGACTTGACGCCCTACACGGGGCAGACGATCATTTTGTATTTCAATGTCTACAACAACGGCGAGGGCGATCTCAAGACGGCCATGTATCTGGACGATGTGTCGGTACAGGTGTGGTACCCGACAGCCACCCCAACTCCCACGTCCACACCTACCATCACCGCGACACCGACGAGCACACCCACACCGACTGGGACATCACTCTTTACCCCAACTGTGACGCCTACGCCGACGCTGACGCTTACTCCTACGCCAACTGAAACCTCGCTTTACTACTTGTACTTGCCGCTGATCTTGAAATCTTGTCCCATCCTATTGGAAGCCCGGGCTCTCTGGGTGACCCGCTGGGATTACTCCGATTCAGAGGATGTTCAAGAGATCGTAAATCGAGCCGCCGACGCCAATTTCAACATCCTATTCTTCCAGGTGCGCGGCGTGGCCGATGCCTACTACCATTCCAACTACGAGCCCTGGGCGGCGCGGCTAACGGGCTACCCGGGCACCCTGGGGCAAGATCCGGGCTGGGACCCTCTGGCCACCGCAGTGGAGTTGGCCCACGCCGCTGGCCTGGAGCTGCACGCCTGGGTCAACGTCTATCCTGTGTGGGTGACCTCGTCGGAGGGAGAGGCGCCACCACAAGACGTTACGCCGGAGCACCTGTTCTGGACGCTCTCCCATACCTACGGGTGGGCCGACTGGCGACAGTGGGATGAAGAAGGGCCTATATCGTTGAGCGATCAACGATTTCCATACCTGTATGCCAGTCCTGCTGTCACCCTCACAGCTACTCATATCGTATCTGTTTGCCAGGACATCGTGACGCATTACCAGGTGGATGGCCTGCATCTGGATCACATCCGCTACGCTGGCCCTGAATTCTCCCACGATCCCATCAGCGAGGCTCGCTTCGCCGAAGCTCAGACCCTCGATCCAGGTCTTACCTGGGAGGACTGGCAGCGGGCACAGGTGACGGCCCTGGTGAGCCAAATCTACGAACAAGTTGTCCTTCCCAACCAGGATGTGATGTTGGCGGCAGCGGTGTGGCCCATCTATCGGGATTACTGGGACTGGATCATTAACGACGGCTACGATGGCTATTATCAGGATTCCCAGGGATGGATGGAAGCGGGGGTGATTGATGCCATCGCTCCTATGCTCTACACCATCACCGTTAGGGACTACCTAGACCGCTTCGACGTCCTGGTTCGTGACTTCGTGTCCCATGCCAACGGCCACCACGTTTGGCCGGGAATCACCGCCGATTATGCTTCTTTCGATGAAATCTGGTCGAGAATCGAGATAGCTCGTCGGGCTGGAGCAGCGGGGCAAGCCATCTTCTCCTATTCCTACATCAACAAATGGGACTATTGGGACGAGTTCCGGGATGGCCCGTATGCCATCCCGGCCGATGTCCCACCCACGTCCTGGAAATAAGGTGCAACGCACTTCAAAAGTGCGTTGCACCTGGACACCATGCTCAGACGCAAAAGAGCCGCTGGTCGTGATCAGCGGCTCTTGCCGTTTACAATCCGTAGCAGCAGCTATCTCTGCAAAATCTCCCCGGCTACAAGACAGCGATAGCTCGTAAAACCCTGGCAGACCTGGAGCACATCCACGGGCAGAGTCAGACCAAGTTGAGCCAAAGCCCTGGTCAGGTGACAAAGGGGCAGGCCCATAACGTTGGCGTAGCAGCCCCCGATGCGCTCCACAGGGCTGAAGCTCTGGTGCTGAATCGCATAGGCTCCCGCCTTGTCCAGGGAATCGCCACTGGCTGCGTAGCGAATCATTTCCTCGTCGGCGTAGGCCCTCATCCAGACAGCACTCTCGGCCAGCTCCGTGATGGCCCGCCCCCCCCAGCCCCCCCAACCCTGGGGGGGAGAGAGGGGGGCGCTGGATGATAGACCGTCACTCCGCTGAGGACAGTGTGTTCACGCCCCCGCAAGCGCCGCAGCATGGCTACCGCCTCGGCTTCATCGGCCGGCTTGCCCAACATACCACCATCCAGGGCGACGATGGTGTCGGCGGCGACGATCAGGTCCCCAGGATGGGAGAGAGCCACCACCCTGGCCTTGGCCAGGCTCAAGCGGCAGACCATCTCCTGAGGACTCTCTCCCTCTTCGATCTCCTCGTCCACATTGGCCGCCGTGGCGATGAAAGGTATTTCCAAGAGAGAGAAGAGCTGCCGCCGTCGCGGCGAGGCCGAGGCCAAAACCAATCGCTCTGGGATCAACCTGCCTCCTCTGAGCTCGCTCACCTATCGGGGGCGCGGCAGGCGATGCCGTATTCTCCCGGCCCAGGCCAGCAATTGTTGCAGGAGATACAGGCGGCGGGTTCGGTACGGCCCTCCCGCCACTGATTGGGCAGGTCGGGTTCGCGGATCAGGGGCCGAGACATGGAGATGAAGTCAGCGGTGCCTTCCTCGAGGATGCTCTCCATGACCGCCAGCGATCTCATCCCTCCTACCAGGATGAGGGGCAGCTCGGTCACCTCCCGCGCCCGCCTGGCCTGGGGCAGGAAGTATGCCTCATCCTCAGGCCGCAGGATGTCCTTTCGACTGCTGGTCCCGCCTATCCCAGAACTGATCTCCACAGCATCGAGGCCCCAATCGGCCAGGTGACGCACGATCTCCACCCCATCGTCCAGGGTCAGGCCATCCCGCACAGAGTCCTGAGCGCCCAGCTTGATGAGCAGCGGGTAGTCGCTCCCCACCTCGTCCCGCGCCGCGGCGGCCACTTCTTCCAGAAATCGCAGCCGCCGGGCGATGCTGCCGCCCCACCGATCGCGGCGCCAGTTGCTGGCCGGCGAGCAAAACTGGTTGATCAAATAGCCGTGCGCTCCATGCAGTTGGACGCCATCGAACCCGGCCTCCTTCGCCCGGCCGGCAGCCCTGCCAAAGGCAGCGATCAGCTCCTCGATTTCCGCCCCCGTCAATTCGTGGGGACGCCGGCCTCCTTTGACCTGAGACACCGGTGAGGGAGCCACCGGCATCTGCCCTATCACTTGCTCTGAGGCCGCCCGACCGGCGTGGTTGATCTGCATAACGACGCCGCTTCGCTTACCGCCACCCTCTCGATGCACGACCTCGGTCAGAGCTCGCAGCGAGGGGATAAGGTCATCCCGGTGGACGGCCGTCATTGATGGGTGGGCCTTGCCGCTTTCGTGAACAAAGGCATGGCCGGTGATGATCAGCCCCACCCCACCTCGGGCCAGGTCGGCGTAGAGATCAAGCATGGCTTGCTCAGGCCGACCATCCTCGTCACACATTCTCTCCGCGGTGGCAGAGCGAACGAGTCGGTTCTCCAGCTCCAGGCCAGCGATGTTGCCAGCCTCAAACAAGATAGACATGAGCTTCTCCTTAATGGCAAACAAGGAGCGGGAATCTCTTCCCGCTCCATAGGCTCCTCGGGTAGGACTTGAACCTACAACCAACCGGTTAACAGCCGGTCGCTCTGCCAATTGAGCTACCGAGGATTGCTATTCTATTATACACAACCTGGCCCAATTAGTCAAACGCTCCCAGATAATCCTGTAACTGGCGGCGGCGCGTGGGGTGACGGAGTTTTCTCAGGGCTTTGGCCTCGATCTGGCGGACGCGCTCCCTCGTCACCCCAAGGGACTCGCCCACCTCCTCCAGACTGTGGCTCTGCCCATCCTTCAGGCCAAAGCGCTTCTCCAGCACCTCGCGCTCGCGCTCAGTCAACTGATCAAGCATGTCCCCTATCTGTTCCTTCAGAAATTGATGAGAGGTGGTATCCACAGGCCCAGGGATGGTCTCGTCCTCGATGAAATCACCCAAGGAGCTATCCTTTTCGGACCCCATGGGCGTCTCCAACGACACAGGTTCCTGAGCCATACCGAGGATGCGCCTGACCTTGGCTGCCTCCCGCCGCAACCTCCGCCGGAGAGCCGGGTCAAGACGCCCACCCTCGGCCCAGGCTGCTTCGATAGAGCGTTTCTCCTGGTCGGATAGCTGGCCTATCTCCAGGGCGATTTCTTCCAAAGTGGGCTCCCGCCCCAATTCCTGAGTCAGTTGACGCGAGGCCCATAATGCCCGGTTTACGGCCTCCACCATGTGCACCGGGATGCGGATAGTGCGCGCTTTATCGGCGATGGAGCGGTTTATGGCCTGTCGAATCCACCAGGTGGCATAGGTACTGAATTTATATCCCTTGGTGTGATCGAATTTGTCTACCGCCTTGAGCAGACCCATGTTGCCATCTTGGATGAGATCCAAGATGGGTATGCCACGCCCCATGTATTTCTTGGCCACACTGACCACTAAACGTAGATTGGCCCTGGTCAGCGATTGTTTAGCCTCCTGAGAGTGCTCGCGAACTCGCGATATCTCCCTGGCCAAGCAGTTTTCGCCCCCCAATCCTTCGGTGAAAAGCTTAATCAGCGGCAATCGCTTTTCCTGCTCATAATGACTTCTCAAAAACCACAGACTCTCAGCGGGCATGAGATATAATTCTGTGCAGACGGCAAATAGCTTGCCTGCAAGCTCATCCCATCTCCCGTTGTCCTCCTGTTCCCTACCATTGAGAAAGGGATACAGATAGGGTTCTCGATCCCCAATAGAGCTGTCGTGTAGGGTTTTGGCCTCTTCAATCACGGAGGGCATGTCCGGCGGCTCTATCGAAAGCCCTTGACAAGCCTTTTGCACCGCTTCCCAGTCGTGGGTCAGGGATCTGAACACCTCGGCCATCACTTCCGCCCCCTTTGGAAGTCGCTTCTGCTTCTCGGCCAGTCTTTCCTCAATGCTCGCCAGGTAATCCCCTGCCGTCATCTTAATGGCCAATTGCATCTCCTGATTGGCATCGAGCAGAGGCACTCTGCCAATTTCCCTCAAGTACATCTTGACCGGATCGCCAGTTAGCTCAGGGCCACTCAGCGGTGCGACCATCAGTTCGCTTTCGGCTTCAGTTTCTAACGCTTCCGGTTCTGAATCGACCGGCTCCTCCTCAGCCTGCTCGGGCAACCCGCCGGGGTCCATAACCTCAATGCCCATATCAAACAGACGGCGATAAAAAGCGTCGAGCTCTTCCACGTTCGCTTCGACCTCCGGAAAGACCACCAGGATCTCCTCCGTAGTCAAGTATCTCTGCTCGACACCTTTAGATAGCAGCGCTTTTACTTCCGGCCTTTCTTCGAGAGGCTCAGCCATCGTCCTTCTTACCTACGGTTTAAGCTACAAGTCCAGGGGTTCTTCTAAGATTGGCTTCACTTCGTCCAAAGAATGAGTTGGCATGCAGGGCCTTATCAATGCGCCACTTGGCACTAAGATAGAAGTTCATCATCTGACCATACTCTTCAATTGCAGCCCCCCCCAGCTCTCCAGCGTCCGCCTGGAGGAAACGCAGCTCCTCAACCAACTTCTGAATCTTCCGCTGGCGCAGACGCAGTCCTCCCTTGATCAGGGCCTCTTCTGCCTGGTCGTTATTGGTGGGTGGAGCACCTCTTGGCCCTTCCAACAGAAGGTCGAAGCGAGGATGCAATGCTGGGTCCAGTTCCTCACGAAAGCTCTCTATGTCAAAGCCATCCTCAAGGTTCACACTCTCTTGCCAGGAGGCGAATATCGCCCGGTTCTCCGCCTGGGAAAAATCATCAACATTCAGTCTGTCTGCCCCCACGTCCCGCAGCGCATCATCCAGGCTATGAAGTAACTGTGGCCTTCTGAGCAAGATTGAGAGGCAATATTCCTCCGGCCCAAAAGCGAAGCCCTCCCTGTCCGGCGGCGTTTCCTTCTTTTCCTCGTACCTTCTTGCCCCCTTACCTTTTACCTCAGCCTGTTGCAAGAGCGTCTTCTCGTCCACCCGAACCAGGCGCGCCAACTTCTGAACGTAGTGGGTGCGTTCGACGGCGTTACCGATCTCCTGGATGATAGGCATGAGCCTGCGCACGGCCTCCGCCTTGCCCTTGGGCGAATCCAGATCCAGCTCCGAGGTGATGACCTCGAAATAGTACTCCACGATCGGCAGGGCGTTCTCAACCAGCCTGGCCCACAGGCCGGCATCCTCCCTGATCACCTTGTCGGGATCCTGACCCTGGGGTAGGGTGATGATGCGGATGTCTACGTCCAGGCGGCTCTCGTATTTGATCAGGCCGCGAGGGGTGGGCACGGGCACCACCCGTTCGGCCAGGGTTTCTTGAGCCAGGGTCATACTGCGCAAGGTGGCCTGGTGGCCGGCGGCGTCGGCGTCCAGGGCCAGGGCGAGACGCTGGCCGAATCGCTTGAGCAGCTTGAGCTGGGTCTCGGTCAGAGCCGTGCCCATGGAGGCCACCACGTTGGCTATCTGGTGCTGGTGGGCCATCAGCACATCCATGTAGCCCTCGACGATGATGGCCAGTCCCCCCCGGCGGATAGCGCCTTTGGCCAGGTCCAGGCCGAAGAGGACGGCGCTCTTGTCGAAGACAGGTGTCTGGGGCGAGTTGATGTACTTGGGGGTGGAATCATCCAGCGCCCTGGCGCCGAAGCCCACCACCCCACCTCGCTCGTCGCGGATGGGAATGATGAGCCGCCCCCGAAAGCGGTCGTAGTGACCGCCGTCCTCCCGCTCGATGATCAGTCCCGCTGCCAGGAGGTCCTCTCGCTGGTATCCCCTCTCTTGCAGATGATTGCCCAGGGCCTGCCAATCGTCGAGCGCGTAGCCCAACTGGAACCTGTTGATGGTCTCCCGATTGATCTCCCGCCGGGCCAGATAGCTGCGCGCCGTCTCGCCTGCGGTGGAATTCAATAGCAAGTTGTGAAAGTACTCGGCGGCCCTCTCGTTGATCTCGCGCAATCGCTTCTTGAGCTTATCCTCAGCCTGATCGGCCTCGGTGTGGGGTTTCAGACTCACCCCTGCCCGCCGGGCCAGGAGGCGCAGCGCGCCGGCGAAATCCAGGTTCTCCTGCCGCTCAATGAAGGTGAAGACGTCGCCTCCCGTGCCGCAGGCCCCGAAGCAATGCCAGCTCTGGGTGTCGGGGAAGACGACGAAGGAGGGCGTTTTCTCGGCGTGGAAGGGGCAGATACCCTTGTAGTTCCGCCCCGCCTTCTTCAGGGCAGTGTAGCTGGAGATCACTTCGACTATGTCCAATCTCTGTTTGATCTCGTCAACCACGCTCATACCGATGGCCTTTCAGGACTCAGTGCTGATTCGGATTCTCCGCCAATAGCGCTTCTTTCTCAGCAGCCTCACAGAGCACATCATTTGCAGCCTCTTTTTCTCTTTTGGTCTCTTCCGCTTGCTCCTGCCTCCGCTTCTCCAGCCACCACTCCAAAGCCTTAATGATGGCCTCGTCGGGCGGTAAGGCCTCCCTGCGCAGGCTTTCCGCCAGGGCTTCTGGTAACTGAATTGTTATCGTGCTCATGATGTGCTCCTTCGAAAAGCCGCGGAATCGCGGCCATGAGTTCACAAGGTTAAGACACGATCAATCACGATTTGCGCATCTACCAACGACCTGGCTGCTAGCGAGGACACCGTTGTGATTTCATCAGTGTAATCTGCCTTCCTTCGCCGGTCGCGAAGGCGATCCAAAAGTATGCCGATCTCCTGCTGGTCCGGATCTTCCTCATCCATGAACCAGTGGGGAACAAACCGATGAATCTCTACAGTCTCAGGCACTTCGATTCCCCACTGATCGCGCAATAGGCTTCGCGTCGTGTTAAGCGCTGCATAGTAAGCTCGACTGATGGCTGAGCGCAGACATCCTTCTGCATAGCCACTTGCGGTGCTGTGCTCCGTGAGATGCCTTGCCACGATCAGATAGTCAGCCCAAGAGAAAGTCATAGGAACTCCACATCAAAGTTTAGTAGTCCCTTGACCTGAGGAAGTTGATTCAAGAACCAGTCCTGGTCAAATCTTTGAAGCTGTTTTCCTGCTTCCTCAGGAGTCAGTCTGGTCACGACATAGCCGAACAGTTCAACTAACCCTTGAACTTCTGGATCTCTGACGACTTCAAGAGAGACCCGTGGGTATGGCCCGAAGTAATTCCCAAATTTACTGTAGGCCTCCAACAATAGCGGGACAAGAAACGAATGCCTCTCAAGAAATCGCGAAACCTCTGCACGCCTTCTAAAAGTGTAGAGCCGCTCAAGCGATCGAATCTCAGATTCGAGGGTGCGAACAGGAAAACCTCTCGTTTCTTGCCAAGTTCTTATCGCCTCAATGGGGGGATTCTCATATTCCCTATCCATCGGATTACCTCCCCTTGGTTGAGCCATTGGTACTGGTATTTTATCACAAACAACGCACTAAAGCAAACTGACATCAATTAAAACGGTGGCAGCCCTCGCGCCAACAGGGACTGCCACCGTCTGGTCTTTGTTTCACCCCAAAAGCTACCTACTTGCGCCCGTACTCGTACTGCAGCGCCGCTTGGGCCGCCGCCAGCCGGGCAACAGGCACGCGGAAGGGGGAACAACTGACGTAGTCTAGCCCCACCTGGTGGCAGAACTCGACGGAACTGGGATCGCCACCATGCTCACCGCAGATGCCGATCTCCAGATCGGGGTCGGCTTCCCGTCCCTCCTCCACGCAGATCTTGACCAGGCGCCCCACGCCGACCCGGTCCAGCGTCTGGAAAGGATTGGCTTTGAGTATCTGGAACAGAACCGGCTTGCCCTCTGGGTCCACCTCGCCGGTGTCGAAGCCTTCCACGTATTTCAGCAGGAACTTCCCCTCGGCGTCGTCACGGCTATAGCCGAAGGTCATCTGGGTCAGGTCGTTGGTGCCGAAGGAGAAGAAGTCGGCGTACTGGGCGATTTCGCCAGCGGTGAGGGCAGCCCGGGGCACCTCGATCATCGTGCCGAACATGTACTCGACCTCAATGCCTTCTTCCTTCATCACCCGCCTGGCCACCTCTTCCAGTTTCTCCCGCTCCAATCTCAGCTCGTTGACGTGGCCGACCAGCGGGATCATTACTTCCGGTATCACTCTAATGCCCCGCTGGGCGCAGCGGCAGGCGGCCTGGAAATAGGCGCGGGTCTGCATCTCCGTCAGCCCTTTGTACATGATGCCGGCCCGGCAGCCGCGCAGCCCCATCATGGGGTTCACTTCCCACTGGGAGTTGACCAGCTCGAGCATCTTCTCTTTCTCAGCCAGTTCAGGTGACTCGGGATCGGTGCACTTCAGGCGGGTGACCTCCTCGATCAATTCCTCACGGGAGGGGAGGAACTCGTGCATGGGCGGGTCAATGAGTCGCATGATGACCGGGAGTCCGTCCATGGCCTCGAAGACGCCCTCGAAGTCGTGCTCCTGGAACGGCAGCATCTCGTCCAGCGCGGCCTGGCGCTCTTCGTCCGTCTCCGCCATGATCATGCGCACCACCGCGTCACGGGCGCGGGGATCGAAGAACATGTGCTCGGTGCGGCAGAGGCCGATGCCCTCGGCGCCGAACTGACGTGCCCGTCGGGCGTCCTCAGGCAGGTCGGCGTTGGTGCGCACGCCCAGGGCGCGGATCTCGTCGGCCCAACTGAGCAACTCGACCAGGTCTTTCTGCTTCTCGTATTCGACCTCGAGGGTGGGGATCTGGCCCCAGAAGACCTCGCCAGCGCCGCCGTCAACGGAGATGACATTCCCCTCTTTGACGACGCGACCGGTATCCTGTACCGTGAACTGGCCCCGCTCGACATCCACCCTGATGTCCTCGCAGCCAGCGACACAGGGCAGGTTGTTGCCTCGCGCCACGACCGCCGCGTGGGAGGTGGCACCACCGTGCTGGGTCAGCACACCTTTGGAGACGAGCATGCCTGGCACGTCGTCGGGAGAGGTCTCCGGGCGCACCAGGATGACGGCCTGGCCCTCTCCAGCCAGTTCTATGGCCCGCCTGGCGTCGAACACAGCGATGCCTGTGCCAGCACCGGGTGAGGCGTTGAGGCCCTCCGCCAGCAGATCCCCACGCTCCTCGGCGCTCAGCTTCGCCTGGGGGTCGAAGAAGGGATGCAGGAGCTGGTCTACCTCCTCTGGCCTGACGCGCATCACCGCTTCCTCTTTGGTGATTAACCCTTCACGCACCAGGTCCATTGCAATCTTGACCGCTGCGGCCGCGGTGCGCTTGCCCGTGCGGGTCTGGAGCATCCACAGTTTGCCTCGCTCGACCGTGAATTCCACGTCCTGCATGTCGCGGTAATGATGTTCAAGCAGTTGGGTCACTCCGACGAATTGTTTGTAGATGTCGGGCAACACCTCGTGCAATTGAGCGATTTTGAGCGGGGTGCGGAGGCCGGCGACGACGTCCTCGCCCTGGGCATTCTCCAGGTACTCGCCGTAGAGCCGCTCATCGCCGGTGGCAGGGTCGCGGGTGAAGGCGACGCCGGTGCCGCTCTTCTCGCCCAGGTTGCCGAAGACCATCGTGCAGACGTTGACGGCAGTGCCCCAGTCGTGGGGGATTTTGTTGAATTCGCGGTAGGCCACCGCGCGCTCACCGTTCCACGAGTCGAAGACAGCCTTAATGGCAAGTTCTAATTGCCTGTAGGGAGCAGCAGGGAAATCCTCGCCGAAATGCTCTTTATACATGCGCTTGTACTCGGCTACCAGCCCCTTCATTCCCTTCAGACTGACCTCGGTGTCGGATTTCACGCCCTCTTTGTCCTTGAGTTCCTGAAGCTTGCGCTCGAAGTGCTCGCGGCTGTAACCCATCACGATGTCGGAGAACATGGTGACAAAGCGCCGGTAGGCGTCGTAGGAGAACCATTCGTTGCCGGTCAGCCGGGCCAGGCTCTCGCGCGTCTGGTCGTTAAGGCCCAGGTTGAGGACGGTGTCCATCATGCCAGGCATTGACTCTCGCGCGCCGGAGCGGACAGAGACGAGCAGCGGATTGGCAGGGTCGCCGAACTTTTTGCCGGTATCCCGCTCGATCTCTCGCAGCGCTTCCAGCGTTTGATCCCACATTCCTTCCGGGAACTCGCCCGTCTTCATATATTCGACGCAGGCCTCGGTGGTGATGGTAAAACTGGGTGGCACAGGCAGCCCGGTACTGGTCATTTCGGCCAGTCCAGCCCCTTTGCCGCCCAGGATGACCTTGCGTTCGACCAGGTTGGGCTCGTAACCCATCTCCTTGGTTAGCTCCTCTTTGACGTTGCGAGCCAGATAAACCCACTTCTTCGTCATGTTGATTTAACCTCCTCAGAGTTTTTATGATTACGCCAGCTACGGGTAGAGCCTGCCGTCTATTTCTCGTAAGACGTCTTGCTTGCCTTATCCCTGATCCACACTTCAACCTCCTCCTTGGTCAAGACGGAGGAGGCTACGTCAATGGTGAATTGGTAGAGCTCGTCGTTGGTGGCGCTGAGGGTGTAGTCGTTGAGGTTGAGAAAACGCATCAGGGCGAGAAAAGCCGTTCTCTTGTTGCCATCAAGAAAGGGATGATTCTTGATCAGCAGGTAGAACAGGATGGCTGCTTTTGAAAGCACATTGGGATAAAGTTCCTCGCCGAACATTGTCTGACGAGGAGCAGCTAACGTGGCTTCCAAGTGGCCCAGGTTCATTAGCTCTGGCGAGCCGCCATATTCCCGAATGGCCCGGTCGTGGATGGCAAAGATTTCATCAATGGTGAGGTATCGCACGCAAGCCCCCTACGAGTTGGCCAGGCGCTCCAGCACATCACCGTATCGCCTTATCGCACCATCCAGCCAGGCATTGAACTCCTCTCGCTGAGGGTCGTGAGGACGAATAACTACCTCATTGTGCAAAAAGAGAACCTCCAACTTCCCCTTCTCAGTAACACCAGGGATGCTCATCCATTCTTGCATCATATCCAAGAACTTCTCCCTTTCCACCACCACACTGGTCATCGCTACCTCCTGACCTGAATTATATCCCCATCAGCCGATTTTAGCAAGGCTTAGAATCCCTCCACTCTGGTCAGATCCACAATCCCTTCCGTCAAGGCGGCGATGCGCTGCAAGAGGGCCAGACGGTTCTCCCGAAGCGCCTCGTCCTCGGCCATGACCAGCACGTCGTTGAAGAAGGCGGTGATGGGTTCGATCATCGGCTGAAAGGCGGTGAATAGCGTGTTGATGTTGCTTCCAGGTCTCACCTGATCCAGGCAGGCCAGGTAGGCTTCGTAGAGGCGCTGGGTGGAGGGCTCGACGAACCGGTCTGGTCGCAATTCGAACTCGGCTTCAAAACTCCGCACGATGCGCACGCAACGGGCATAGGCGTTGAGTAGATCCATCCAATTGTCGCTCAACACCCAGGGAACGAACTCTTGTACAGTCTGATAGGCCAGGTAGGGATCGTGGCCGCGCTCGGCCAGCACTGCGTCCACCAGGTCGTAGCGGAAGGATTGCTCCAGAAGCCAAACTCGCAAGCGTTGCACGATGAAGGCCAACGTCTCAGCCTGGGCTCCCTCATCGGCGACCACAGGGAGCAGGGCCGCTGCCTCTTGCAAACCCTCTCTCAGGTCAAAGGAGATGCCTGCCCCGGCCAAAACTTGCACGATGCCCAGGGCCGCCCGCCTCAGGCCGTAGGGGTCGGCTGAGCCGCTTGGTTTCAGGCCGACTGAGAAGAGGCCCGCCAGGCTGTCCAGCCGGTCAGCCAGCCCCACGATGATGCCCGGCAAGGTTTCGGGCAGCCGATCACCGGCGAAACGGGGCAGATAGTGTTCGACGATGGCCTGGGCGACAGCAGAATCCTCACCGGAGCGCAAAGCGTACTCCCGTCCCATCGCTCCCTGAAGCGAGGTTAGCTCCACCACCATCTGGGTGGCCAAATCTGCCTTGCAGAGGTGAGCGGCTCGTATGGCCGTTGCCGTCTCTGCCTCCGAGAGGCCGAGCATCGCGCTCAAGCGAGGAGTCAATTGTTCCAACCTCTTCGTCTTGTCCAGGACGGAACCCAACAGCTCCTGAAAGGTGAGGGTGTCCAGACGGGGCAAGAATTCCTCCAGCGGCTTCTTCGTATCGGCCCGGTAGAAGAAATCAGCGTCGGCGAAGCGGGCCCGAAGCACCTCTTCGTTGCCGTGCCGCACGATGTCCAGGTGCTCGCTATCGCCATTGCGCACGGCGATGAAGTATGGGAGTAACGAGTAATGGGTAACGGGTAACGAGTCGGCACTTCCCTCGTTACTTGTTTCTCGTTCCTCGTTACTCGCCTCCTCCACCACCGGGAAATAACGCTGGTGCTTCTTCATCACGGTGATGAGCACCTCTTGGGGGAGCTTCAGGTATTCTGGCTCGAAGGAGCCAAGCAGAGCAGTGGGATACTCCACCAGATTGGTCACCTCGTCCAGGAGAGCCGGATCGTCGGGGATGCGCCCACCCACCTCGGCGGCCAGCTTATCCGTCTGTTCGCGGACCATAAGGCGCCGCTTTTCCAGGTCAACCACGATGCTGTTGGCTTCCATGAGGACGAAGTAGTCCTCAGCCCGCTGGATTGTGATTTCGGGCGAGCGCAGCGGCCTGAGCCCGCGCGAGGCATGACCGCTCTTCACACCCGCATACTCGAAGGGGATGACGCGGTCGTCCAGGAGGGCCACGATCCAGCGGACGGGGCGAGAGAAGGCTACGTTGGTGGCGTTCCAGTGCATGGAGAGGGAAAAACGCAGGCTGGCGATCAGGTCGGGCAGGAGGGTAGCCAGTACCTCGGCCGCCGGCTGCCCCTCCTCCATCCTGACAACGACAACATACTGGCCGCCATCCAGCTCGCGGACCTCCAGGCTCTCAACAGCCACCCCCTGGCTCCTGGCAAAGCCCTCAGCCGCCCTGGTAGGTTGCCCCTCTTTGTCGAAGGCTATCTTCGCCGGCGGCCCCTTAGCCAATCCTTCTTCGTCGCGCTGCCTGGCAGCCAGGTGCTCGACATAGACGACCAGCCGCCGGGGCGTGCCCGTCACCTGAATCTCGCCGTGCTCCAACCGTGCCTCGGCTAACAACTTGGGTATGGCCTCCTCCAGTTGGGCAATAGCAGAGTCAAGATCGCCGGCCGGCAACTCCTCGGTCCCGATTTCAAGTAAGAAGGGTAATGAGGTATGAGGTAATGGGGTAACGAGGACTTCTCGCTGCCTCGTTGCCTCGTAGCCTCGTTGCCTCGTTACTCTCCTAAGCAGCGGAAACCCCATCTCCTCGCGCTGCTTCACATACGTCTCGGCTACGGCTTGCGCGATCTCGCGCATCCTGGCGAAGTACCTGGCCCGTTCAGTGACGCCAACAGCGCCGCGAGCGTCCAGCAGGTTGAAGGTATGGGAGCAGCGGAGGACGTAATCGTAGGCGGGGATGACCAGGCCGTGAGCCAGGGCATCCTTGGCCTCAGCGTCGTAAAGGTCATACATCTGCTGCAAGCGCCTCACATCGGCCGTTTCGAAGTCGTAGGTACAGTGCTCGATTTCGGGTTGGAGAAGGACGTCGCCGTAGGTGTGGTAGCCATCCCAATCAATCTCCCACACGCTACGGACTTCCTGCAGGAACATGACGATACGCTCCAGGCCATAGGTTAGTTCTACAGAGACGGGATCGAGATCAATGCCCCCCGCCTGCTGGAAGTAAGTGAACTGGGTGATTTCCAGTCCATCGAGCCAGACCTCCCAACCCAGCCCCCAGGCCCCCAGGGCAGGCGACTTCCAGTTGTCCTCCACGAAGCGTACATCGTGTTGACCCAGGTCAATGCCCAGGGCCTGGAGGCTCTCCAGATAAAGCTCCTGAGGATCGCCAGGATCGGGCTTAAGAATGACCTGGTACTGGATGTGCATCTGCATACGGTTGGGATTCTCACCGTAGCGACCATCATCGGGGCGGAAGGAGGGTTCCACGTAACCCACGTTCCACGGCTCCGGCCCCAACACGCGGAGCACAGTGGCCGGGTTCATGGTGCCCGCCCCGACCTTCTCACTGTAAGGCTGCCATAAGAGGCAGCCACGATCGGCCCAGAAGCGTTCGAGCCGCATGATGACTTGTTGAAATGTCAGTGGTTTTTCCATGATCGCTCCCATTTCCTCGTTAGATTTCCAGATCTGGAGTTTGGACAAAGTGAGAGAAACCAGGTTTTTCGCTCAAAAGTGCTTCTCAGGGTATCGAAAATGCTGGCAATCACGCACACTTTGGATGCAGAGGGTTCAAAAAACCTGGTTTCTGACCGCTTCCCCCGGATTTGTCCAAAGTCCAATCCAGATAAGAGTGCTCATCAATGCGCAGGGCTAGCCGGATAGACATAGGGTTTGCTCTCCAAATGATA
>CAZVCJ010000031.1:30839-32518 GCA_964625745.1 uncultured Anaerolineae bacterium | reverse complement strand
TAGGGACATTTGAGCAAAGGACATGTCTAAAACCTACCTCAGCTTGCTGTCGGCATGTCAGTAATGCCACATTTTCCTTGAGCATATGACCCATAACCCTGGGACGTGGATACTCAATAACAGCAGAGTTGTAATAGGTGGAACGAATGTCAAAAGGCCGATAGAGACAATTTGCAAATCTGTCTTCCCATCGCTCATCGTGCTGCAAGCTCTTTCTTGCTTCTGAAAGTTTCCAGTCACGTGTGTCTCTCAACCCAAACCGCTCCTTCACCTCATCATCGGAAAGAGCCTCATCTCGAAAAGCAACAATCCGTGACCGCAGGCATTCTTCATCGAGGTCAATGGCGAAATGATCTCGATGGGTTACAAAGCCGCTAACGTTCACTGGAAAAATATCCGTTACACTCCATCCCCGCTCGTACTCGCTCAGCAGGTCAAACTCCTTCGGCACAAAAAAGAAGTGCGGTGCAACCGGCTCCAGCTCCTGCCAATCAGTGGTGCTGATGTCGTTCTCCCACAGGTAACGATATTTGCCATCTTGCAAACCCCAAAGGTCGGCGTAGAAGACTTTGCCCATCGGGTTCACCTCCAGCGCACGACGTCACCACTATCGGCTTGCTCGACGGCGCGCCGGAAGGCCGCCTCAAAGCCGGGGATGCTCAGCAACTCGACAGTGGCCTCGTTCTCCTCGCGTTCCTGCAGGTAGGCCAGAAAGTCGCTGGCCACCAGCAGCCGCTCAGGCGATAGGCTGCGCAGACGGCGCTCGGCCTCGGTCAGTGCCGTGTTCACCACTTGTTTTTCTCTCATCGCAATTACCTCCGCTCTAACTTTATCATAAAGACAATGGCCACTCCCTGCCGGATGTCGAAGACGTTCTCGTCCGGGCCGCCATCGGGCGCGGTCTCCCCCATCAAGGCGTTGCCATGCAGGTTCAGCACGTAGATCTCATCGAAGGATTTCATCAACTCCTCTCTCATCCCTCGATGGATCAAACCGGAGAGATAAGAGTGGTTGGTGATCATGCCGATGACGCCGTAGCCGGTCCGCTCGATGCGGTCGTGGGCGAAACGAATGAATTTGATGTAGTCGTCGGACAAAGGCTGGATGTTGCGCTCATCACGGACGGCGGCTTTGTAGCGATCCATCAGCCGATCGATGTGCTCTCCCTTGTTGGCTGAACTGACCGAATAGGGAGGATTGCCCAATACGACCATGATGGGCTTGTCTCGCTTGATCTCCGCCGCAGCGTTGGCCTCGTCGGTGATGAACCTGGCGAAGCCCAACGTCGAGGCCTGGGTGATCGCCTCCCCCAGCGCGTTGGTGAGGTAGATGCCCAGCCGCTGGTCGCCCGTGAAGTCGTAGCCGGTCTCCTGCAACAGGATGCCCAGCTTTATATGGGCCACAGCGTAGGGGGCCATCAGCAGCTCGAAGCCGAAGACGCGGGGCAGGAGGCAGGTTTCGACGTAATCGTTCCAGGTACCGGCCTGGCCCATCGCCATCAAGGTCTCGTGGATCTGCTGGATGACGAAGTAGAGGAAGGTGGCCGTGCCAACGGCTGGGTCGAGGATGAGGGTGTTGGTGTCGGCCAGACCCAGGGGACGGTGGAAGCGGGTCTTCACGATGTGATCGAGGGAACGGACGATGTAGGAGACCACCGGCTCAGGGGTATAGTAGACGCC
>CAZVCJ010000031.1:22188-30739 GCA_964625745.1 uncultured Anaerolineae bacterium | reverse complement strand
GATCGAGGGAACGGACGATGTAGGAGACCACCGGCTCAGGGGTATAGTAGACGCCACAGGCTTTGCGCGTCTGGGGATCGTAGGCGCGGAGGAAGGTCTCGTAGAAGTGGACCACCGGGTCCTCCTGCCGCGTCCGTCTGCCGAAGTCTCGCAGGATTTCCGCCATGTCCGCCCGGGCCAACAGGTGGGCCAGATCGTCCACCAGCCAGGCAATGCGGTCGTCCAGTCCCGGCCCCGCGATCTGGTTGAAGAGCCGGCGCAGGAAGGGGTTGGTCTTGGGCAAATTCCAGGCCGCCTTCTCCCGGGTGAAGCCCTCCCCCCCTCTCCCCCCTGCCCCCCACTCCCCCTCTCCCAACTCTTGGGAGAGGGGGCCGGGGGGTGAGGGCGCACGGACGCGGGCGGCAAAGAGGCCGTAGGTGATGGTCTGGGCGTACATGTCGGCAAACTGAGCCGGGGTGAGGAAGGGAATCAGTGTCTCTCGGAAAGCTTTCAGTTGGGCGTGCAGCGCGCCCTCCTCGCTCTCCCGCCTGAAAGTCTCTTGAATGAGATCGCGGATCATGCAGGCCAGAGCCGCCATGCGTTGGGCCAGTTCCTTGGGAGTGCCCACCGTGGGCGCCGCCTGGGCCAAGAACTTCTGCAACAGCCCCGAAACGGCCTGAATGCCGCCACTTCGTGTCCTGATCCTCCCATCAATGGTCAGCGTAGCCAGGCGTGCCGTCTCCCGGTGCTCGCCCTCCACGTACCAGCGGAACTCCAGGTAGTCGGTGAGGATCAGGTTGGTCAGCGATTCGTGGTAGCGACGCATCTGCTCGGAGCGCTCCGCCGCGTCCAGGCTCCTTCCCACGTCCTTGGCCTCGACGTAGCCGACGGGCGTCCCGGCGCGGGTGACGATGTAGTCGGGCGCCCCGCACTCGATGCGCTGGGGCTCGTTGATGACAGTGATCCCCTCGCCGACGGCCTCGAGGAGCGATTTGAGAGCCGGGCGATGAGTTTGCTCCGTCGCCTGTCCCGTGGAGAGGCTCTTTTGTAGTTCCTTGAGGTAGACCTTGAAAGGTGTTGATTCCATAAGCTAACCCCTTCGGAGGGATAATCCCAACTCTCCGTCCATCCACCAGCGGACCTCTGGAACACGGAAGCGCGGAAAGGCGGATTACACGGAATCTCTTTCCGTGCTTTCCGTCCCTCCGCCTTTCCGTGTTCCAAACAAATGCGCATACTTATGTCCGCTGCCAGTGTTGAGCAGCACGACTGTCTCGTCATCGCCGATCCAATCCTGACGGCGGAGGCGCTGGAACGCAGCCAGCGTGGCCGCGCCTTCGGGACAGATGAACATGCCCTGGGTGCGACCGAGGAGCCTGGCGGCCTCCATTATCTCCTGATCGGATACGGCGACGGCGGTGCCGCCGCTCTCGCGCAGGGTTCGCAGGATCAGGAAGTCGCCCACGGCGGCGGGCACTCGCAGCCCGTCGGCGATGGTGCTGGCCCCCTGCCAGGGCTGGGCAAACTCGCGGCCCTCGCGAAAGGCTTTGACCATCGGCGCGCAGCCCTCGGACTGGACGGTCACCATGCGCGGTCGCTGCGACCCGATCCAGCCCAGCTCCTCCAGCTCGTCGAAGGCCTTCCACATCCCGATCAGGCCGGTGCCGCCGCCGGTGGGGTAGATGATGACGTCGGGCAAGGTCCAGCCCAGTTGCTCGGCCAGCTCGTAGCCCATGGTCTTTTTCCCCTCCAGGCGATAGGGCTCTTTGAGGGTGGAAATGTCAAAGCGGCCAAACTGACGCACTCCCTGGGCCGCGACCCGACCGCAGTCGGTGATGAGGCCGTCCACCAGGGTGACCTCGGCGCCCAGGGCGCGGCACTCAGCCACGAAGGACTGGGGCGCGTCACGGGGCATGAACACGTAAGCCCCCATCCCAGCCAGGGCAGCGTACGCGCTCATGGCCCCGGCTGCGTTCCCCGCCGATGGGATCGAGACCTCCTCTACCCCCAGCTCCCAGGCCCGCGAGACCGCCACCGCCAACCCGCGCGCCTTGAAGGTGCCGGTGGGATTCAGCCCCTCGTCCTTGATGAACAGGTTAGCGAATCCTACCTTTCGGCCCAGCCGGGCAGCGTGAACCAGCGGGGTAAAGCCCTCGCCCAGGCACAGGACGTAGCGGGGGTCGCGGATGGGGAGCAGCTCGCGGTAGCGCCAGAGGTTGGGTTCGCGCCCGGCGACCTCCTCGCGGCTCACGGCCCGGCTGGCTCCCTCCAGGTCGTAGCGGGCCAGCAGCGGCTTGTCGCAGGCAGGGCAGAGGTTCCAGAGGCGATCGGCCTCCAACTCCTGGCCGCATAGAGCACATTCCAGGTGGGTCAGAAAGTTCATCAATCCCCCCCCGTGACTGCCACGGCAACCCACTCCGGTGTCGTGCGCATAAACTGGGTCAGCACCAGCGAGACCAGCACGATGCCGATGCCAGCCAGAAACGGGGCCTGCGAGCCGAACAGCTCCCACACCGTGCCGCCAATCACCGGCACCACGATGGCCGCGATATGGTTGATGGTCTGCTCCACCGACAGGTTGCTGGTGATCTCTTCGGGCGTGACGGCGATCTTTTGAAAATAGGTAATCAGCGCCAGGTTGAAGCCGAACATGACGTTGTCAATCACATACAGGGCAAACAGCAGCGGCAGGTAGGTCACATAGGCGTAGCCCAGGAAGACAAAGGCCAAAGTGCCAAAGGCGACGCTCAACATCAGCCGCTCGCCCAGCCTGCTCACCAATTTGCCCACCAATTGCAGGACGTAGGTGTTGATCAGGCTGTTGATCAGAAACAGTGTAGCTGTGGTCTGGACGCTGATGCCGTATTCGCGCACCAGCAAGAAGATGGCAAAGGTGGTAAAGATGTGACGGCGGCTACCCATCAAGAACGAGAGGGCATAGTAGAGCCAGTACTGCCGCCGCACCACGACCCGGCGACGCGGCGGCAGGCCTTCTTTGCCGCCCCCCAGTGGCAACAGCAGCAGTCCCCCCGCAACGACCAGCCCACCCACGACCATGAACAACCGCCGATAGCCCCACGACCCTGCCAGCAAGTAGACCATGCCGGTGGCCGCGAGGGCAGCTACCGCCGCCAGGCTACTCAGTTGGCCCAATGCCTTGGGCGTGTGCTGCTTCTCTACGGCCATCAGCACCACGGCGTTGTTGCTGGGATAGAAGAAGTGGAAGCCAAAGCTCATCACCACCGTGCTGATTAGCAAAAAAGAAACATCGGTTGCCTGCCCGGTCATGAACATGCCGATGCCCAGCAAGACGACGCTCAAGGCCATGATGCGGACTTCGGACAAAGAGAGGGCCAGGAAGCCGACCAAAAAGCCCATCAGCCCTGGCAACTCGCGTACCGCCTGTATCCAGCCCATGCTCCCTGGCCCAACGCCCATCTCCTCCACGGCAAAGTTGTTGAACATCGCTTGCCACATGCGGAAGCCGAAGTAGAGCATAAAGTTGGAGACGACAAGGTAAACCAGCATCCGTCGGTTTTCTTTCAACGTTTCACTCATGCGATTGATTCACTCCTAAAAACTGCCACACGGTTACGTCCGGCCTGTTTGGCCGCGTACATGGCGGCGTCGGCGCAGTTGAGCAGAGCGGCTACACCTTGATTATTGCTGGCAACACCCACGCTGATGGTGATAGTGATATCACCCCGGTCGGTCAGGACAGGGACATCAGAAATACATTGGCGTAGACGTTCGGCCACGTTACGGGCACCCGACAAATCAGTTGCTGGCAGAATAATGGCAAACTCTTCGCCACCATAGCGACCCAGGATGTCAATATCGCGGATGCTTTCACCGCAGCGTTCAGCCAGGACGCGCAAAACCTGATCGCCGGCGGCGTGGCCATAGGTGTCGTTGACCTGCTTGAAGTGGTCCACATCGAGCAGGATGGCGGACACCGGGTGTCCGAAACGGCTTGCGCGGTTCAATTCGTGTTCGGCCAACTCGAAGAAATGGCGGCGATTGTACGTGCCGGTCAACCCGTCGGTGATGGCCAGACGTTGCACCTCCCCAAACAGCCGAGCGTTCTCCAGTGCGATGGCGGCCGCATTGGCCAGAGGCTGCAACCGCTTGGCATCCTCTGCCGAGAACTTGCCAGGGGTATCGCCGTCCAGTCGGAGCAGTCCCCGGACCTGGTCGTGCAGGCAGATGGGTATTACGAGATATGACCTGATCCAGGCTGTCTCGGGGAATACGACCCAGCGCGGTTCTTGACGTGTGTCGGAGATGATCAGGGATTGCCGCGATTGGATGACATCGAGATCCACCGTTAAGTCATCCAATGCCTGCACCAGACTGGAAACCAGTTCCTCGCCACCAAATTCCTCGTAGCTTCGCCAACGGGCGACACGCAGGGTGTCGTCTTCCAGCAACGTGATATTGGCCGAGCTGTAGGGGACAATGCGCTGCACCTGGCGCAGGATCTCGTCCAGCACGGCCTCGTGACCGATCAACGAGGTGATGGCCAGAGTCACCTCGGCCAGGGTTTCGGCCAGGAGGCGCTGCTCGCGTTCGGCCACCAGCAGACGCTCCCGCTCTGCCTCCGCTCGCTGCTTCTCCTCAACCAGGCGCCGCTGCTGGAGCACCCGTTCGATCACGGTGGGCAGCAATTCGAGATACCCGCCCTCTATATCCTTGACGATGTAATCGCCCGCGCCCAGCTTCATGGCCTCTACTGCGATCTGCTCACTGCCCGTGCCAGTGACCATGATCATAGGCGGGAGCGGACCCCGCGCAGCCAGGATGCGAATCACTTCCAGGCCAGTTTGGACAGGCATATGTTGATCGGTGGCCACCACGTCGTAGGAGCCAGCTTCATACATGGCCAGGCCCTCTTCACCGTCACGAGCAATGTCCACGACGTAACCCGCCCGCTCCAGCCTTTTCTTGAAGAGACGGGCCAAACCGGGATCGTCCTCCATGTACAGGATACGGATCGGTTTGGATTCGGCCATAACACTCACTCCCCATCCGGTATGGTGACCACCGACAGGAACAAGCCCAGCTTGCAGACTGCCTCGGAGAATTGCTCATAGTCCACCGGCTTGGTGACGTAGACATTGCAGCCCAGCTCGTAGCACCGGGTCACCTCACGGGCATCATCGGTGGTGGTCAGAATAATCACCGGGATGCGCTTCGTGCGCTCATCCGCCTTCATGCGCTGAAGCACCTGGTAGCCGTCCAACACCGGCAGGTTCAGATCGAGCAGCACCAGCAGCGGCGAGGCGCGCTCACTCCCCGCGTACTCACCCTCACCGAACAGGTAGTCGAGTGCCCGCTGCCCATCGCTGACGGTGATGAGGTCGTTCGTGATGTTCGAGCGACGCAGGTTCTTCTCGATCAATCGGGCGTGGCCTGGGTCGTCTTCTACCAGAAGAATCCTGACCTCTTGCATGCTACACATGATTGTCTCCTTCCGCGATATGGTTAGAGATGGTAAAGCTAAACGTCGTCCCCACCCCCAGTTCCGATTCGCACCAGATGCGCCCACCGTGGCGACGCACCAGGGCCTGCACGTAGGGCAAGCCCATGCCCTCGCCCGGCACATCCTGCCTGCCCACCCGGCGGAATGGCGCAAATACCTTGTCCATGTCCTCCGCTGCGATCCCGCGCCCGTTGTCATGAATATGAAACGTTGTCTCGTTGGGACCGCGTTCAGCGGTGATCTCGATCTCTCCGGGACGGTCGGGCTCGAGATATTTAACCGCATTGCCTAACAGGTTGCCCATGATCTGCTCCATCGAGGTCCGGTCGGCGACTACCTTGGGCAATGGCCCTACCCTCACCTCCACCTGCCGTTCCTCGATCTGATGAGCCAGGCTCTCCAAAGATACCTGGACAAGGGCCTCCACATCTACCGGCTCTGGGTGGAGTTCGCAGCGGCCCAAACGAGACAACTTCAGCAGGGCGCTGATAAAGTGATCCATGTGGGTCACAGAGGAGTTGATGAAACCTAGAGCCTCGGGCACGTCTTCCTTCAAAGCCACGACCACATCCTGCCGCCGCTTCTCATCCAGGTGGGGCAACGCCGTTTCCATCGCGGAATCAACCGCTTCCAAAGCGAAACGAAGTTCCGTCGTAAAGCCCTTGAGGTTGACCAACGGGGCCCGCAGGTCGTGGGAGACAATGTAGGCAAACTGCTTGACCTCCTCGTTGGCCTGCTCCAACTCGACGGCGTAGCGCTCCAACTGCTCCTCCGCCCGTTTGCGCTCGGTTATATCGGCGGTAAAGCCGACCATGCGAATGGGCTGCCCGGCCTCATCCCAAAGCGCCTGTCCTCGAGCACGGAACCAACGATACTGGCCCGATTTGGTGCGTAGTCGCTGCTCCACGTCGTACAGCCCCCGACCCTTCAAGTGGGCCTCTATTACTGCCTCCGTATGCCCCCTGTCGTCTGGATGCAGAAGTAAAACAAGCGTCTCAAAATCAACGTCGAGTTCATCATCAGCATACCCCAGCAACTCCTTCAAACGCGGAGACCAGTAGAGTGAGTTGTTTTGAATATCCCAGTCCCATATCCCGTCATTTGAGCCCTGCACGGCCAGGGCAAACCGCTCTTCACTGACCCACAATGCCTCCTCCGCCCTCATGAGTTCATTGATCTCGCGCGTGATCCCCGCGAGCCCCACGATCTGGCCACTGGTGTTGCGCAGTGGGACTTTGGTGGTCAACGTCCAGTTGATCTGCCCGTCCTCCAATTGCCGACTCTCAATCAAGCCCATGATCGGTTCACCTGTTGCCATGATACGCTGATCCTCAACTAACGTCTTTCGACCAAACTCCTCGCCAAACAGGTCCACATCGGTTTTCCCGATGGCCTGGCTCATCTCGTCCAGGTTCAGGTCTCGCATCATTTTACGGTTGATTCTTATCAAGCGGCACTGCCGGTCTTTAAAGTAGATGCTGTCCGTGATGTTGTCCATCAGTGCATCCACAAGCGCCTTTTCATCCCGCAGCGCCTCCTCCGTCCGCTTGCGCTCGGTGATGTCGCGGATAATACCCCGGAACCCGGCGGTCTCACCTGTGGAATCCCTTATCAGAGATACGGACGCCTCAACGAACCTCCTGGTCCCGTCTTTTCTGATCACCTCCCAATCGAATACTTTAGCCGGTTTCCCTGTTCGGTAGACCGCATTAAAGGTTTGATACACTATCTTGGCGGTCTCGTCATCCATATACTGTCGGTTATTCATGCCCATCAATTCATCTTCGGAGTATCCATGAAGTCTGCACAACGAATCATTAAAGAAGGTTAAGTTCCCAGCAAGATCAACCTCGTAGTAGCTGTCTTCGATGCTCTCGAGGATCGTTCGGTATTTCTCCTCGCTCTCCCGCAGCGCCTCCTCCGCCTGCTGGCGCTCGGTGATCCCTAAGCGAAGCTGCTCATTGATCGCTTTCAGCGCGGCGGTGCGCTCCTCTACCATCTCTTCCAGCCGCTCAGAGTACTCCTTCAACGCCTCTTCTGCCCGCTTGCGGTCGGTGATGTCCTGTACAACGACCACTGTGGAACCGACTGCCTCTCCCTTCCACGGTTGGACCCGGACGAGGACATGACGTTTCAAGACTTCGTCATAGGCTTCGCATTGGGCAGGCTGACCTCGCATCGCCTCCTCCCACGCCTGTTTCCAGAAGGAGTCGAAATAGCAGGAAACATCCATGCAATCAGGATGTAGAAGCTCATGGGCTTCCCGGCCCTTCACATCCACCACCCACCCCAGGTTCCAGGTCTCCACAGTCCGGTTGGCCCGGATGATGCGCCCTCGATCATCTACCAGGCAAATAAGTTCAGGGAGCGAATCGGCCGTAGATTCCCATTCCTCTTTTGCCTGCTCAGTCTTTCCCATGAGTTCTTTGAGCGCCTCCTCCGCCCGCTTGCGCTCGGCGAGCTCCCACTTCACCTGTTCGCCCAGGTCGTGCAACCGCCCGACCACAGCGCCGATCAGCAGTATGAGAACGGAGCCGAACAGACCTCCTGGGGCCATCATCTCCCAGGCCGTGCCCGTGACCAGGGCCGTAAGCAACATGTTCAGTGGAAAAGTCAGCAGGCCAGTGAGCAAGCCGGCCCGCATCCCAAAGAGCCACCCCGTCACAACCACTGGCAGCATGGCCAGCGCGGCCACTATTTGCCCCACCAAGCGGTAGAGGGGGATGAACACCAACACGTACGCGACCCAGGCCCCCAGGGTGAGAGTCGCCCTGCTACTTAACACCCGTTTTATCCTGGACATCGTCTCTACCCTCCTGTTCCTCTCCCTTGCGAATCCAGGTGCTGGGCCTAGCGAACTACTACCCATCACTCCAAGGCTTTAACGTTCGTAGCCGGAGTGTAGCGTTGGTAGTTGTCGCGCCCCCCGTCCTTCTTGGCCGCCGCTTCCCCCTGAGCGATGTTCAGCATTTCCAAAGTACGATTGTCCTGTCCATGTCTTCCATTTCACCACCTCCAGATTGAGGCAGCAACATCTGCTACCGGGCGGCAGGTGGGTAAAGTCTCGTTCTCCCTGGCTCTCTATCTCGC
>CAZVCJ010000031.1:0-22088 GCA_964625745.1 uncultured Anaerolineae bacterium | reverse complement strand
CTGCTACCGGGCGGCAGGTGGGTAAAGTCTCGTTCTCCCTGGCTCTCTATCTCGCACCTTACACTTCACCGATCACTCGCAAAAAAGCCTCGACAACCTGAGGGTCAAAGTGCGTCCCCATGCAGTGGCGCAGTTCCGCCACCGCTTCCGCATGGCTGCGCCCCTGGCGGTACACCCGATCGTCAGTGATGGCTCCATAGGCATCCACTACGGTCAGTACCCGCGCTCCCAGGGGGATGGCCTCACCTCGCAGCCCGTCAGGGTATCCCGTCCCGTCCCACTTCTCCTGGTGGGCGTGGATGATGGGAATCACGTCGGCCAGCTTCGCCATCGGCGCCACGATCTCCGCCCCGACCTCGGGATGGCGATGCATCACCGCCCACTCCGCCTCGTCCAGGGGCCCCAGCTTGTGCAGGATGGCGTCGGGCACGCCGATCTTGCCGATGTCGTGCAGCAGCGCTCCCCAGCGGATGGCTTCGACCTCGGCCTCATTGCAACCTAGCTCTCGGGCCGTGGCTTCGGCCCAGGCGGCCAACCGCTGGCCGTGGTCGCCGGTGTAGGCGTCTCGGGCGTCCATGGCCTTGGCCAGGGCCAGCACGGCCTCGAGGTAGGCCGCTTCCAACTCGGCGTGGAGGCGGACGCGGTAGAGGGCGCTCGCCGCCTGGTCAGCGAGGGACGCTATGAAGCGCAGTTTGTCTGCGTCGAACGGCTCGCGGGCTGGACTACGAACCTCGCCCAGGGCCAGCACGCCTGCGCCCTCGTCGCCCACTCGAAGGCGGACCAGGCAGAGGCTCTGGACCTGGTCGAGAAAGAGAGCCTCGCGCTCCTCGGCACTGAGCGCCGGGGCATCCTGGTACAGCACCAGCGGTTCGGCCTGACTGAGCGCTCGCCGGTAGTGAGATGAAGCGGGAGGTGGCTCAAGCCGACCCACGTCCAGGTCGTGGGATAACAGGCGGACGGGGTAGGCAGCCTGGCATACGAAGTCGTCATCTTCGAGGATCAGAAGGCGGCAGAACGTGACGTGCACCGTCTCCACAGCATGGCGGATAATGCTGTCCAGCACGGCTCCCATATCGTCGGTGGCGACCAATTGGCGGCTCAACTCGTACAGAGCGTCGAGTTCCTCCCGCTGGGTCTGCTCGGCAGTGAAGAGCCGTGCGTTGTCGATGGCAACGGCGGCCTGGTCCGCAAGCGCCTGGCACAGACGGATTTCGACGGCTGTGAATTCTCGCTCTCGCTCGCTCTCATATAGTTTGACCAGACCGATGACCTGCTCACCGACGGCCAGTGGTAGCATGAGCAGTCTAACGATCTCGTCTTGTCGCATAAGGGCAACCTCGGCGGGGTCAGCGTCAGGATCAGTGACCAGGACGGTGGTGGGCTGGCGCCTCTCCAGCACGGCTCGGGCGGCCGGGAAATCGTCCAAGGCATAGGCAGTGCCTGGCCCGTCGACGTATTCAGTATCGTCTCCACGCCACTCGATCCAGATGACGACCGCATCGGCTTCCCGATCCCAGCGGGCGAGGGTACAGCCAGCCACCCCGATCGCCTTCACCATCTGCTCAGCGATGATAGCCAGCACTTCTTCGAGATCAAGCGTGGACGACACAGCCCTGCCTGCTTCCAGTACGGTAGACAGCTCCATAGCTCGTTGCTTGAGCTCAGCGGTGCGCTCTTCGACCCGTATTTCCAGCGTTTTATTCAAGCGCTTGATGGTTTCTTCCGCCCGCTTGCGCTCGGTGATGTCACGCAAGACAACCAGCCGGCCGGTGAGGCGGCCACGCCGGTCATACAGAGGCGAGATACGCAGGTCATAGATGCGCTGCGTGTCACCTTCACCCAAGACGATCTCTGCGTGCGCTTCTGCCACACCAGAGTAGTTTTCGACCAAGTCGGGCCGACCCGCTAATACTTGGGCTGCCGGTTGCCCAATGGCCTCTGAGGCCGGGCGTCCGATGATTCGCCCCACAGCCGGGTTGAGGTCCACGATACGGTTCTGCACGTCCAGCACGATCACACCATCGCTCATGCCTTCGATGACAGCATCGCGCGCCACCGGCACGATGTCTAGCAACTGGAAGTAGAAGAGTCCCCACGCTACCGCCAGACAAGACAATGTGAAAGCAAAGGGCGTCAGGTCCAGGTGGGGAAAAGGACTCGAGCCAGAGACATATAGCGCGTTCCCCACCCACGGCGTCAGCGCGCCAATCAGCAGAGCGCCGGCCTGTCCCCGATACAGGTGCGGCGAACGAATGAGCGCCCGGATGAGCACCAGTGTGCCGAGCAAAAGCAACAAGTAGGAATACCCTATGTTGACCCAGTACCACGCGCTACGAGTGAAGTCCATCACCGAGAACGAGCCACTGGTGTCCAGCCTGATGTTGCTCCAAATCAGAGCGTGGACGTCGTTGGTCCAGACCAATAGCAGGGTGACTAGAGGTTCAATAGTCAGCAGAGCCACGTTGCAGCGTGTCAGCCACTTCTCTCGACCGGTGTATTGGAGCACAACGGCCAGCCACGCCACGGGCACCATGACGATACCCAGGTACTGAACCCTGGCCCAAAAGACTTTGGCCGGCAAATCAGCGCTCCCCAGTTCCAATGCGTACCCCAGCGACCACACGGCCACAGTCAACGCGAGCAACACGAACGGCGTTGCCCCAGGCGCAGGGCGGCGTCGCCATGCAAAGAACGCGAGAGCAGCCGATACAACTGCTGCTCCGAGCAACGGTAACACATAAGGGTTGTATTGCCAGTGCGTCATTCTCCCTCCTGCCGTTCCCCTGGCCAATAACCGATAGCTAATAGTCTATGGCTTATGTCATCCGCTATTTGCTACTTGCCGGTTGGCCTCAACCCCAGGTCAGCATACAGGGCGTCGAAATCGAAGCGCTCATTGAGCATCTCCTGGAAACGCTGCACCTTCTTTTCCTGATGGAGGCGGGTCTTGCCGAAGAATTGCTCGATGATCTCTACCGTGGTCAGGGTGTCCTGCTTGGTCAAGATCACCGGCACCCCCACCTCCTCGGCCCGTCCGAGGATGAGGGGACTGGGGTAGAGGTTACCAGTCAGGATGAGACACCTGGTCGAGGTCTCCAGAGCCGCCAGTTGAATGTCGGAGCGGTCGCCGCCGGTGATGACGGCCTTGTTGGGTTTGCGGCGGAAGTAGGTCAAGGCTGAATCCACGTTCATGGCTCCAACCATCAGATACTCCACCAACTCCTCACCTGCTTCGGGAGAGCAGACGATTTCGCCACCCAGGCAATCAGCCAGTTGGCCCACGCTGATGGACATGAGCAGCCTCTCCTGAGGCAAAATAGCGAAAACCTTGACGCCCCGCTCCTCCAGATAAGGCTTGACCATCTCCTGGACAAAGCGCATCCGTTGGCGCGGCACGGCGTTGATGACGGTTCCGATCATGGAACCACCGAAAAGCACCTTGGCCCCCAGGGCGTCGTCTACCACCAGGTCGCTGGTGTACTTGATCACCACCAACTCTTGAGCCTGCAGGAGGTTGGCGACCAAGGGTGTGGACAGACCAACCAGAGAACCCTCCATGCAGTGCGCCCCCCCTTCCAGGATGACCACATCCTTCCCCTGGGCGACTTTGGCATGAGCCTCCATGAGCCGAGCCACGAAGTCGGTCTTCTCTTCACCCATCAATATACCTTCCACCACCTTGGGCATCAAGACGATGGGAGCGATGGCTTCCAGGGGTTCGGCCAGATCGAAAGCCTGTTTAATGAACTGGGCATCCTCGTCAACCACCCGGCCAGCCACCTTTCTGGCCGTGGTGCTCACCGGCTTCATGTAGCCGATGGTGAAGCCGTCGCGTCTGAACTTGTTTCCCAGGCCGATGCAAAGAGCCGTCTTGCCTGAAAACGTCGCCGTTGAAGTTATGTATAGCGTATTCATACTCCATCTCCTTTCTTTTAAGCGTCTTAGCGTCTCAGCGTCTTGGCGTCACAGCGGCTCAGCGTTAGTTGTGAGTGCGGCCTTGCTTGATTTGCTTAGTGAATGTAGTACTCTACTTCCGACAAGGAAGCCCTGGCTAATAGAGAAAGTGCCTGAATTCCTTGAGATACTGTTTTCCAGAGCCCTCAGCGATGTTGGCAGCCACAGACACCACTGCGCGCCGCAACTACGACGTCAACCCGTAACGCTCTTCTTTTGGGAAAGCCGTGCTGGCTTCGTAGATCAGTACCACCAGGTCATCGGCCTTCTCCCAAGCCATGATCTTGCGAAAATCCCTCATAAACCCCTCCTTAATCAGCGGCTCAGCGGCTTAGCGGCTTAGACGCCTAGACGCTAGGATGCTGAGCCGCTTGGACGCTTGGACGCTACGACGCTAACACCAGCCGCATGTCAACGCCTACCACTCCCCGACCTGCCTCGAAGACGATGAGCGGGTTGATGTCCATCTCCATGATCTCAGGGAAGTCGGTCACTAACTGCGAAAGCCGCAGCAACGTATCAACT
Organism: uncultured Anaerolineae bacterium; assembly: GCA_964625745.1. Lineage (GTDB taxonomy): Bacteria > Chloroflexota > Anaerolineae > VGOG01 > VGOG01 > CAZVCJ01. The sequence continues at coordinate 17,609 of CAZVCJ010000031.1, read as the reverse complement.
ATGGCCTCGGTATCTGAGGGTCGCTCGCCCCGCACGCCCTTGAGCAGGCTGTAAGCGCGGATCTCCGCGATCATCTCCTGGGCCTCCTGGCGGGAGAAGGGCGCTATGCGGAAGGCCACGTCCTTGAGGGCCTCGACGTAGATGCCGCCTAGACCGAACATCATCAGGGGACCGAACTGAGGATCGCAGTTCATGCCCACGATGACCTCCTTACCACCCCTCACCATCTCCTGCACCAAACAGCCCCAGATCTCGGCGTCGGGCATGTAGCGGGTGGCCCGGTAGACCAACAGGTCGAAGGCGTCCCGCACATCGGTGGCATCGGCGAGGCCTAGCTTGACGCCGCCGATGTCGGTCTTGTGGAGGATGTCCGGAGAAGCGATCTTCATCACCAGCGGATAGCCGATCCCCTCGGCGATCTCCACCGCCTCGTCGGCCGAGGTGGCCAGTTTGGACGCGGGGATGCGGATGCCGTAGGCTTCCAGGATGTCCCGCGCCTCGGCGTCGCCGATGGTCTGCCGCCCGTCGGCTCTCACCTGGTCGAAGATGCGTCTTACCCTCTCCTGATCAACGTCAAACTCCTCGATCTCCAAGGATGGGCGCTCCAGCCAGCGCCGATAGTCCAGCATGGCCTTCAGGGCTCCCACCGCCCGCTCAGGGAAGGGATAGTTGGGCACCTTGTATTCGTTGAGCACCTTGATCCCCGGGCCGACCCTGGCCTGCCCCATGAAGCAGCCCAGGACAGCCTTGTCGCAGCCAGCGGCGATCCGACCCACTGCCTCAGCAGTTTCCTCGATCTTGGTCATCACCTGGGGAGTGAGGATGACGATGACGCCGTTCACGCCCTCGTCCTTGAGGGCGGCCTCCAGTGCCAGAGCGTAGCGGTCGGTCGGGGCATCGCCCAGCACATCTATCGGATTGTAGATGCTGGCCGCGGCGGGGAGATTGTCCCGCAGAACATCAATCGTCTCCCGACTCAGCGAGGCCAGCGAGAGGCCCTCCCGCTCCAGGGCATCGGTGGCCATCACCCCCGGCCCGCCAGCGTTGGTCACTATGGCGATGCGGCCACCCTGGAGCACTGGCTGGTAGGCAAATGCCAGGGAGTAGTCGAACAGGTGTTGGATGGACTCAGCCTTGAGCACCCCGCTCTGGCGGAAGGCCGACTCGTAAGCCCGCGCCGAGCCTGCCAGGGAGCCAGTGTGGGAGGAAACGGCCCGCGAGCCGGCATCGGTAGAGCCAGATTTCACGGCAATCACGGGGGTGCGGCGAGTGACCCTGCGGGCGATCTTCATGAACTTCCTGCCCTCGGAGAGGCCCTCGATGTAAGTGAGGATCACTTTGGAATGGGGATCGTCCTCCCAGGCGGCCAACAGGTCAACCTCGCTGACGTCGGCCTTGTTGCCCAGGCTCACAAAGCGAGAGAACCCGATCTCAGCAGCGAGGGCCCAATCGAGGATGGCGGTGCAAAGGGCCCCCGACTGGGACATGAAGGCGATCTTGCCCTGGGGAGGCATGCCGGCAGCGAACGAGGCGTCGAGCGGACAGATGGTATCTATCACCCCCAGGCAGTTGGGGCCTATGAGGCGCATCCCATGCCGTTTGGCGATGGCGACGATCTCCCGCTCCATCCTCACCCCCTCCAGGCCGGCCTCGCGGAAGCCCGCGCTGATGATAATGACGCCCTTGACACCCTTCTGGCCACACTCCTCCAGCGCTGCGGCAACGTATTTGTTGGGGATAACCACCACCGCCAAATCTATGGGACCCGGAACATCCAGGACACTGGGATAACATTTGAGGCCCAGAATCTCATCGGCCTTAGGGTTGATGGGGTAGACCTGGCCAGGATAGTCATGTTCGATGAGATTCGACAGCACCCCATGACCCAGTTTCTCTTTGTCGCGAGAGGCACCGATCACAGCCACTGCTTGGGGGCAGGAAAACGTTTCTAGCATGCTCGTCTCCGCTCTGAAACGTGAAGCGTGAAACGTGATGCTTGATCCACGCTTCACGTTTTCACGTTTCACTTCCCCAATGATATAACACAACCTCAAAAATAGCAAGTCCAACCAATCCATAAACCCTGCCAATCCGTGTTCTTTGACAGAAACCAGTGGATGTGCTAGAATAACTCCAGCGCTTGGCGGAGGAAAAGAATGCACAAACCATCAAGGACGATTTACCTGGACCACGCTGCGACCACCGCCATTGATTCGCGGGTGGTGAAGGCCATGCTCCCCTATTTCAACCCCAAGTACGGCAATGCCTCCAGCATCTACAGGCTGGGGCAAGAAGCGGCTGAGGCCATTGACGAAGCCCGGCGCACGGTGGCCGATATCCTGGGTCGCCAGCCCAAGGAAGTAGTTTTCACCAGTTGTGGTACCGAGAGCGACAACCTGGCCCTGCGCGGGGTGGGCTGGGCGCGGCGCAACCTGGGAAAAGGCAACCACATCATCACCTCTTCCATCGAGCATCACGCCGTGAGCCGCACCTGCGAGCAACTGGAAAAGCACTTCGGCTTCGAGGTCACCTACCTGCCCGTGGACAAGCACGGCCTGGTTGATCCCGACGACGTCGGCCGAGCCATCAAGGACAATACCATCCTCATCAGCATCATGTACGCCAATAACGAAGTGGGGACCATCGAGCCCATCGCCGAAATCGGCCAGGTCGCCCGGCAAATGGGCGTGCCTTTCCACACCGATGCGGTGCAGGCTGGCGGCGTTCTGAATCTGGACGTGGACGACTTGAACGTTGACCTCCTTTCTCTCTCGGCGCACAAGTTCTACGGCCCCAAGGGAGTCGGCGTGCTCTACGCACGGAAAGGCGTGCCCTTACTGCCAACCCAGACCGGCGGCGGCCACGAGCGCAACCGCAGGGCCGGCACCGAAAACGTGCCCTACATTGTCGGACTAGCCACCGCCCTGAAGATAGCCTACGAAGAGCTGGAGACCAACAACGAGCGCATCGCCGCCCTGCGGGATCGCCTGATCGAGGGCATCCTGGATAGCATCGCCGAGGTAGAGCTTACCGGCCACCCTACCAACCGCCTGCCCAACAGCGCCAGCTTCGTCTTCAAGTACATCGAGGGGGAGGCTATGCTGCTTAATCTGGACCTGGCGGGAATCTCCGCCTCCAGCGGCTCGGCCTGTAGCTCCGCCTCGCTGGAGGCCTCCCACGTGCTCCTGGCTATGGGCATCCCCCCCGAAGTGGCCCACGGCAGTTTACGCCTGACTCTCGGCTGGGAGAACACCGAGGATGACGTCGACTACGTGCTGAAGGTACTGCCCGGCATCGTCCAGAAGCTGCGGGCCATGAGTCCCCTGTACAAGGCAGCGGCCAGTTAGGGGCGTGTGAAACGTAAAGCGTGAAGAGATGCTGATTCACGTTTCACGTCTTTACGTTTCACGATAACTAGCCCATCTCACAGTTTTGTGATATAATCCCCTGCGGGAAAGGAGAACACTGAGACGTTGAAAGTAGAGACCGAGAGACTAGAGAATTGTCAAATGGCCTTGACTATTGAGGTTGATGAGAAGCGGGCCCGGCAGGCTCTGCGCAACGTTGCCCGGCGCATCTCGCGACGGGCCAACATTCCGGGCTTTCGCCCCGGCAAAGCGCCATACAATGTCGTTGCCCGCATGTTTGGCAAAGACGCCCTGTATCAAGAAGTACTGGACGAGTTGGGAGAAGCCGTTTACAAAGAGGCTCTAGAGGAAGCTGGCATCGAGCCCTTCGGCCAGGCACAGATCACTGACTACGAAACCGACCCCCTGGTATTAAAGATGATCGTACCCCTGGCTCCGGTGGTTGAACTGGGCGACTACCGGCGGATGCGACTGGAGCCTGAAGAGGCGACCGCCGGGGAGGAGAAGATCAATGAAGCCCTCAGAAGAATCCAGGAGCAAAACACCTTCTGGGAGCCTGTGAAACGATCCGCCCAATGGGGCGATATGGCCATAGCAGACATCGAGGGCACGGCTAAAGGAGAGACGGTCGTTGAAAACGAGAGGAGAGAGTTAAGACTGAACGCTGATTCCCCTCAGCCACTGCCTGGCTTCAACGAAAAAATCCTGGGCATGACCGTCAACGAACAGAGGGAGTTCACGCTGACTTACCCTGAGAACTTCGAGAATGATTACCTCGCTGGCCAGCCGGCTCACTTCACAGTCCACCTCCAGGATTTGAAAGAAAAGGTAATGCCCGATATTGACGACGACCTGGCTCGCACCGTTGGCAGCTATGAAACTCTGGAAGATCTCAAAGCCGAATTGCGCCGCGAACTGCAGGCCAAAGCCGAACAGGAATTCCCCAATCGAGCCTTGACCGCCCTGATCGAGAGATCGGAGATAGAGTTCCCGCCCATGATGCTGGAGAAAGGAATTGATGACTGGCTCAAAGAACTCGACCTGAGCCTCAGGCAACAGAATTTCAACCTCGAAAACTACTTGAAGATGAGAAAACTGACCGAAGAGGAGTTTCACCAAGAAGTCTCCCCCCAGGTCGGGGAGAGGCTAAAGCGTTCCCTCGCCCTGGGCAAGCTGGCCGAGTTGGAAGGTTTAGACATCGAATCTAACGAAGTAGCGGGAAAAGCCCTGGAACGCCTGGCAGCCATTGCCAGGGGCGAGCTAGAGGACGAACCCTCGTCAGAGAAGCCCCCCTCTTCTGAGGAAGATACGGAGAACACAGACCAACAGGTTGTAGAGAAGGAAAGCGAAAGGAGTGAAATCGAATGAACTCTCTGATTCCCTATGTCATCGAGAGCACAGGCCGCGGCGAACGGATGTACGATATCTATTCCCTGCTGCTCAAGGAACGGATCATTTTCCTCGGTACGCCCATCAGCGATCAGGTAGCCAACGTGATCGTGGCTCAACTGCTTTTCCTGGATCGAGAGGACCCAGAAAAAGAGATTTCCCTCTACATCAATTGCCCTGGCGGCGAGATATATCCCGGCCTGGCCATCTACGACACCATACAACAAGTGCAGGCCCCTATCTCCACCATCGCCGTGGGCTGGACGGCCAGTCTGGGCACTGTTCTTTTGGCTGCTGGCATGAAGGGCCGTCGTTACGCCCTGCCCCACGCCACCATCCACATGCACCCTGCTGGCGGCGGAGCACGAGGTTACGCCCCCGACGTGGAGATCCAGGCCCGGGAACTGCTGCGCATGCAAGACCTGCTCAAGAACCTCCTCGCTGGCCACACAGGGCAATCGGTGGAGCGAATCACCAGGGACTTCGATCGAGATTACTTCATGGACGCCCAGGAAGCCGTCGAGTACGGCATCATTGACGAGGTGTTGATCCCTCGCAAGGGAAAAGACGAAGAAGAGGACGCCGAGGAGTAACCGTTCAAGTTTTGGGTTTTGAGTTGAGAGTTGCGGGACGAGAAACCCGAAACTCAAAACTCGAAACTCGGGAAGAAAGGTAAGCCAGGATGGCCAGAAGACGACAGGAAGAACAATATTGCTCCTTCTGCCGGCGAAGTCAGGATGAAGTCAATCGCCTGATAGCCGGCCCCGGCTCAGCTTACATTTGCGACGAGTGCGTTCACTTGTGCAATGAGATACTGGCAGAGGAAATCCCCGACTCCCCTGAAGAGGAGTTCTTCTTGGAAACGATTCCTTCCCCCAAGGAAATCTACGACCGCCTGAACGAATACGTGGTCGGGCAGGATGACGCCAAGAGGGTGCTCTCAGTGGCGGTGTATAACCACTATAAGCGCATCAACGCCAGAGCCACGACTGACGATGTGGAGTTGGAGAAAAGCAACATCCTGCTCATCGGGCCTACCGGCTGCGGCAAAACGCTGTTGGCTCAAACCCTGGCCAAGATACTGGACGTCCCCTTCGCCATCGCCGATGCCACCGCTCTAACCGAGGCCGGGTATGTGGGCGAGGATGTAGAAAACATTCTGCTGCGGCTGATCCAGGCCGCCGATTACAACTTACCTCGGGCCGCGAAAGGCATCATCTACATTGACGAGCTGGACAAGAAGGCCCGCAAGACAGGGGATAACCCATCCATCACCCGCGACGTCTCAGGCGAGGGGGTGCAGCAAGCCCTCCTGAAAATCATTGAGGGCACAGTGGCCAACGTCCCTCCCCAGGGCGGCCGGAAGCATCCCCACCAGGAGTTCATCCAGCTCGATACTACCAACGTCCTCTTTATCTGCGGCGGCACCTTTGATGGCCTGGAGAAGATCGTGGGCGAGCGCGTCGGGACGAAAGGAAAAGTAGGCTTCTTGAAGGGAGAAGCGGCCAAACTGGAGAGGGAGGAGGAAGAAAGGCAAATCGCCAGCCTGCTCAAGCAGGTCACTCCCGATGACTTGATGAGGTACGGCATGATCCCGGAGATAGTGGGACGCCTGCCGGTGATAAGCAGTGTTGACCCTCTGGGCAAGAAGGACATGATCGGCATCCTGACCCGGCCTCGGAACGCCATCACCAAGCAATTTCAGCGGCTCCTGGCCCTGGACAATGTGGAGCTGATCTTCACCGAAGAAGCGTTGGCTTCGGCGGCCGAGGAGGCCATGAAGCACGAAGCTGGCGCCAGGGGGCTGAGGACCATCATTGAGAGAGCCCTTCTGGATGTGATGTACGAGATACCCTCACGGCGCGACGTTAAGAAGTGCATCATCAGCGCAGAGGCCGTCTTGGGCAAGACTCCCCCCCTGCTCCTCACCCAGTCGGAGCGCCCCATTAACTTGAAAGAGACGGCCTGACGCCTCGCGTCCACTGCCAGACTTCCGAAGTTTCCGCCCAAACTTCGGAAGTCTCGAGAAGTATCGAGCAGCAAAAACGAAGAAAGGGAGCAGATCGAAGCCTGGATCTGCTCCCTTTTTGCATTGAGAGGGGTTAGCCCCTTGCAACTATGGGTAGCTCTTGGTGACGAGGGGCAGGTAGATCTTCCTGCCGTAGAGCCAACCCATGATACGCCCCATCAGCTCCTCACGCTGAGCCTGCTCCGTCACTTTCTCGAACGCGAAGCTTAGGAAAACGCAGCGGCTGTTGTCCTCACTAAAGCGTACACCCGCTGTGCCCGTTGCCACCCCCGTGTACTCGATGATGGGCAGGGCCAGGGGGTCGGCCGGCTCAATGATCTCGGGATAGTAACTTGTGATGGTAGAGGAGACGCCTTCCAGGATCTCGCCGGCGATGCCGACCACCCCCTTATCGCCCCAAGGGGGGGCCCCCACATACTCGATATGGAGGGTGTCCACGAGGAAGGACTGAGGCGATGTGTACGCGGGGATGTAGTCGCCAGTGAGGAGCAGCCGCCCCCCACTGCCCAGGTAGTCCTTCACAGCCACCTGGTCGGTGCTGCTCAATCCCCACTTATCCCAGCCCCCGTACCAGATGGCCACGGGGTAGGATCGCAGAGTAGTCATGGGCGGTGTGCCGACGTAGTCCGCTGGGAAGAAGTCGTAGCTGGTGTAGCCGTTAGCCTCCAGAGCCTCTGTATAGGTGTCGCGCACATTGGTTCCTGTGTAGTCACTCTCCACCACCAGGATGTCGGCCCCGGTCAGCACGCCGGCCCCGGCGTACTCATAGGTCGTGTAGGCCCAGGGGTGGCTGATGGTGGCCTGATTGATGATGGGCAGCCCCCGGGTGACCGGGTCTGCCGTAACCTGGAAGGTCACGGTCGTGGAGCCGCCCGCCGGGATGGTGCCCTCCCACTCGATGCGGTCCTGGGCGGCGTTGTAAGTAGCCCCGCCGGTGACGCTATCGGCCACGTAGGTGGCGTAGTCAGGAATGGGGTCTTGCAGGGTGCACCCCACAGCAGCAGCGCTCCCCGTGTTGCGCATGACAACGGTGAAGGTGAGGGTATCACCAGGGGAGGCTATCTGAGGGGTCACGTTCTTGTACGAATCGGTCAAGACCGGGGCTTCGATGTCCGTCGTCGCCTGACGCCAGTGGCCGATGCCGTTGGTCAGGTCCTCAATGAGAGCGGTGTTGAGGATGGAAGTGTGGTAGTAGAGAGGCGCGTTGACATCCACCTGGAAGGTAATGGTCTGGGAGCCGCCGCCGGGCACGGTGCCGCTCCATTCGATGCGCTTTTCAGTGGCGTTGTAGGTGGCCCCACCGGTAGCGCTGTCGGCCACGTAGGTGGTGTTGGCAGGGATGGTGTCGGTGAGGACGGCGCTGATGGGCGTGGCTTCGGCGTTGGCCAGCACGATGGAGTAGGTCAGGCGGTCGCCGGGGTTAGCCACGGCCAGGTCCACATCCTTGGTCGAAGGCGAGAGCCCGAACTCGGTCACGTTCATGGTCACGGGCACGGTGATCACGGTGCTGACCGAGTCGCTGAGGTCCACCAGAAGGTCGGCGGTGTAGACGCCTGGGGCCAGGCCCGACGCATCGAAGGTCACTGTGACTGGCTGGGACGCCCCTGCAGCCACGGTGCCGGTGACAGGGCTCTCGTCCAGCCAGGGGATGCCGGAGATAGCGAGCGCGTATTCGAGCAGGTTTTCCAGGGGTGCGCCACGGCCGCCACCGCCTCCCCACCCATAAGTCAGGGTGGTGACGATCACCTGGCCCGATCCGTAGGAGTACTGCAGCCAGGAAGGCCCAGTGGTGTTCTGGAGCACCACCTGGCTTGCGGTCGGATAGCCGGTCAACCAGCCGTGGTCGGTCGAACCCCACGAGTTGAAATCACTGGTCGTCAGCAAACTCCCGCCGTAGGGCTGTCCCGTGATGTAGGGGTGCTCAGGCAGCAAAATGGTCTCGGCGTTGTAGGTATATTCTCGGTGGTAGTCCGTCCCAGCCGGGTCTATGTCGTTGGCGGAGCCGATGTTGCCGGCGATGTTGATTACCGCCACCCCGCCCGCCTGCACATAGTCGGCCAGGTTGGTCAGATTCAGGCTTCCGTAGTCATTCCAGTTTGGCTCCAGGTACACCGCGCGGTATTGCTCCATCTCTTCCGCCGAGAGGGCTATGAACTCGGCCTCGGTCACAGTGTCGTAAGAGTGACTGGCTAACAAGGTCTTATCCCTGCCGTGATCTAGCACCAGGAACTCTGTGGCCGGGGCTTGCTCTCGGATCTCGAAGGTGATGGGGGCGGGGTCGGTGTTGTTGATGGTGAGGGTGGTCTCTGCCTGCTGCCCCACCCCCAGGGTGGCGGAGAGGGAGCTGGGCTCAACCGGTAACGCCATCACCCAGATGCGGAAGCGCACCTGGTCAGCGACCCAGTCGTCCGGGCGGCGGAAGACGCTGATCGTCGCATCATTCAATCTGGCCCAACTGGATCCGAAGAAGCTGCCTCCCGCCTCGAAACCACCAATGAAGCGGTGGTTGATGCCGATGCCGCCTCCCGTGGTGTCCCTCTGCCATCCACGAACGATGTAGTGATTGGGGTCTCCGCCCAAACTGTGGGTGAGTGTCTCCATCGCCCCTTGGGCGATGTCCGCCCAACCACTGTCCCAGTCGGGCGGGTCGGGTTCGAAGATGCGGACGCGCACCTGATCAGCCCAGCCATCGTCGGGATAGCGCCAGACATCAATTGTGGTGTCCGTGAAGTTCTGCCAGGCCGCCCCGCGGAGCTGGCCAGACGCCTCCATCCCACCGTAGCACCGCACGTTGATGCCTATGCCCGCCGGCGCCGTGTCTCTGAACCACAGGCCGATGGTGTAGTCCTCCACGTTCCCGCCCAGATTGTGGGTCAGCGTCTCCAGCGCGCCTGGGGCGACGTCCACCCAGTCGCTGTCCCAGACGGGCGGATCGGGGATCCAGACACGCACACGCACCTGATCGGCAAAGGTGTCGTTACTACGACGGACCACCTGGACGGTCGCGTCGGTCAGGTTTTGCCAATGGGCTCCCCACAAGTTGCCACCGACTTCCATCCCACCAGCGCCAAAGCTGTTGATGCCAATGCCTCCTGTGTCCGTGTCCCTGAACCACAACTCAACGGCGTAGTCATCCGGGTCCCCGCCCAGATTGTGGGTGAAGGTCACCGCCGTGTCTGTGGCGATGTCCACCCAGCCGCTGCTCCAGCTTGTGGTGCCCTGAAGAGCGGCGGCGGCGAGCGAGCTAGCCGGGTCGCTGGCTACGACATTGCCAGCAAAGAGGAGCAAGGCCGCCAGCACCAGGCCTCTCACTGCTATCCAGATTTGCATTCGTCTCTCGTTCATTTTTCCTCCTCTGCATTATGTTTGCTTCCGCTGGACAGCCAGTCCAGCGCATTTCGGCGCATCACTTTTGTCATAGTGCCATTTTCCCCTCCTTTCCTCCAGCGTTTCACCGCCCTCATCCTCCTTTCAGCCAGCGCTTGCTGAGCCATACCTTCCTCACACTTGATAGACAATCTCCCCTCCAACCAGCGTCATCGCGATGGGGATTTGCCACAGGCGCTTCAGCGGCGCTGTGTACGGATCCTCGCTCCACACCGCCAAGTCAGCCAGCTTGCCTGGCTCGATAGAGCCCTTGATGTCCTCCTCGAAGCCAGCGTAGGCCGAACCCATAGTGTGAGCGCGCAGCGCTTCCTGGATGGTCATGGCCTGCTCGGGCTGGTAGCTCTGGTTGGAAAAGGTAATGCGCGTCACCGCGCCAAACAGCGTCACCTGGGGGGTGAGCCAGGGAGTGGTGGGAGAGTCGGAGCCCAGGGCCACGGGGATGCCAGCCTCCAGCCACTCGCGGGTGACGATCACCCGCCGCGCCCGCTCTTCACCGAACATGTCCGCGTAATGGTCGCCGCCCAGCCGGATGAACTGCGGCTGGGTGCTGACCACTACTCCCAGGTCTTTGATGCGCTGCGTAGCCTGCGGCGTGGTGATGATCACGTGCTCAAGACGGTGGCGAGGATCGGGTCGGGGATTGGCGTTCATGGCCGCTTCGTACGCATCCAGCGTCAGGTCTACCGCCGCGTCGCCTACGCAGTGGACGCAGATCTGCAGGCCGGTGTCGTGCAGAGCACGCACAGTGTCTTTGAAGCTCTGCGGCTCCCAGGTGGGCGTGTCCCAGCGCACGCCGTTGTGCGGCTGGTGACAGTAGGCCATCTGGGCCTGGCCGTCGAGCAGGAACTTGAAGCCAGCGAAGCGCATGAAACCATTCCCCTGATAGTACTCGACCTCCTTCAGCGCGCGCTCCAGGTCGCCGGGCCACTCCAGGGTGTAGTGCACCTGGCCGCGGATGAGCATCCCCCCTTCCCGATCGGTGTCGAAGTAGGCGCCGACGGTATCCACGCCGCGCACGTTGTTGTCGTGGAAGGTGGTAACACCGCCAGCGGCGAAGACGGGCTGAGCGGCGGCGATGTTGTCGCGCACCATCTCCACCGTGGGCTGGGGGACACACCGACGCAACACGTCCATGGCGCGGTGGTTGTAGAACACCCCGCTCGGCTCGCCGCTGGCCTCCCGTTCGATCACCCCGCCGACCGGGTCCGGCGTGTCGGCGGTGATGCCAGCCATCTGCAGCGCCAGGCTGTTGGCCGAACCGTAGTGTCCGCCTTGCTGTATGACCCAAACTGGATGATGGGGCGAGACGGGGTCGAGATCGTGGCGGTTGGGGAGCCCTTCGCCTACCGAAAGAAAATACCCCTGCACCCACTCGCCCTCTGGAGTCTGGGCGATGGCCTCGGCCAACCGCTTTCTGAGGTCGTCCATGGTCTTGACCTCCGGCGGCATGAGGGCCACGTAGAAACCCTGCAACAGTCCCCAGACCTGCAAATGGTTGTGGGGATCAATCAGGCCGGGGGTCACAGCTTGACCGCCCAGGTCAAGCACCTTCGTCTTCTCGCTGACCAGGGCGCGGATGGTCGCGTCGTCGCCCACGGCCTGGATGAGACCGTCTTTGACCGCCACCGCCTGGGCGATGGTGTCGGCCGGGTCCACGGTGATGACCTTGCCTCCCAGCATCACCATATCGGCTGCCACCCCGGGCGGGAGGGGTGTAGCCGTCAGGGACGGTTCTGCTATGGGGCTGGGCGATGGGGTATCTGAGGGGCCAGGTGACGGCGTGGCTGTCAGGGACGGCGCTGCTGTGAGGCTGGGCCACGGGGTAGCCGAGGGGCTTGGTGGTGGCATGGGAGTCAGGCGCAAGGCGGCCCGGCGTCCGCATGCCTCCAGGAACAGGGTCGAGAGGGCCAGGCCGGCTCCCCGCAGGAAGTCACGGCGGGTAAGTGGAGTGATTGTTTGCTTGCGATCCATCTTTTTCCTCCTTGACAAACAGACTCATCCCTCCTGGGAGAATATGACCACTTCCATCTCGCAAAGGTCACGGAAGCGCTCGGCGTCCTTGACGGAGCCCACAATGGCGTTGTAGTGCATGGGGACGGCCACCTTGGGTTTGATCCTGTTCGCCGCCTGGGCGGCCTCGTCAGCCGTCATGGTGTAGGTTCCCCCCACGGGCAGCAACGCGACATCGGCCTGGATGTCGTCCATCTCGGGGATGACGTCGGTGTCGCCAGCGTGATAGATACGCAGTCCCCCCACAGTGATGATGAAGCCCACGTGGCCGCTCTCCTTCGGATGAAAGGGCACGCCAGGGCTGCGGAACTTGTTCACGTTGTAAGCAGGGACCGTCTCGATGGGGATGCCGTGCACAACCAGGCTCTCGCCCGGCTTCACCACCCGCACATCGCCCTTTAGCATCTGGGCCGCCGCAGCAATGGTCACGATCACGGTGTCATCTTTGACCAACCTGGCTACATCATCCGGAGAGCAATGGTCGAAGTGGTCGTGAGTGACGAGAATCAGATCAGCCTTTGGCGGCCTACCCTTCAGTTTAATGGGATCGGTGTAGATGGTCTTATCGTTCTCGATCCTGAAAGTGTCGTGCCCTAACCAATGGATGTTCTCTATCATTTTGCACCTCCAGTTAGTTGTGGAATTCCCTTTCCGCCTCGGTCAGAGACCTTCAGCGATCATAAGGAGATCTTTGGTCGTCATAAGGAGATATTTAGTGGTCATAAGACGATCTTCAGTAATCATAAAGGAGATTTTCAGCGATTGAAAAGAACAACGCTGCAAGTATACCACCTTTTTCGTCATTAGTCAACAGCTTGTCCTTTGGGCCAGGGTGTGGTATAATTGGCTGCAGGTTTAGAACACAGATGGGTGGGATTTACGATTCTTTCTACTCTAAGCCATACCTGATCCGCTAATCCTGCCCATTCGCTGTTCTCCAATTCAGATCAGGAAAGGTTAATAGCAAAATGAAACTCGACGAGCTCAGACGAGAGTTCCCCCTGACGGAGGAATTCGCCTATCTAGACCATGCGGCTACCTCTCCCTTGCCTGGCCGGACGCGAGCGGCTATGACCAGCTTCGTAGAGGCGCGCCGTTTCGTTCGCCGGGCCTGGGAAGAGTATGAAACGTTGGACCAGGATTTGCGCCAGGCCCTGGGCCAACTGATCAACGCCTCCCCCGAAGAAATCGCCCTGGTGCAGAACACAGCCGTAGGCATCAACATCGCTGCCCACGCCCTCCCCTTCCAGCCTGGCGACAACGTGATCTTCTGCGACATGGAGTACCCGGCCAACGTCTACCCCTGGATGAACCTGGGGCGACACGGAGTGGAAGCCCGCATCATCCCCAACCGCGAGGGAGGGCTGGCGCTGGATGACCTCGAAGAATACCTTGATCAGCGAACCAGAGCGGTGGCAGTAAGCGCGGTGGAGTTTCTGACCGGCTTCAGAAGCGACCTCCAGAGCATCGGGGAGCTATGCAAAGCCAGGGACATCTACTTCGTGGTGGACGGCATTCAAGCCCTGGGGGTGATCCCCCTCGACGTGAGAGAATGTCACATTGACATACTCTCCTGCGGCGGCCCCAAGTGGCTGATGGGGCCGTGCGGGCAGGGCTTCCTCTTCTGCCGTCGAGAGCTAATCGAAGAGATGACCCCGGCCTATGCCGGGGCCTCGAGTGTGGTAGATTTTCTGAACTTTCGCGACTACGACCTCACTTTCCTGCCCAATGCCAAGCGCTTCGAGTTGGGGACGCTAAACCTTGTGAACATGGTGGGGCTGTTGGCTTCCGTTAACCTGCTACAGGAAGTGGGTCTCGAAGAGATCTGGCGCTGGACGCTGCACCTCACCGACGTACTCATTGACGACCTGCAGCAGCGGGGCTATCAGATAGCCAGTTGCCTGCGACCCAAGCATCGCTCGGCTATCGTCTCCTTCTCCACACCCGACGTCCAGGCCGACTACGATAAACTCATCGCTAACAATGTTATCATCTCCCTGCGCGAGAAATACATCCGCGTCTCTCCCCACTGCTACAATACCGAGGAGGAAGTGTTGCGGGTGGGTCAGGTTCTTGATGGGGGCGATGAGGAATGAGGGATGAGGGATTAGGGACAAGGAGGTCAGGTGTGCCTGAGGCTCCAGACCTCTATCAAAGCAGAGCTTTGAACTTCGCCCACCGAGGGGCCAGCCACGATGCTCCGGAGAACACCCTGGCCGCCTTTCGCCTGGCCAGAGAGATGGGAGCCGACGGCGTGGAGTTGGACGTGCAGGCTTCCAAGGATGGCGAGGCCGTGATCATCCACAACTTCACGGTAGATGCCACCACCGACGGCCAGGGGGCGGTGAAGGACAAGACCCTGGCTGAGTTGAAGGAGCTGGACGCCGGATCCTGGTTCGATGCCCTTTCAGTAAACCTTCGTGGTGAGCCTGCCGCTTGTCCTGAGCCCAGTCGAAGTGAACCATCAGGACACCACCCGTTCGCCGGCCAGCGTATTCCCACCCTGCAAGAGGTCATCATTGAGGTCGGCCACCAACTGCTCCTGAACATCGAGCTGAAGGCCAGGGTGTTCGGCAGCGCGGGCCTGGTCTCCGAGGTAGTGCGGCTCATTGAGGATCACAACCTGATCCATCGGGCCATAGTTTCCTCGTTCAACCCCCTCGCCCTGCGTCAGGTCAAGAAGCTCAACCCTCGCATCAACACCGGCCCCATCTACTTCTTTGACCTGCCGGCTCACCTGGTTCGGGCCTCGTTCACGTTCTTGGCTGATCCCAACGCCTTGCACCCGGAGAAACGCCTGGTCACCAGGGAATACATGGCCTGGGCAAGAGAGAGAGGTTATCGAGTGAACGCCTGGACGGTAGACGAACCAGCCGAGATGAAACGTCTCGTCGCCCTGGGTGTGGACGGCATCATCACCAACCGTCCCGACGTGCTGAGGGAGATATTAGGCACTGGAGATTAGAGATTGGAGGTTGGAGGAAACCATGTCAAAGCAACTGATCGTTAACGCCGACGACTACGGGAAAACTGAGGGAGTGACGCGGGGCATCATCCAGGCTCACTGCGAGGGCATCGTGACCAGCACAACGGTCATGATGAATATGCCCAACGTGGAGGATGCCCTGAAGCCAGCCGATGATTACCCAGACTTGGGGATGGGTGTGCACCTGGTTTTCACCGCCTGGTGTCCCCTTCTCCCTCCGGCAGAGGTGCCTAGCCTGGTGGACGAAGCTGGCTATTTCCACAGCCAGGAAGCGATCCTGTCCCATCCTTCGACAGAGCTCAGGACAGGCCCGGACCAAATAGACACAGATGAATTGAAAGCCGAGCTCAGAACCCAAATCGAAAGCCTCCGCGCATTGGGACGCGAGCCTGACCACCTGGACTGCCACCACTTCATCCATATCTACCCACCCTTCTTCGCCGTTTATGTCGAGTTGGCAGAGGAGTACGGCTTGCCCGTGAGACTGCCCTTTCCCCCTGAGGAGGAATGGGACGAAGCGGCGGCCAGTGTGTCCATGACCCAGGGGCTCCCGGCTGACCTTATACGGGAGATAGCGCGCCAGGACATCGGCCTGGTACAAGCCAGGGGGATACCCCACCCCGATCGCTTCGTCCAAAGCTTCTCCGGCCAGGCGCTGACCTTGGAAACCCTGCTCGGCATCCTGGAGGGACTGCCCGAAGGCATCAGTGAGATGATAACCCACCCCGGCTTCGCCGACGAGGTGCTCCTGGCCAAGAGCACTTATGCCCAAGAGCGGGAGAGGGAGCTGGAACTGTTATGTCACCCCAGGGTCAAAGAGAGGATCGGCGAGCTGGGCATCGCGCTGGTGAACTTCGGCGTTTTGAAGCAAAGGTAAAGAGGAGATACTGTGCGAGTCATAGCGGGGAAGGTCAAAGGTAGGAGGCTGCGACCAGTGCCGGGCGACGTCGCCCGGCCTATCACCGACCGGGTCAAGGAGTCGCTTTTCAACATCCTCGGCGACGAGGTGGTGAACGCCCTCTTCCTCGACCTCTTCGCCGGTACGGGGAGCGTGGGCATTGAAGCCCTCAGTCGGGGGGCACAGCGAGCCGTCTTCGTCGAACGCAACCGGCGGGCCATCGAGACCATCAGGGAAAACCTGAAGATAACGGGGCTGGCCGCTCAAGCAGAGTTGGTTCGGGACGACGTCTTCAGGTTTCTGGCCAGGGAACCGGCGGAAACGTTCGATCTGATCTACATCGCCCCGCCCCAGTACAAGGGCCTGTGGGCGGAGACGCTGCTGGCCCTGGATGGGAAAGGCTTCTTGACCGAGGGCGGCCTGGCCATCGCTCAGATCTTTCCCAAAGAATACAGAGACCTGGAACTGAAGAGCCTTGGCCTGGTAGATCAACGCAAGTACGGCAGCACCATGCTGTGCTTCTACCGTTGCTCGGCGGTGAGCGATGCAGTCGTGGCCCTGTCCGCTTGAGGAGGTCTCTGTGCAAGCCATCATCATGGCGGCCGGCAAGGGAGCGCGGCTGCGCCCTTTCACCGAGTAGCTACCCAAGCCGCTCCTGCCCATAGGTGGCCGACCTATCATAGAAACTTTGCTCACCAACCTGCGCCAGGCGGGGGTCAGCCAGACGGTCATCATCTACGGTCACCTCGGAGAGATGCTGCGGCGCTTTCTGGGCGATGGCTCACGTTACGGCATGGAGCTCATCTTTCGCGAGCAGACAGAGCGGTTGGGCACTGCCCACGCGGTGATGCAGGCAGCCGACCTCATCTCAACCCAGGATGACGCCGCTTCATCACATGTACGTAGCGGCGTCATGGTTATGGCCAGTGATACCGCCTTTAGCTTCGAGCACATCGGCAGTCTGGTGCAATTTCACAGGGCATCAGGGGCAGACGCAAGCCTGAGCCTCAAGCGGTTGCCCATCGAGCGGCTGGCGGCCAGCAGTTCGGTGACCATTGACGCTTCAGGTCGGATCACACACATCGTGGAGAAGCCGACGCCCAACACCGCGCCCAGCGACATCGCCAGCGCCCCGCTTTATATCTACCCGCCATCGCTGGCCGATTACTTGACCCGTGTGGGCTTGTCGGTCCGAAACGAATACGAATTGCCGGACGTGATCACCATGATGATTGACGATGGGCTCGAGGTAATGGGCAAAGTGGAGCCGGTCGCTCCTAATCTCACCACTCAGCGGGCTCTGCTCAGACTGAACTTTGATTACCTGAGGGCGTGGCTTTAATCCATACCCATAGCACAACACCCTGCAATAGGGTCGGGAAAGTCAGGTTGAGGTCACAAAGTTGGTCAGTTCGGGTCAAGCAAAATCCTTTCATCGCTGGTATAATCTATGTAGACATGAATTCCCTGTTGACATCCGTGACATCCTATAGAATTACTCTACAAGATTTGCGTTATGTGCGAGAATTATGCAGCGGCGTG
>CAZVCJ010000030.1:28154-32774 GCA_964625745.1 uncultured Anaerolineae bacterium | reverse complement strand
TTTTCCAGACTGGTCGCAAAGTGCGACACGCCGACGGCATTGTCGCAGTGGTAGAGGTAGTAGGGGCGGACGCGAATTCTCAGGAGTCCGGTCAATAGCTCGCGCATGGTGGGCAGGTCGTCGTTGATGCCTTTCAAGAGAACGGTTTGGTTCTGCACCACAATGCCGTGCCGCAGCAGCCGGTCGCAGGCCTGCGCTGCCTCTGGCGTGATTTCTTTTGGATGGTTGAAGTGAGTGTTAAACCAAATGGGATGATACTGTTCCAGCATGGTGCACAGCTCTGGCGTGATGCGCTGTGGTAGTACTACCGGGAAGCGACTGCCGAGGCGGATGATCTCCACGTGGGGAATCTGTCGCAAGCGGGAGATGATTTGGTCTAACTTGCTGTCAGAATATATCAACGGGTCGCCGCCACTGAGCAGCACGTCGCGTATGGCCGGATGGCTGGCTATATAGTCGTAGTCCTCTTCCCAGGATGTCGCTTCGTCCCTCTCAAAGTAGGTGCCGTCCAGGTCCATCGTGTGGTACTTGCGGGTGCAAAAGCGGCAGTACGTAGCGCAAAAATGTGTCACCAGGAGTAGAACCCGGTCGGGATATTTGTGAACGACGCGGTTAGTCTGGCGATAGGCTCGATCTCCCACGGGGTCCACAGACGTGCCAGGAGAATGCTCCAGTTCCAGCAAGCTAGGAACCGCCTGTTGGCGAATAGGGCACGTTTCGTCGTGCTCGTCCATCAAAGAGGCGTAGTACGGGGTAAGGCTCCATCGGTACTTGTCCGTACATGCCTTGATGGCTTTCTCTTCTCGTTCGGTTACGTTGATCCATTCGCGCAGTTGCTCCACAGTTGTGATGCGATGCTGTAACTGTGAGCGCCAGTCGGACCAGACGAGAGGTTTAAGGGTAGCGTTTTTAGACATCTTCAATCTGGAGACCATCGGTTGATAGCGTGTTCGAGTATTTCGGCAATAAGCTCTTCGTAGGAGATGCCGGCCTGCGTCGCAATGATGGGCAAAGAGGCGTGGGTTGGGTGCAACCCTACTATTGGATTGATCTCAAGTAATTGTGGATTATCGTTCTTGTCGAGACGAATCTCTAATCGTCCCAGGTCTCGACAGCCAACCGCGCGGTATGCTCGCAAAGCCAGTTCCGCCAGCTCACTTTTGAGAGAGGTTGATTCCACCGCGATAAGCTTGTGTGGAACACGGGCTTCCCATCGCTCCTTCTGCCCAAAACCGTACACTCTGTCAAGCGAAGTTAGAACAATCTCTCCAATTCCGAGCACTCTGGCTTGGAGTCCGTTTCCCAGGATGCCAATAGTGAACTCCCGTCCAGGAAGGAATTCCTCGATGAGTGCTGGTTGCTGATACCAGGCTAACACCCACTCGACTCTGGCGCGCAATTCCCGATCCGATTCAACGATGGATTCTACGCCGATGCCCTTTGATGCGCCTTCGTGGGCCGGTTTCACAAATAGGGGAAAAACTGGCAGGCTGTCTCTCGCCTGGTCGAGTTCCGCCATGTCTGCCACGGTGCAGAATTCGGGAGTTGGCAATCCCGCGCTCTGCCAAAGCCGCTTGGTCAGGGCCTTGTCCAGGCAGAGGGCCAGCGTCAGCGGGTCAGAGCCGGTGTAAGGTATCCGATATGCCTCCAGTATGGCGGGAACCTGGGACTCCCTCGCTCGCCCCCACAGGCCCTCCGCCATGTTGAACACTATGTCAGCCGATCCGCCATCTGCAACGAAGCGCACCAGCTTATAAACGTTGCCGATCCTGCAGACCTGATGCCCCAGACTCTCGATGGCTGTTGCCAGGTAGTTGATATTCTCTTCCGTGTCGAATTCAGCGAAGTAGTCGGGGGGAGCGTTCACATAAGGTGGGTAGTCATTTCGCAGGTCGTAGGTTATTCCAACTTTCATCTGGTTGACCACATTCATTCTGTAAAGAAACCAGGTTTTTCTCTGAACAGGTAGGATTCTGGTCAGCGGGCGTGACTGGAACAGCCACCTCTCTCTGCTTTTGGGCGCAAAAAACCTGGTTTCTAGTGGCTAAAAGTCGAGCTTATCCAGCACGCTCGTGCGGCGCTGGCGGCGCTTCAGTCGCCAGTTGAACAGGCTGCTTTCGTATACGGAGCGCATCTTGAGGATGGCCCAGATGGCGAACAGAGTTGCCAGCACTGCAACTGCCAGATAGATGTAAAAGTGTGGTGAACCGCTCGATTGGGGACCCGTGATTCCGCGAAGGGGTCCCACGAAGACGATGGCGCCGGTCACCAGACAGCCGATGATGGTGCCCCCCGCAAACAGGTAACTATCCATGAACATGCTCACCCTGCCCCGACGCTCCTCCGGCACCAGCGCCTGAAATGCCTTGCGGGCCGATTGATCCACGGTGATGGCTGGGAGCTTCTCCAAAATCACTCCCCCGACGCTGCTGATGATTCCAGGCAGGGCCATCATCCAGGTTGCGCCGGCCAACGCGGTGAAAGGCAGGATCAAAAAGGTGTTCTTCAAGCTGATTCTGGCTATGACGCGATTGGTCAGGAAGGCCTGGATGGCGATGGAGGCCAGGATCAGTCCCAGGCGGTAGAGGCTGTAGAAAGTCTGATAGCTGCTGGCGTCGTTGAAAATCTCGTTGGAAACGACCAGGAAGCGGAACTCGATGATGGTGTCACATACGATCAACGCCAATATGGACAGCATCAGGTAGCGGAAAGAGGGCACTTCGCGTATGAAGGCCCAGCCTTCGGTCAACGTCTCTTGCAGCGTCTCGGGTTTCTGCCGCGTTTGCCGCACTTTGACTTTGCGTAGTCCCGCCAGCACGATGAGATAGGCCAGCATGTAAATCAGCACGTTGAGGGTCAACACTTCTGCTGGCTTGATGGCTAGCCGACTAAACAGGCCAGGCGATAGGAGAGCGATGCCGATACCCACGAGCTTCCCGACAGACCCCCCACTGGCGATTAGGGGGAAGAGTCGTTTGGTTTGAGCCATGTCGAGGACGTCGTTGGCCAGAACCCAGAAGATCAAGGGGAAGAATAGCCACTGTTGCTCAGAGACCAGGTAGAGGAGCGAGTAGTTGAGCCAGCCAAGGGCCTGGAAGGTGAACATCAGTCGCAAGACGGTAAACACCAGGGCGAAGGTGAAAATCATGCCGCGCATCAAAGTGATGCGGTCGAAACGGTCTACGATCAAGGACTGCAACCCTGTCATCAGGATGATCAGCAGCGTGTCTATCACCCAGACGATGAGTATCTGGTTGACTCCTCCCTCACTCAAGAAGCCGCTGATGGCTACAATTCCAGACACTTGCTGGGCAACAGAATTGCTTAGCAGTAGGAGGCCCAGGGTAAACACCAGGCCCGTCTCTCCTGGGCGGAGTCGAAATGTTCGGCTTAGGAGATCTTTCATGATATGCTCCCGAACACCAGGTGAACAGCAACCCGAATTGTACTGTCTAATGGGGTCATTGTCAAGTTGTAGCGATTTTATCTTCCTTTCGCCCTTTCTCTCATCTTGGCAGCGTGTTCCTGCAAGTGCTGGAAGTACTCGGTCTCGGTTATCTCCGCCACCTGTCTGGCCTTCCTTGTCTCGTCAATTCTGATACGCAGTTCCTCCACCCGTCTTTTCAGCCGTTCCTCACGGGCTTGTACCTCGACGGCCATCTGGCTGAAGACCCGGGCTAGATGGGCCAGCTCGTCTCTGGCCTTGGCCAGGACAGCGATGCGCTCTGGCTCGAACCGCTCTCCTCGTTCTATGCTCTGAGCAGCCTGGGTAAGGGCCACGATGGGGTTTGTGATCGCTCTTGAAAGAAGAAAGGACACTGCGAAGACCACCAGAATCATGGCGATGAGGACGCCAATGAAGGTATGGCGGGTGTTATTGATTTCTGCATTGATGTGCTCGTTGACGCTCAAAGCTGTGGCGGCGATCTTCTTTTTCGTTTCTTCCACAGGTTTGGAGAATTCGTCAATGTAGGTCGTGGCTGCTACCGTCATTCCTACACCATCCGCTGCCCTCGCTTTTATTGGGGTTATGAACATGTATTTTTTTCTGACTGAGCCATCTTGCTCTTCCCAGTCATAGTAGCCAAAGGAATCCTGGCCGCCCTGGCTGTCCTCCATCACTTCCCAGAAACCAGGCAGTTTTTGGGCCAGCTCGTGGAGGTCCAGGTTGACAATGTCAGGATTTACATGGAAACGACAGATGAGGGTTTCATAGTTTGTTAGTGCTGTGTATCCGGTCTCACCGACAGGTTGAACGGCGATCTCTTGAAACTCTGCACTGGCCTGTAAATCGGCCACGGTCATGTCAGGATGAGCATCCATGTAAATCGCACATTGCATGGCCACGTCTTTTGCCTTTTGCTCTATGATCGCTGCGCCGAGAGCCTCCAGAGCATTGGTGGCGTCGTTTGTCGCACTCTCTCCCAGGGACGCGCTCTTTTCTAAGGCATAGTCACCCAGCCTCCTTATGTTGCTGAGGGCGACGTATCCGAACAGAGCAAGAGAAATGATGGACAGCCCCAGGAAAGCCAGCAGCATCTTGGTTCTTATTCTGAATCTGAGTTCAGGATTTTTCACTTCCGGGTTATTTTTCATATTCGTCCAGGAATTGAAAGAGAG
>CAZVCJ010000030.1:0-28054 GCA_964625745.1 uncultured Anaerolineae bacterium | reverse complement strand
TCATATCGTCATTGCCCTTTCGCCCTTTCTCTCATCTCCTGGGCGTGCTCTCGGAGGTGCCGAAAGTATTCGGTCTCGGTGATCTCCGCCACTTGCCTGGCCTTCTTGACCTCGTCAATCTGGATACGCAGCTCCTCCACCTGTCTTTTCAACTGCTCCTCGCGAGCCTGCACCTTGACGGCCATTTGACTGAAAACCCGGGCCAGTTGGGCTAACTCGTCCCTGGCCCTGGTCAGGCTGGCGATGCGCTCCGGCTCAAACCGCCCGCCACGTTCTATAACCTGAGCCGCACCGGTCAGCTTGCGAAGCGGTCGGGTGATGCTGCTGCTCAGGAGAAAGGAGATGAGAGCCCCAACGACGAGCACGGCCACCGAAACGAGAAGGCTACGAATGACGCCTGTTTGGATGGCAGCCCTGACGCTATCGGTCAGAAGGTAAACGAAGGCTACTACCTGCACGTTCCCCTCCTGGTCTAGCAGCGGTACTGCGACCCTCAAGACGTCCTCTCGCAAGGCGGTGTCCTGAGCCTGTCGAAGGGCGGTGCACACCCCTCTGGACGTGATAGCCTTCGTTAGCAAGTTCAGGTCATCACCGCTCAGCCTTTCGCCGATGCCTCTGATCGGTTGGGTACTGGCGGCAAGGCTTTGACGTTTGGCATCCACCAGGCGGATGGAAGCCACATTGCCCTGCCCGGTCAGTTCGTCCAATAGCCTCTGGACATTCATATCTTGGCTAAGTTCTTCGAGGAAGGTGGCCAGATAGCCCACCTGGACGATGCGCGGTTTGTCTATTCCCGACACGCCAACGTACTTAAACACCTTGGGATCTACCTCTCGCTGGCGGGCTTCTTGTATCACTATCCCGTCCTCTTGACTGAGCAGTGGGTAGAAAACGTGAGCCTGGGGTTGCTCAGCGGGGTCGAGGCTGAAGGTGAAGTCAATGTCCAGTTCGTTGCGCAGGTAGGCGTGGGCTGTCTCGTCGGTGATCCAGAACTCGTCCAGCACGGTGTGGTCGGTGATGTCCTGGAGGATGGCATTGATCTCCTCAGGGGACATCCCGGCCTGACCCTCAGCCACAGCCACCAGATGGGCAGCGATACGCGCCTCCACCACCATTTGCTCGCCTATAACGTCTTCAACCTGCTCAGGCACGCGCACGGCGAAGTTGCCGCTGCGGGCCAGCAGTTGGGCGATGGTGATGCCATCCTCTTCCATCTGGGCCAGCATGGCCTGGGTTGCTCCCCGAGTAGTAACGAAAGCGGTGGCGATAACCGTGATCAGCAGCAGCCCGATGATGGATAGAAAAATCTTCGTCTGTAACCTCATCTCAGCTCGTTGCCTCCGTAATTCTGTCGGTGATGGCCATGAGCCCCTGGGTGAGGGGGTGGTCGGGGTAGCGCAGGCAGAAGATGCCCGCGCTGGCCAGCCTGACCATATCCTCCGAAAGAGGTAACACCCCAGCCACCTGGCAGCCGTAGGTCTTCTCCATCGCCCGCTTCACCTCGGCGAAGTCGAAGGAGGTTAGGACCTTGTTGACCACCAGGAACATGCTGGGGATGTTCAACTTGCGGGCCACATCCACCGCCACTGCCGTCCCCTGGTAATCCTGCTGGTCGGGGCGGAGGATGATCAGCAGCACATCGGAGATGGCGATGGAGAGCAGCGTCTCCTCGTTGAGGCCGGGGTGGGTGTCAATGAAGAGGCAGTCCAGGTTGAGCCGACTGATGAGTTCCCGGAAGCCGTCGTTGAGGAGGCTCACGTCGTAGCCCTCTCTGAGCACCCTGGAGATCTCCCCAGCCTTGAGGCTAGAGGGGATGATGTAGATGTCTCCGCCCATCACTGTAACCTTGCCCTCGCCCACATCGTAGGCCGTCTCCTCGACGGCGCACTTGCCCCAGAGGTAGTCGTTGAGGGCCTTGTCCATCCTCTCCGCGTCCAGGCCGAAGAGGATGTGGATGCCGGGGGACTGGATGTCGGTGTCAATGACGCCCACCCGCTGGCTCTGTTGGGCGATGATAGTCGCCAGGTTGGCGGTGATATTGGATTTGCCCGTGCCGCCACGGAATGAGTGGATGGAGATGATTTTCGACATGCGGTTGTTTCCTTTCAACGCTTTGAATGTCATGCACCATTTTTTCCCTCTCGGTGGTTTTGGATCTTCTTCTCCGTAACCACTATCTTAGCCTTTTGGTATGGCCTCATGGTCGGCTGTAGAGTGTCGGTACCTGGCTAGCGCTTCAAGGCAGAGGGCAGTTGTCAGCTCCTCTGATCCAAACCAAAAGGAGTGGGGGATTGGTGCTTCGGGACCAGTATAGAAGGCCACCCTTGCCCAGGCCCCATCTTTCTGCTGACGGTTTGAGATGTAATCAATGGCCGGATTGAGCGTAGTACTATCATCGTACTCGAAATTGAGTAATGTGCAAACAGCAAGGGCGGTGTAGAGTTCGTTGCCGAAAGAGCCGTCTTTTTGCTGTCGCAAGGTTAGCTTGTTTATAACGGCGTTCTGGGAGTCTCTCAGTTTAGGGACGCCGTTAAAGTAGGCTCTGGACATCATGTAGTAGAGGGCTAGATGGTCGAGGTAGTACCAGTAGGATCCCTGCTCTTGATCGTTTAATACAATGTGGTTGAGGTAATCACATACCGCCTTGGTCTCCTCACGCTCACCCAGATACAGTAACACGTTGGCATTGACCACACTATCAACGTCATTTTGGGCTGTATGGTCGTCCTTGATCCAGGTGCAAAAAAGGCCCTGGTCATTCCGGTTACTCAGGACAATTCCGATATTGGAATCAATGTGGGGATGGTACTTCTTGAGCACGAAGGAAGCACATGAAGTATCGTCTAAATCCGGGGTGGGCTGTTGGTTAGTTCTCGATGTCCAATACCTCCAGACCCCAGGAGGCTTCATCTCTTCTATGAGAAAGTTGACGGCCTTCCGTGTCATTTCGCTCGCCTTGGGGCAATTCACGAAGCCAAGGCAATACAGAACCAAGGTGGTGACAAATGGCGTGCTGTCAGGTAGATATTGATCCTCCAACCTTAGGTTGGGAGACATGTACGTTTTGAACTCCCCGTACGGTAGTTGGTGGTGATACAGGAAGTCAATTGCTTTTTCGATGGCCGAAGCCAATTTATCTCTCACACGCTTTCTGGCCCATAGTCTTGAGGGAACGGCAAGAGGCTCAGGTCGGCAAATTCAGTCCAAACATTTTTTGTATTGTTGGCGTGACCCGAATCACGTTGACCTCGTTTTCCGATTGGGTAAAGAGCAAATGCGTAGATCGAGGCAACAGGTCGCTCAAGGATTCCCCGGCCTGCAACCGTCGAACGGCTTCTTTGACGTCGTATCGAAAGGTGCGCAGCTCTGTCGGCGTGTCCAAGCGGCTCTTTGCCAGGCTGAACTTGAGGGCTTCGTATTCTACTAAATCCGTGAGATAGGTTTCCTGAAGCTGCCTCTGAGCGATCTCGCTTCGCAGATAGCGAAAAAAATCTATCCCGAATTGAGAGCGATAATAATCTCTGGCCGTGTCGTCCACGTTCTGCTCTTTCCAGGCCAGCCAGCCATCCAGCACCAGATTCAAATCACCCAGGCTCTCTCTCAAACCGAGCAGCAGGTTGGGGAATTCCCACGCACTGGCTATCGCCTTGAGCTTATCCCGGTTCAGATGAGGGGGGTCTATGTAGTAAAAGCTGGCAAAGACCTCGGGATGGGCTCGCACCAGTTCCTCCTCCTCGTCAGTCAACAGGTAATCCGAAGCGTCAGAGAGGTGCCCGTCATACTGGAGCCGACTGCTGTGGGCCTCGTACAGCGAACTGGGCACCAGTGGAGCCAACAGGTGCACTTGCACCCTGGTGGTTTCGAAACGGCTCAGTTCTAGTGCCAGGCCGAGTGTGGCCCGCAAGTCCTCTTCGGTCTCTTCCGGGAAGCCGACGATGAAGGAGCAGATCGCCCTGATGCCACGTTCCGACACGGCCCGCAACGTGGGCACGACCCGTCCCAGTTCCAGGTTCTTGTTGATGATCTTCTGCATGGGCGCCGAACCGGTCTCGATACCAAAGTAGATGCCAGCGCAACCCGCAGCCTGCATCTCTTCGAGCAACTCTTCGTCTACACAATCCGTGCGGGCGCTGCAACTCCACTTTAGCGGTAACCCGGACGTGATGACGGCCTGACAAAAGGTCTGCACGAGTCGCTTGTCAACGGTGAACAGATCGTGACTCAAATCGAAGTACCGGCAACCGTAACGTGTATTCAAGTATTTCATCTCGGCGAGCAGGCGCACCGCCGATTTCATCCGATAACGCCGTTTGAAGTAACGGCTAACCGAGCAGAAAGTGCAGCCGAAGGGGCATCCCCGCCCGGCTTCAATCTCGACCCGCTCCATCCCCTCCAGGGGATAGAGATGATAGGCGGGCCTGGGCTGCGCATCCAGGTCTTCAATGGGCAGGGCGTCGGGATTGCGATACACCTGGCCGTTTTCGCGCCAGGTGATACCCGGCAGGTCGGCCAGGCTTTGGCCTCCTCGCCAGCGCATCACCAGCCCTTTGATCGTCTCCTCTGCCTCGCCACGCACAATCAGGTCAACCCACGGAAAAGCCCTCAGCGTCTCCACGTCTGTACCGCTGGCCTGTGGGCCTCCCAATATGATCGGCCGCTTTGGGTCTAAAGCACGATAGCGGCGGGCCAGGGCAATGGTCTGAGGGTAGGAGTTGCACATCGTGCCAAAGCCCACCAGGTCTGGCTCCGTGGCTCGGATCATCTTTGCCAGTTGATCGTAGGCGCCATCTCCCGGCGTGACCGAGCCATCCTGGAAGGCCCTGGTCTGGTCTATGATCTCCACCGAGCAGCCGACCTCTTCCAACGCCGCACCCACGACCAGCAGACCGATGGGGACGAATGGTTTGGGGTTGAAAACGCTGCCAGGTTCCATGCGCAGCGGGGTTATCAGAGTTACTTTCGTTCCCAGCTTATTCTCCAATGGCACTTGCTCCTTGAAAAAGGAAGGCGAACCGTTCCCGAATCCGTCGCGCTCGCTCCGCTTGCAATTCCCCCTTTAACTGACGGCATTGCTGGGCCAGGACATCAATGTACGCTTCCAGATAGGGGGCGTGTAAGGTGGAAATGCTTTCCAGCGTCCGCCGATTGTACTCCGCCGCCAGGTCCAGCACTTCCTCAAAGACCCTGCCGACGAAGAGAGCCTTCTCTACCTCGGCCTCGGTCAGTGAAGCGGGAGAGCCGATGCCCCGGGCGGCCATCACGCGGGTGAGAAAGTAGGTGTAATTCCCCCGCGCCAGGTCGCCACGCCAGTCCCGCAGGTCGTCCATCAACTGCACGACCACCAGATTGTAGTCCAGCATCTCTTCCAACAGCCCGATGGCATCCTCCCGCTTTGCCAGCAGGCTCATCGCCGTGCAGGGGATTTTTAGAGGGGCAGCCTTGTGGCCCAGCCGGATGAAGTCGTCCTCCTTGTACTCTTGCACCTCTCCCCAATGATGCTTGCGCTCCCAGAGCACGCTCTCTGCCCATTCCTTGATGTATTTCTCGAAATACTCCCAGAATGGCGAACCTGAGTCAAAGAGCGAGCGATACAGCGCGGTGAAATCCAGGAAGAAAAGACTTCCCAGAGGCAGGAGATGCCCCTTGTACTCTCCCGGCCTGGCGTCCATCACCGCGTCCTGGACGAAGAAATAGAGCGTCCCAAAGGTGATGCCCAGAGCGCTGAGGCGGCAGGCCTCCTGGTCAACGCCGAGGGTTTCCCTCAGCCAAAAAGGCAGAAGATAGATAAGACCTTTTCGCTGGCTGGTATCTTTCGACAACTGATACTTATCCAGGCAGGCCCGGCCAGCCTGACGCAGTGAGGGTGGATACGTGGATACGCGCCTCTCACAGGCCTCCAATATCCACTCGACATCGGTATCGAAGTCATGGCTAAGATTCATCGTTGGCTCCCCGGCGATGTGGAGGAATCTGCGTAAATTCTACTGACTCTACCAGGTAAGGGGCTGGAGAGGGGAGAGGGCCTCTCCAGCTCTGAGGTTTACTGACCATCTGTTGGCGATGCTTCAAAGGAACCCCTTCCTGTCCTGCCTGGTGGCAGAAAGGCCACTACCTGGCTGCTATCCCCACTTGTAACCGTAGCAGATCCAATCGCAGCCTTTCGACAGTCTCTCGTCCAGAGACTCGCTGAGGTCACTCATATCCGCCGCCTTGAGCCCGGCCAACTGCTCTTCGGTCAGTTCGTAGCCGGCTTCCTTGACCGCTTTCTCCGGGTCCTCCACCAGCTTGGCTCGGAACTCGGAGTCAGCGACGGCGCGGCCGATCAGTTCGTGTATCTCTTTCTCGGTTGCCATTGTATCACCTCCTTTTTTCAATCGGATTAACCAGATATGGGATGTTCCAGGTTTGGAGGACGACATGCCTCTCCCCATGCCGCCCTTCTCCCCGGCTCATCCTCTGGAGCGCTCGCCCGCTGGTACAGGCGGGCGAGTTACTCCTAAGTTCATTGCCCTCAGGATGTTGGCAATGCTTCTCCCTGCCATCATATCGCTGCTGGGGGACTGCAGCAGGTATTGAAGGAAGGCGTCGGGATGCTTCTCTTTCAGCTCCAGGTATATCCACATGATAAGCTGGGCCAGGTGTCGTATCAGGTCACAATCCGCTTCGTAGGGCCGATGGGGGGTGCCGCCATATTTGATGGCCGCTGAGAGGCACCCCCCACCACATACGTAACGAGCCCAGCAGCTTTGACAAAGAGGCTTCCTGTCTACGTCAAGATAGGACCGCCAGCGGGCCAATCTTTCCCTGTCCACACCAGTCGCCACGTGGCCGACGCGATAGTCCTCCCTCTCAGCCAGGTACGGGCATGGGTAGAGCCCTCCGGAAGCCGAGACGCCTAACATTCTCACCCCGGCGCCGCAGTAGGTGCGGCGCTTCAGCCCACTGCAAAAGTGGGCCATGAAGTGCGCAAAGAAGCCAGCAGCAGAGAAATCGCCCTCTGGCGCCCCTGCCAGAAAGCGCCGCGCCAGCTCGGTGTATCCCACCTTCAACTGCTCCCGTGCTGAAAGGTCGAGTGCATAGTCGTCGCCATCTCCCTCGACATAGTTCAGGCCCACGCGGCCAACCCCAAGGCCGGTCAGGTGATCCAGGAGTTCCAGGATGGCGGAGTTATAGCGGGTGACGGTGGCCCGGATGCTGACCCGTTCGGCGTAGTCAGTCAATAGTTGGGGCAAATGGGCCACGATGGTCTCATACGAGCCTCTCCCGGAGGCCGTAGGTCTCAGTCGGTCGTGGACGGCGGGGGGACCATCCAGGCTGACCTGGACGCCGATCTTGTGCTTTTTGATGAAGGCGATATTGTCGTCGTCAAACAGAGTGCCGTTGGTGACGATGAGGTACGCCATCCGCTTGCTGTGCCTGGCTGCCTGGGCCAGGCTGTAAGCCACCATGTCCTCGATGAGCCCAAAGTTCAGCATCGGCTCCCCGCCAAAGAAGGTGAGGTAGCAGAGCTCCTCCTCACCCGATTCTCGAAGGACGAAGTCCACCGCCTGTCGGCCTACTTCCGGGCTCATTTGATAGCGCCGTGCTCCGAAACCCCCTTGCTCGACGATGCAATATCGGCAACGCAGGTTGCAATCCTGAGCTATGTTGAGTTCCAGGTCGGTAATGACTGAGGGCAGCACTTCGCCCACCTCGGAAAGGGGGAGGGGCTCAAAGGCGATGATGCCAAGTCCCTTCAAGCTCTCCAGGGCACGCTCGATCTTCCCTGCCTCGTGCTCTTTCCTCAACTCGTAAAGCAACGCTTCCAGAGGAGTCCCCTGCGGGGCAGCCAGGATGTCCCGCTCCAGAGGGGTGATGCCAAATACCCTGCTTTGCCGCACGTCGAGAAGGATGTGGCGGCCGTCCTGGCTGAAGCAGTGTATCTCCGCCTTGTGCACGCGCTCGGCAGACATCGTCTTCATTGGGATTTCCTTTGCTGTCGTGTCCTGAAGAAGGCGCGCAGTCGGGTGGGGGCCTCGTTGGCCAGAAGGAGGGCTTTGATAATGAGGCCCAGAACGAGGGTGGCGCCGGACACGATCATGAGCCCACCGATGAGG
Organism: uncultured Anaerolineae bacterium; assembly: GCA_964625745.1. Classification (GTDB taxonomy): domain Bacteria; phylum Chloroflexota; class Anaerolineae; order VGOG01; family VGOG01; genus CAZVCJ01. Next base: position 19,958 of record CAZVCJ010000030.1, on the reverse strand, counting down.
ATTAGAGACAAGAGGTCTCGACCGCTCAGTATCTCCTGGAGCATCTTCCTGCCGTGGAACTGCCAGAGGAACACGCCAAAGAACAGGTTGATCCCGGTCCAGATGGCTGCCAGGATACCAAAGACGGTAAAGAGCCTCTCCTCCCGGCTGAACTTGCTCCGCTCTTTGAACAGCTTGGCCAGCAGCCTGTCCTTGACGAAAGCTAACGATTTCTTGCGTAGCAGGGGGATCTCTAGCCAGTCCATCAGGATGTAATAGCCATCCCACTCCAGGAGCGGATTCATGTTCAACAGAGCACCCATGTAGCCCATGAAAGCGGCCTGGAAGAGGATCGGGTTCAAGGGGAACGAGGGGAAAGCGGCGATAGAGATGGCAAGTAGACTGCCCAGGAGCACGGTGGCCAGGCCACCAGCGAGGGAAACGACGATGCGGGCCCGCTTCGGCGCCATCCAGATGTCGGTGGTGTCCACAAACCAGGCCAGCGAACCAAAGTAAACCAAGGCGCCGGCCTTGGGCACCTGGCGGCCATACGATTTACAGGCCATAGCATGGCCGCACTCGTGGAAGAACAGCATGACGTAGTTGAGCATCATCAGAGCGATCAACCCCAGGCCATACGAACCAGCCGTGCTCAGGAGGGGATAGGTGCCAGCCAGCAGTTCTCGAACGAAGAACACCAACCCGGCCACGATGAGCACTCCAGATAGGATCCTGGCTGGTTGAGTGAAGAAAAGCCAACCCAGCCGCCGGTAGAGCGCATCGAAAAACCGGTCTGCATTCTTCAGGCTGAGCTCCTTTTGGGTGGAGGTTTCGGAGAATTGCTGGAGGCGGTAGATCAGGGTTTGGGCGGCGAAGCGCTGGCTGACGGCGCCAAAGATGTGTACTGGTTTCTCCTCCAGCAGATGGTTTGCCTTGAGTTGTGCCATGAGATGAACCAGGCGGTCGAAAGCGAAAGCTCCAAACTTGACGAAGTAAGCCACGGCCAGGTCGCGCACGGAGTGTTCCCCGTCCATGAGCTCCCACAAAAAGTAATCTCGTGGTTCGAGTTTGAGATAGGTGTTGGCTTCGGGGCTCCTCAGGACGTAGTACTCCTCTCCGTGCGTTCTTTGCTGGAGGGCCACTTCTACGTTGGCGATACGCTTTGGTTTCTTCTTGGAGAGATCCAGTCGTTCCTCAATGGTCTCCCACAGGTCCAAGGTGGCCTCGCGCTCCTGCTCGACCGCTTGCTCCAGGGTGCCCCAGAGCCCGCCGCTACGACTTTCCTCCTGGCCGGACCTATCCTGGGATGTTGTGTTCATCCTTTACCTTCCTCTCTTACTTGAGATCAGAGCTCTGTGGGCCACCTTTGCCGCCTCTGGATCAGAGAAGATTTCGTAGCAGAGGTGACAGACGTTCACGTAGCCGCTTCTTTGGCCGGGCAGAACAATCCCCGCATCGGCCAAGGCCGGCAGGAACCACGAGGGGCCGTGCTCTTTCAAGATGGCCAGGAGGAGAGCACTGTCGGGGTGGGTCACGATCTCCGAGAGCGGCCTTTGATGCAAGCTGCCCATCCGCAACGGAGGCATCCTGCCCGCGTGGGAGAAGCAGGGATAGACACTGCCATCTACATCCACTGTGAGTCTACGCGGGATCGGGTCAGGGCAGGGAGCAGTCGGTACTTCCGGGATGGTGAGCAAGTCCTCCGGTGTCACGGCCTCTTTGGCCCGTCCGACCGGGAGAAGGGGCCGGGTGATGACCCCTAACCCCACGAATTCCTCCGTCAGACTGCGCAGAATTGTGCCAGGGGTCTCCTCCCCCCGCCCGATGGTGCTGAAGAGGTAGACCAACGTGCCCGCTGCACGGGCGGCGGTAACGACATTCACGATTCGGGCCAGGGGAACGTGAGGCTGATGAAAGCGGTCGGTGTGGATGAGAAGGCAAGTCAGTCCCGCCTCACTCAGGGCCTCAATGCGTTCCCTGGCCTCCCCGGGGGAACGGGCCCAGAAAGCCTGGGTGATAGTGATGGTCTTCAACCCCCTGGCGCTCGTTGTCCGGATGGCCTCGACCAGGTCATCGAAAAGCAGAAAAGGCTCTCCGCCCGCGAAGTGGATGGCCCACAACGAAGGGAGCTGAGCCACCTGGGCGACGCAATTGAGGATTTCTTCCTGGCTCATGCTTTGCGCCCGCCGGGAGAGGGGGGGCATGCCGCATACGGGGCAATCTATCTCACATTCGTCGGTGATGCGGATCGTGCAAAAGCTATTCTGCAGCATGGGTAGCCTCGGTTTGGGAAAGCAAGGCGGCCTCCAGGAGCCGTCGGGCGCGGCGGATTTCCTCTTCCTCTACCAGTGTTGCCACCGCTGCGGCCCACTCAGGCCGGGAGAAGAGATCGTAGCACAGGTGGCATGCGTGCACGTAGGCTGGTTGAAGTGAAGGAATCAACTCTCTCTCTATCAAAGCTTGGGCAAACCAGCCAGGTCCTCGTTGGGCCAGGAGGCGATGGAAAAAGCTCCGCTGGAGCCGGGCTGCAATTTGAGCCAAGGGTGTCTCGTGCACATTGCCCAGCCGCAGCGGTGGTTGCATGCCAGCGGCGGAACAGCACGGGTAGACATCCCCAGAGGGCACGACGAACAGGTCATTCATCCGAAGGCAAGGTTCGGCAGGGATACCCGGCCTGGTGAAAAAATCCTCTGCATCCAGGGTCTCCTGGGCCCTGCCTACAGGGAAGAGAGGGCTTTCAAAGATGGCGCTCTCTACCATCTCCTCCTTCAAGGCCTCAAAGAGGTCCGGTAGGCGCATACTCTGGCGCGTGACGTCCATGTACACGCCCACGAAGAGGCCCACTCTCCGGCCGGCCCGAAGGATGCGCCGGACGCTCTCCACGGGGACGAATGCCTGGTGAAAGGTATCAGTGGAGACGTATAGAGTAGCCAGCCCGGCAGCCCTCAATTCCCGCATCTTCGCCAGCGTCTCCTCTTCAGAGCGAGCCCAATAGCCGTTGGTGATGCAGCTCACGATCAGGCCCTTACACGAGGCATGCCGGCATATCTCCAGAACCTCCGGGTAGAGAAGAAAGGGCTCGCCCCCGGTTAGTCCGATTTTGCCGATAGTGGGAATCTTCTTCAGTTGATCGATGCATGAAAGAGCCATCCCCAACGGCATATCCCCGCCTCCAAAGACAGACCCCTGGGGACTGGCCCACATGCAGCAACCCGCACAGCGGGCCGTACACCTTTCGGTTAGCGAAAGACTCAAACTCTGGAAAGACAATCCTCGCCTCCGCGATTCTTTCACAACGCATTATACTATTCATTCAACTAGACAGCAAATGTCATTTCACAATCACGGCGTGACCGACAGGCGCGAGTTTCGCGTCGTGCATCTTCGACTCACGCCCCGCACCCATCAAGAATCGTCACCTGGGCTGATCTCGTACCAGAAGTCCGACAGAAAGCCCTGAGCATCCGGCTTGAACAGTTCTTTGACGATCTCGGGGGCGCCGTCTGTGCAACGCCATTCATAGATCGTCTCACGGCCCGTGACATTGGCTGGAATGAAATCAGAGGTTGGATTTGCATTGCAGAAATCCACCATCGCGGGTGTGGGTGTTCGGCTGGTGTCTGCCTTGGCTGTGCACGGCAAATTGGCGCCGACGAAGCAAGCCCAGACCTGGCCGCCCATGCAGCGCCAGACGGTCCCTGCAACGAACCATTCCATTGGTGCGTCATCAGGCGTCTCCAGCTCCTTCCTCAGACCTTTGATGATCACCTCGGGCACCTCGGGGCCGGTATATCGTGCGTCTGGTGCATCAATAGCGCCAACCGCTGCGCAATAAGCGAAGGGATCAGTGAACTGGGCTTGCTCCGTTGCCGCGCTCGGACCAGCAGCACCAGTGGGGACGGCAGTGGCTTGTGGCGCACCGCATGCTGACGATAAGATCGCGACTAACGTGAAACCGATCATGCATTGTAGCAACCTTTGGGAGTTCATTACCTTTCCTTAAGTATATATAGATTCGGGGCAGTGCCCCGGCCTCGCCAACGAGAGCCGCGAGGCTGGCTCATCTAAATTTGCCAAATTGCTCCTACCGGTGTATGACTGAATCTTGGAGGCGTAGACTTGAGGGTCTGCGAACGATGACAGATGCAATCCCCCATTGCTCCTCGGGCAGAAGCGGGTGTCAGGAGGCGGACGGCTCTGGGAGCGTGATGTCCAACCAGCATGGCTCACTGGTGAGGGGCAGCAATGCCTGCCCACCAGCCAGCTTCAGATCAAACTGCTTTGCCTGGTCGTCACAGTGCACCTCCAACAGCGCCGGCAGGCCCTTTGAACTCCCATCGGATGCGACCGTGTGTGCCCACACTTTGAGCTCCTTGGCCAGTGTAACCGGCAGTTGAAACGTTGCGCGTCGCAGCGAAGAGAACGCGGGTATCTCACCGGTGGAAGCCTGCAGGCATCGCTCATCTTCGGGGTATATCAGCCGCACGTCCGCCGTCACCGGTTGACCACCGGCAGTGATGGCGAAGACGCTCCTTCCTTCCTCGCTCAGGTCCTCCCGCAGCTCCACTACTACGCGCGGGGCGAAGGCTCCGCGGCGGGACATGGCGATGGTCATTCCCAGCATTGATACGCCGACGAACAAGGCGCCAACACGCTCCGTGGGACCTTGCCAGATGACCAGGCCGTGGAGGAAGATGCTGGCCAGGAAGAGGAAGTAGATGGCCATGATGAGCAACGGATGGCCCATCGACCGGTAGACCACGCCCGGCACGAACTCGCCCTTCCGCCGGCTGGAAACCAGCAGGAGAACCGGGAAAATGCCAGCAATGAGGGAAACGACAATCGTGCCGAGTAAGCTGATTGGCCCAGGGAACGATTCCCGGCCGGTAAGGAAAAGCCATTCAACCAGCAGGAAGATCATCACCAGCGGGCTCGCCGACAGGTAGAAGCGTCCGCGCTCGCCCAGGCGGCTGAAGATCGAAGGTTGCGAACCTTCAGCTTTTAACCTGGAGCCTGCTACCTCCTCACCCAGGGCCCGCCAGATTTCATCAGGCAGTCGGCGTCCCCGTCTGAGGGCAAGCTGGGACCGATAGTGTATCTCATCCCTCACCTCTATCCCCCGCACGAAGCCTTGCTCCATCAGCGCCTCCAGCATGGTGTGGGCAACCCTCTCATCCTGGCCGATGTGTGCCACCACCTCAGCCAGGCTCACCTCTCCCTGACGTGTCATCCAGTTGATGAACTGCCGTAAGGAATCGGGTAGCGCCAGGACATCGGCCATCTGAAGACCGGTGGTATCCCACTCCCCCTCGTAGGTCATGGTCATCGGCGAGGTGACTCGCAGGCGGGCACTCTCCTGGGTGGCATCCAATACCTCTAACGCCAGGCGGAGCCCACGCTCGCGCAGGTCTGGCAGCCGGTCGAGCAGCGCCGTATCTTCCCAACGATCCGTAACGACGATCCGTAACGGACACCTCCATGCGGTGGGTGTCACCGGCCAATTGGACGTCCAGCCGAAACCGCGGCCGGTGGCCTTCGAGCCCCAGGTAGGTCAGACCGATGCGGGGGCTCCCGCTGGGCTTTCCGCGCTGGTAGAAGAGCAGACTCCCCCGCCGCCGGGGCAGCATCACAATCTGCCGCCGCTGTGTGGGGAGTCGCTCACGGACCAGGTTAAAGAAGCCGAGGGCGGTATTGATCGAGGCCATGCCCATGGCGAGGACGGCGAAGACAGATCCCAACACGCGCACGCTGGGGCCGGCCTGGGCCGCCAGCGGGGCCAGGGCTGTGCCCGATTGGCCAGCCAGCACCTGTGGCGCGATGGCCCCGTTGACCGCCAACACCCAGATACAGTAGAGGACCATAGCAGTTGCCATCCCTGCTATGCTGCCCCAGATCAGGGAGCGGGCGCTGGGGTCACGGCGGAGCACCACCTGGGCACAGTTGCTCACTGATTGGTGCCCGAAGTAGGCCGTGAGGATGACGCCGAAGATCAGTTGCAGGATCGAGGGGTCGAAAGGACGCCCGCCCAGGAAGGGTAAATTCACGTACAAGAGGTTCTCCGGTCGTGCGTGGGTGAAGGCAAGCAGCGAGAGAAGCAGGATCAGGCCAATGTTGGTCGCTCCTACCAACAGCGCCGAGGCAACGGTGGCGTTGAGCGATCCGCGCCGCAGAAAGTAGAGCCAGATGAGGAGAAGCAGTGCAGCCCACACCCCGGTGGGCACACCTGTGGCGTCCGCCAGTGCGGTCGAAAAGCCAATGTAGTAGGCCACGAGGATGATGAAGCAGTAGATGGCCAGCCCCAACGTGATGATGAGGGAACCGATGTTTCCCAGGTAGTCGGCCACCACCTGTCCGAGGAAGGCTCTGCCATAGCGGATGGTGCCGCTGCGGGCGACGGCTTCGGCCATGGATGCAACGGTCAATACGTTCACCAGGCCCAATACGACCAGGAGCACCACGCCGGCCAGGGGGCCGACACTGGCTAAGGCGATGGGCAAGGCCAGGATGCCTGCGCCGACGGTCTCGGTGAGGGTCAAGGCGAAGGCGGTCCAAAAGGGGGGCAGGGATTCCAACCACCTGGCAAGCGCAGCCCAGGCCCAGCGCAGTCGGTCAACCAGTTTGACCTGTGGGGCATAGATGGTCTCCAGCGGCTCGTGGTACAGGCGCTGGTAAGCTTGCTGTACCGCTTCCTCGTCCAGGCCCAGCGCCGCCCGGATGCCTGGCACGGCCTGGTAGGTGAAAGTGTACTTCTGGCCCAGGATATGGGCGACTGCGGCCCGCACCCTGGGATTCTCCGGCACCAGGGGCGCCCACTGCGGGGCGTACCGCTCTATGTCCTGAATAGTGGGGCGGAGGGGGGGATCGCGGCCCAGGGCGAAGGCCTCGAGGAAAGCCAGATTGCGCTCCTTGACGGTCTCTTCGGTGAGGAAACGCTCCATCGTCTGCCGCGATTGCGCCACCAGGTGGGCCGTGCGGCTCTCGATGAGGAACAGCAAGGTGCTCGCTCGTCTGGCGGGTAGCCCGGCCATGATCTCTTCGCGGGTGAGCAATTCCTGATTCATCTTTACCTACCTTGGTTCTCAAATTGTAATCCGCGCGGCAATTCTGTGCAACTCCTGGGTGACGGGATGGTCTGGGTAGCGCAGACAGAAGATGCCCGCGCTGGCCAGCCTCACCACGTCCTCTGAGAGGGGAAGCACCCCGGCCACCTGGCAGCCATAGGTCTCCTCCATCGTCCGCTTCACCTCGGCGAAATCGAAGGAGGTGAGGGCCTTGTTGACCACCAGGAACATCCTGGGGATGTCCAACTTGCGGGCCACGTCCACCGCCACCGCCGTCCCCTGGTAGTCCTGCTGATCGGGGCGGAGGATGATCAGCAGCACGTCGGAGATGGCGATGGAGAGCAGGGTCTCCTCATTGAGGCCAGGGTGGGTGTCAATGAAGAGATAGTCCAGCTTGAGCCGCCCAATCAATTCCCGGAAGCCGTCGTTGAGGAGGCTCACGTCGTAGCCCTCCCTGAGCACCCTGGAGATCTCCCCGGCCTTGAGGCTGGAAGGGATGAGGTAGATGCCTTCTCCCATCACGGCAACCTCACCCTCGCCCATCTTCAAAGCGGCTCCTACATTGTAGGCCGTCTCCTCGACGGCGCACTTGCCCCAGAGGTAGTCGTTGAGGGCCTTGTCCATCTGTTCCTCGTCCAGCCCGAAGAGGATGTGGATGCCGGGCGATTGGATGTCGGTATCAATGACGCCGACTCGCTGGCCCTGTTGGGCTATGATAGTGGCCAGGTTGGCGGTGATGTTGGATTTGCCTGTGCCGCCACGGAAGGAGTGAATGGAGATGATTCTCGACATGCGGTCGCCTCCTTTTGGGTACTCTTCGGGATCTATGATATCCAGCGGAGGGGTGCGCATCCTTGCAGACGGAGGCCATGAACCATCTTACATTGAGGAGGAGGGCTTGCCCATCCTGGCGAAAGATGTGGGTCTCTGCTTGATACAGATTCATAGTTGCACTCCTCAGGTGGAAAGAGGAAAAAGATCAAAGAGCCGATGTATACATTCAACCTTGTAGTCCAACTGAGGAGATTGAAAGTGGTAGTAGTTGGGAAACACTTTTGGCAAGGAAGTGGCCAGCGCAATTTCCTCTTGGCTCAATACCCGTTTATCAAAGAGATAGGTACACAGGTCGGGTGAGAATTGCAGCTTGTCCGAGTATGCCGCATACAATCGGGTGTCTGGGAAAGGGGTCAAAAGGTAAAGCGCAATTTTCACATTTTCCAGTTCAACGAGCGACAGGTAAAGGCGTCGTGTCGCTTCAAAGTCAGCCAGGGTTTCAAACGGAAACCCCCAGATAAACGAGGCTCTCACCTGCATATACTTGGACGTTAGTTCCACCACGTCTTTCGCCTGTTCCGGCGTGAATCCCTTAGCGAGCCTTTCCAGAATGTGGGGGGAGCCGGATTCAATGCCGTAGGTTATGGAAACACAACCATTCTCTGCCATATACTCAAGCCAGGCCTGGTCCACCAAATCAATGTGCCCAAAGCAGCGCCAACTGAATCTAATCCGCATCTGTCTTAGCTCCTGAAACAGCGCAGAGAGCCACCTGCGGTCAAGAACGAAGGTGTCATCCAGGAAGGCAATATAATCACATCCGCGTGTCTGAACGTGCTCCACGATTTCCTGGATCACGCTGGTGATGCTTCGTCTGGTGACACGGCGGCCCCAAAATGCACGGCTGGCGCAGAAAGCACAGTTGTATGGACACCCGCGGGTTGTGATGATCGGCATTCTTCGACTATAACAGCTCAGATCGACCAGATCATAGGGGAGCGGATGAAATGTATCTGTATCCGCTATTCGTACGGGCTTTCCGGTAGAGGTGCTTTTCCCATCTCTTCTATACCATAAGCCTGGAATCTCTCCGAGCACCTGATCAGGGTAACTGCCGTGGTCTCGGAACGCGGCGATCAGTCGTGGAAGGGCCTCCTCACCCTCACCCACGCAGACAGCATCAATCCAGGAGAAGTGCTCCATCAAGGCAGGCGCTACACTCGATGGACCGATCCCGCCCAGCACCACCGTAGTCTCTTTATGGCGTGCTTTGTAGTCTCGCAAAGCCAGAATCGCCATGGGCAGGAGATCGCTCATCGTGCTTATTCCCAATAGCGGTGCCGACCCTTCGAGGAATACCTCGAACTGCTGGTGTAGCGGCTGTTCGGGATGGTGGGTAACCGTTTGGAAATCACGAAGTTCCAGGTCGTAGCCGGCTTGCTGGACAGCAGAAGCCAGGTACAACGGACCAAGGGGCGTGGGGGGCAACAGCCCCCCAAAGGAATCACCACTTGGCTTATAAAAACAAGCGTTCACGAGGGTCGCATCCATAAGCTGTAAGACCTCTCTCTGACTCAAGGATGGGATGGCAGGGAGAGGGGAGGGCCTCCCCGCCATCGTCGCATCGCCTTCCCGTGCCCTTTTTTGGACCTCTTCGGCCGGGACAGGAGGCAATGTTTGCCAGTGCTACTGGGCCGAGTTGCTAGAAGATTTTGGAGAAGCGTTTGTCCAGGTCTCCGGATACGGATTCCAGGTCAATCGCCTTGAGGAAGGCTAGTTGCTCCTCAGTCAACTCGTATCCGGCCTCTTGGACGGCCTTCTCTGGGTCTTCGAGTACTTGGGCCCGGAGCTCGGGATCAGCGATCGTCCGGCCGATCAACTCGTGGAATTCTTGCTCGGTTGCCATTGTTCACCTCCTGAAACGGGTTCTGTTAGTTAGGTAGAGTATCGGGTCGCGCACAGCATGCCTCCCCACTTGCTGTTGCCCCGTATGCTCTCGCTCATTCTCTCCTGGACAGCCTTCGATATGTCACGCGCGCTCGAGCGATGGCTTCGCCAATCAGGAAGATGATGCGCAGAGCCAGCCCCACGACAAAGGGTGTTCCTAGCATGAGGTTTGACCGTCTGCCGATAACCGCATAACTGAACCCCAATAATCCAAAAGTGTTATCCAACATGTAGTGGCAGTTTCCTGTCGCACTACTAGACATTGGAGGGTAGAGCATGCCCGAAGTTCAATTGTGCGATTTGTTCGACAGCGGTCAAAGGTCATGCTAGCAGGATCAACATGCCAGCCATAAGGAAAGTGAACAGGAGATCCTGGCCGCTGCGCAATTCCCACATCATTGTTGCGATGATCGTCTGCCAGAGGTAGCCGCCGAGGAAGATAAAGAATCCCGTGCAGGCGGCGGCCAAAAGACCGAAGACGGCGTAGATCCTCTCCTCGCGGCTGAACTTGCCCCTCTCCCTGAAAAGCTTCTCCCAGAGCCCCTTTTTGACAAAGTCGAGGGATTTTTTACGCAGCAAGGGTATCTCCAGCCAGTCCATGAGAAAGAAGTAGCCATCCAACTCCAGAAGGGGATTGGCATTCACCAGCACGAGCGTGTAGCATATGAAAGCTACCTTGAACAGAACTGCGTTGAGCGCAGAGTCAAAGATCGCAATAAAGACGGAGCACAGGCTCGCGAGGAGCAAGGTCGCAGCGGGACCAGCAAAAGAGGCGACGAGCCGGGCTCGTTTCGGCGCCATCCAGATGTCGGTGGTGTCCACAAAGAAGCCTGGCATTCCGTAGTAGATGAGAAAACCAGCCTGGTGCACCTTGCGCCGGTAATGCTTCACGGCAAGGGCATGACCAAACTCATGGGAGACGATCATGAGATAGATCAGACCGGCCAGGGTAAGCAACCCTAGCCCATAGGACTCTCCAGTCTTGGTCAGGGAATAGGTTCCAGTCGCTAGTTCCCGGCCAAAGAGGGTCAGGCCGGCCAGGAATAGTATTCCGTACAGGACTGCGGCGGGCCGCGTGAAGAAGATCCAGCCTCCCCACCGATAGAGAACCCCAAAGAACCGATCCACATTCTTCAGGCTGAATTCCTTTTGGGCGAACGTCTCGGAGAAGCGCTTGAGCCGGTAGATCCAGGAGCGAGCAGCAAGATGCCCGACGATGGCTCCAAAGACATGCACCGGCTTCTCTTCCAGAAACCCGTTCTCCTTGAGTCTCTCGATGAAGCGCATCAGGCGTTCAAACGGAAAGGCGCCATAACGCGCAAAATAGGCGACGGCCAGATCCCGGATCGAGTGCTGCCCATCCATGAGTTCCCATAGGAAATAGTCCCGTGCATCGAGCCGGAGATAGGTATCGCCCTCCAAATGCTTGAGGACGTAGTACTCCTCTCCGCGTACGGTACGGTGGGCCACCTCCACGTGGGCGATGCGCCTGGGCTTCCTTTGGGAAAGGTCCAGTCGTTCCCCCAGAGTCTCCCACAAGTCCAAGGCTGGCTCCCGCTCCTGCTCGACTGCCTGCTCCAGGGCAGTCCAGAGCCCCTGGTCGGCCTCTTTCTCGTGGTCTTGTCTTTCTTGGGATCGCTCATCCATCTTCCATTCCTCGTTAGTCTGTCGTTGTCCCCATCTCTTTCACCAGGTAGACCCCAAGCCCCGCGAACCCGATGAGCTTCATGAGGTGGGCCAGTTTCCACCACAGGTCGTAGACGCCCGGCACGCTGAGCACGAACAGGACCTCGCTGATCAGCAGGGCAGCGAAGGCGAGAGCGTAGATTCGGTCGCCGCGGTTCTGAGTCGCCTGATAGCGCTGATAGGCCAGGCAGGTTGCCCCAAGGGCCACCAGTGCTGTCACCGCGTACAACGGTCGCTGCCAGGTGGCGATGGAAATGGCCGCCACTGTCAGCTCCGCCTCGTGGCGCTGGTCCCACAGGCTCCACAGGATCAGCGCGTAGCCCAGGATTCGACCCACGAACACCGTCCAGACGTACACGTCACCGGTCAGGGTGAAGGAGTGAATGACGCCGCTGACTCCGATGGCAGCGAAGCCTATGCCGGCTTTGAGCCACCCCTTCCGGCGAAGCCGGTTGTAGCCCTGCCAATACCGGTACGCCAGACCGAAGGCCACCAGGAGGACAAACAACTCGATCAGAAAGTGTATTACACCCAAAAGTGTTGCTCCTTGCATTTTAACCTCCTCTGTGATTCTCAGCATCGCGCTGGGGTTGTGCTGCGCCTTGTGGCACAGTAGAAAAAGGGCGCCATGACCTTAACTGTTATACCAATTGTTGCATGAAGCACCATGAATAAGCGAGTGCCCGCCGGTTGAGCGCCGCCCTGAGTAGCGAAGCGTATCGAAGGGTAGGCCAAAGGCCGTATCGAAACCAAGGGCACGAAGCGTGCAGGGACGCTTGGTTTCGATACGCTGCTCGCTATAACTCGCAGCTACTCAACCGGCGCTTACCTCATGATTTACGGTGCTTGAATGGGCAATTGGTATTAGTCGCGGCCTGACTTGGCGATTTCACCACCGACAAAGAATGCCAGGACCGCCACTATCCCCAACGCGATCAACCCACCAACCAGCGCCCACGAAAGTAGGCTGGACAAGCCGGATTCCACCGTATTTCGTACCCGAAAAAGCTCATCTTCGTAGACGCCAGCGCCAATCACCCAATCCCAGGGTCCAAAGTAAGTGACCGCTGAAATCTTCATCCTGGCCTCAGGTTCACCCGGGTTTTGCCAGGGGTAGCGTTCATAACTCACCTCCCCTTCCCAGGCAGCAAGGGCCTTGCTAACCATGGATTGGACGAAAAGGTTGCCGTCCGCATCCTGCGCCTCCCAGATGTCTTCCCCGTCGCGTTGACCGCCCTTGGAGATAATGTAATGTCCCTGGTCATCACCTGTGCCGCCCACGACCCACACATACCCCGTCTCGCCAACTCTGGCCTGCATGATCGCCTGGCGCACACCTCCCAGCATCTCTTCCTGCTTGATACCCACGGCGAGTATGCCAATGATTTTTCTCTCCTTATCCCTGATAGGCTCGTAAGCAGTGATGTACCAGGCATTCACCGCGTATGCCCGTCCACGGTATGCTTCTCCCCTCAAAACAGTGGAAATCACCGCGTTCGGTTCTCCATCTGGGTTGATCGCAGGAATGTAGGTGCCGATAGCTCTGGTATGGTCAAGTGCTTCCACACTGGTGGCTACTCGCAACATGTCTCCTCGTTCATTCATGCGCTGGAAAATGGCGCCATCGCCACCGACGAGCCTTACGACTTCGTCTACCACGGGCGTCGTCTCTGCCATATTCCGGTTTTGCCCCAGCCATACCCCGCCGACGGTCATCTTTGGCAGCGCTATTGAAGTGGACTCCTTGGAAAACTGATTGATCGCTTCCCAGGACACTGTTTCTGAAGACAGTTCCACTTGTCCACTTTGGGTCAGGATATCCCTGGCAACGTTTAGGCTGCGGTCTACCTGCTGCTGTGTCATATCGTTCGCAGTTTCGCACAAGGCATATGCGTCCTGGGCAATCTGCGCGATATTCCGTCGGCCAAGCACATCCAACTCATCACTGACCTTTGAGGTGACCTGGCCCTTCTGGACAGTGAAAAGGATTGACATCACCAGCGCAGGAAGTAGCGCTGCGAGCAATGCCAAACCTGTGATCTTATGCTTCGACTTGAGTTTCACGATTTACCTCCTGGTTAAATAGTGTGGTGCAAAGTCTCTCATCTTGGGATTAGCCAATCTCATAGCTTACATCACATATTCTCACCCCCTCTTGGCTCCTTTTATTTTTGGCCCATTGCTCGACGGGAGTACTACCCTGGACTAGACATCGCCCCGTTCTGCCCCAGCCCGGGCTCGCAACTTGGTGTAGTCAATGTCATCAAGCCCGCTCTTCTAAACGCTGGCCGGTTTAGGCCCCATGGCCACGCTGACGTAGCGATCCGGATCGAAGTACTGCTGGGCCACGCGGAGGACGTCCTCCTGGGTCACAGCGTTGATCCGACGAACGGCTTCCTCAAAAGGCTCAATGCGATCCAACAGAGCCTCCACACCGTGAATGCTGGCTATCTGCAGGTTGGTCTCGAAATTGACCGCTAACGATCCTTCATAGCTGGTTTTGACGCACTCCAACTCCTCGTCGTCAACGGGCTGTTCCCTCAAGCGTGCCATTTCCTCGAATATGGCGGTGCGAACAGTGTCCACCCTCTCTGGCTGGCAGGCGGTGTAGATGGCGAAGTGGCCGATGTCCTCGTAGGTGGCGGCGGCGGTGGCCACGGTGTAGGCCAGTGGCTGCTCTTCCCGCAACCGCTGGTAGAGGCGAGAACTGCCTCCCACACCCAACAGGCGGCCAATGACCTTCAGGGGATGGCGGTCGGGGTGGGTCATGTCCACCGCTGGCCAGCCCAGGAGGAGGTGAACCTGACTCACGTCTCTCTCAATCCAGGCCTCTCGCTTGTCGCTCAAAGGGGGCTCAGGGGGAACCGGGGGAAAGGAGGGCGGCTCGCCCTCCCAATCGCCGAAGAACTCGACGATGACAGCCAGAGCATCCTCCAGGGTTACGTTTCCAGCTATGGCGATGACCGTGTTGGAGGGAACGAAGAAGGTGGTGTGATGCTGGCGCAGGTGCTCTATGGTTAGCTCGAGGAGGTCTTCTTTGTAGCCCAGCACGCGGTCTTTCAGGGGATGGGTTTGCCACAGGGTCCCAGCGTAGAAATCCCAGATAGCCTGGCGCTGGTCGGCACGGCGCCTCATCTCCTCCAGGATGACCAGTTTCTCTTTCAAGAAGGCCGTCTTGTCCAGGCGAGGATGACGCACGATATCGGCCAGCACCTCTAATCCCCGCCGGAGAAACCGGTCCTGGGTAACGACGCTGAACGCCGTATATTCCTTGGCGGTTTGGGCGTCAATCTGTCCCCCCACCCCTTCCACGGCGTGGTAAATCTGCTGAGTGGTACGGCCCTCGGTGCCTTTGAAAAACAGGTGCTCCAAAGCGTGGGCCAGGCCGTGCTTGTCCCCATCGTGGCGGCTGCCGCACTTGACCAGCACTTTGATAGCCACCGTGGGCGTCTCTGGCCGCTCCAGGCACACCACGCGCAGGCCGTTAGTGAGGATGATTTCAGAGTATTCCATTGGATTCTCCTGCAGGGCTTAGAGTAGTGGAATGTGGGGGTGACCACGACTGGCCACCCCCACACTCGCACCGGCTGGTTTCATGACCGTAACCAGGGAGTTTTCCTCTCGTAAGGTGAGTCTTCTAACTTGTCTGGGAGCTCACCAATGACTGCACCACACCCAATACGCCCGATGCCACGTCCATTACTCCCACGCTCTTGGAAAGCCGCACGTCGAGGTCAGTGAGTGTAGTGCCCAACGTCACAAGGTCAAGCCCTTTCAGCCCAGCCAGCTCTTCCTCGTTGAGCTCGATGCCCGCCTTGGCTACGGCGGCATCTGGGTCTTCGAAGAAACCAGTGCGGAACTCCTCATCGCCGATCAGCTTTTCCAGCACCTTCAACTGCTTCTCTGATATCTCAGCCATTTCTTCTCACCTCCTTTCGTCACTTGCCTGATCAAGCCTTTGGATAATCTCAAAGGAGCAAACACCTACAGACGCGATAGGAACTTGCTCACCCATCCTGCGATCGAATTCACCCGGCCGATGATCCGCTGCGGCAGGAAGATGACGAACGCTACTATGATTATGGCGATCCACAGGCCGGCCAATAGTCCGAACACGGCGAAGATCTTCTCTTCCCGATTGAAGCTCGCTCTGGCCTTCAATTTGCCCCCAAGATGGTTCCTCACGAAGTCCAGGGATCGCTTGCGCAGGCAGGGGATCTCCAAATAGTCCATCAGCATATAGTAGCCATCCCACTCCAGGAGGGGGTTGAGGTTCGTGAAGAAGAGGAGGAAGTTCACTGTAGCCAAACTGGTCAGGACAATGTCAACCTCAGGCCAGGGAGCCGCGAGGATGCCCAGAGAGCAGAGCGCTCCCAGGATGAGGTTGGAATAGGGGCCGGCCCAGGAAACGGCCATGCGATGCTTACGATCTGGCTCCATCCACATGTCGGTGGTGTCAACAAAAGCTGCTAGCAAGTAGAAAGAAAGCCCCGCATCTTTGACTTCTCGTCCATAGTGTTTGCAGGTCAAAGCGTGGGCTGCTTCGTGAATCAAGATAGTTCCTATCAGGCCCAGGTAAATAAAGAAAATGGTCGAGGCCCCTATGGCCGCGTTGCCCTGAGAGTGTGAAGATCCAACAAAGAGGGTGGCGATTCCCAGGATGACGAGCGCGACATACGCATATTGAGCCAGCCGGTGAAACAGCAACCTGCCCCCCCGACGATAGAAAACGCTCACCGGCCGATCAATGTTCCGCAGGGTAACGATATTGCCTCCCAACATCCAAAAGAAGGCTTTGAGGACGAGTCCGATAACCTTCAAGCCGGTCGAATATAGCACGCTTTTGCTTTGCATGGCGCGCTTCGCTAGCGTCTGGGTCGTCTTCCGATAGAGGTTGACGGGCTTCTTCTCCAGGAAGGATTTGCTTTGCAGAGTGGCCAGCATGTTGATAATCATCTCGATGGGGAGGGCTCCGAATTTCAACAGGAAGGAGATGGACATGTCCCTGACGGAGTGCTCGCCGTCCATCATGTTCCAGAGAAAGAGCTCCTGTTCCCCAAATTGCAAATAGGTTCCTGCAGCGGGGTTCTTCACCGTGTAATAGACCTGGCCCTGGGCTGTCCGGCCCTCTATCAACTCGTAGATGTTGATGCGCCTGGGCTTGTATTTGGCGAAGTCCACCTTAGCGCCCAGGAGCTCCCACAGGTCGAGCACCGCCTCGCCCGGTGTCTCTTCGACTCTCTGTCCCAGCTTGTCCCACAGAGAGGCGGATTCTACATTCTCAGCAGACACTCTGTCCTCCTCCCACATTCTCAAATACGCAACATCCAAGGTCATATTAGTCACAGGGAGCGTCCAAAAAAGGGTCGTTGTGGCCTGGTGGTATTCTATCACTTCCGGGGTTGTTTGGCAAATTCAGAGCGGAGGGATTCTGCTGCGGACGCGGTGGCGTACGTGATCAACAAGACCACGGAGGTTTCCACAAACCTCCATGGTTCTCTTTCGTGCGCCCGATGGTCAATTATTGCGAGCGGTAGCATATCTCAGGAAACGGGCGGCTCCGAAAGCATGATCTCCAACCGGCACGACTCGCCGGTCAGGGGCATCAACGCTTGCCCGTCGGTCAGCTTCAGGTCAAACTGCGTCGTCTCATCGCCGCACTGCACTTCCAACAGCGCGGGCAGGCCCTCGGAGTCTCCTTCAGGTGTGATCTTGTGCGCCCACACCTTGAGCTCTTGAGCTTGCTCGGTGGGTATCTGGAAGATGGCGTAGCGCAGCGAGGAGGACTCTGGCACTTCTCCAGTGGCGACCTGGTAGCGTTGCTCGCCTTCCGGATATCCCAGCCGAACCTCGGCCGTCGCCGGTTGACCGCTGGTGGTGATGGCGAAGGCACCCTTGCTTTCCTCGCTTGGAGCTTGCCGCAGCTCCACCACCAGGCGTGGGGCGAAGGCCCCACGGCGGGCCATGACGACGGTCGTTCCTAGTACCAGCACGCTGGCTAACAAGGCGCACGCTCGCTCCGCGGAACCCTGCCAGATGATCAGGGCGTGGAGGAATAGGCTAGTCAGGTACAGGGAGTAGATGCCTATGAGGAGGATTGGGTGACCCAACCACCGGTAGACTACCCCAGGCACGAAATCGCCTTTACGCCGGCTGGAGACTAACAGGAGAACCGGGAAAGTACCGGCCAGTAGCGAAACAACGATCACGCCTACGAGGCTAAGAGGTCCTGGGAACGATTCGTTGCCGGTTAGCAAAAGTCCCTCGGCCAACAGGAAGACCAAGATCACCGGGCTGGCTGACAGGAAGAAACGGCCGCGTTCACCCAGGCGGGCGAAGAGAGTTGGGGAGGGAGGAGGGAGGGGAGAAGGGGAGACTGTCTCCATATCCAGTGCTTGCCAGATGTGATCGGGAAGCTGGTGTCCCCGTTTGGGGGCAAGCTGAGGCCGGTAGCGTATCTCGCCTTCCACCTCTACTTCCCGCACGAAGCCTTGCTCCATCAGATCCTCCAGCATGGTGCGGGCAACATCCTCGTCCTGGCCGATGTGCGCTACCATCTCGGCCGGGCTTACTTCTCCCTGGCGCATCATCCAGTTGATGAGCTGGCGCGAGGGATCGGGTAGCGTCAGGACATCGGTCATCTGGAGACCCGTGGCATCCCATTCTCCCTCGTAGGTCAGGGTCATCGGTGAATTGACTCGCAGGCGGACGCTATCCTGACTGGCATCCAGTACCTCCAGAGTCAAACGGACTCCGTGCTCGCGCAGGTCTGGAAATTGGTCGAGTAGTGCCGTGTCCTCCCAACGGCCCGTAGTGGCCATCTCCAGGCGGCGGGTTTTGCCGCCTGATTGGATGTCCAGTCGGAACTGGAGGTGGTGCGCACGTCCGGGTGACTCGACCAGTCCCAGGTAGGTCAGGCCGATGCGCGGGCTGCCGCTGGGTTTGCCGCGCGGGCGAAAGATCAACCTTCCCCGCCGCCGGGGTAGCATTACGGTTGGCTGATGCTGTGTAGGGAGTCGTTCACGGACCACGCTGAACAGGGCGAGGGAGAAATGGATTGAAGCCATAGCTACGCCGAGGGCAACGTAGATGGATCCCAGAATATGCACGCTAGGGCCGATCTGTGCGGCCAGGGCCGCCAGTGCCGTGCCAGACTGGCTGGCCAACACCTGCGGCGCGACTGCCCCATTAACTGCCAACACCCATAAGCTATAGATGACTATGGCAGTAGCCTGTGCCGCCACAGCGCCCCAGATCAGGGAGCGAGCGCTGGGGTCACGGCGGAGCACAACCTTGGCGCAGTTGCTCACCGACATGTGTCCGAAGAAGGCCGCGAGGACGACGCCGAAGATCAGTTGCAGAATTGCGGGTTCGAAAGGGCGACCGTCGAGGAAAGGCACATTCACGTAAAAGAGATTCTCTGACCGTACGTGGGTGAAAGCAAGTAGGGAAAGCATCAGGATCAGCCCGATGTTGATCGCTCCCACCAATAGCGCCGAGGCGACAGTGGCGCTGAGCGACTCGCGTCGCAGGAAGTACAGCCCGATGAGGAAAAGCAACACGGCCCACACCTCGGCCTGCACGCCTGTGGCGTCTGCCAGGGTGGTCGAAAAGCCGGCGTAGTAGGCCAGGAGAACTACGAAGCATAGGGCAGTAACTCCCACTGATAGGATGACGGATCCGATGTTGCCCAGGTAGTCGTTCACCATTTGGCCGGTGAAGGCTTTGCCGTAGCGGATGGTGCCACTGCGAGCGATAGCTTCGGCCATGAAGGCGATGGTCAGCACGTTCACCAGACCCAGCACGACCAGGAGCACAACGCCGGCCAGTGGACCGATACCGGCCAGGGCAATGGGCAAGGCCAGGATGCCCGCGCCGACGGTCTCGGTGAGGGTCAGGGCGAAGGCGGTCCAGAAAGGCGGCAGGGTTTCCAGCCGCTTCGCGAGAGCGGCAGAGGCCCAGCGCAGCCGGTCAATCGGTGTGGGCCGTGGCGCGAAGATGGTTTTCAGTGGTTCGTGGTACAGGCGATGGTAAGCCTGCTGTACTGCTTCCTCGTCCAGGCCCAGGGCCGCCCGGATGCCTGGCACGGCCTGGTAGGTGAAGTCGTACTTCTGGCCCAGGAGGTGGGCGAGGGCAGCTCGCACTCTGGGGTTCTCCGGTGCCAGGGGCGCCCACTGCGGGGCGTACCGCTCTATGTCCTGAATAGTGGGGCGGAGAGGGGGATCGCGGCCCAGGGCGAAGGCCTCGAGGAAAGCGAGGTCGCGCTCCTGGGCGGTCTCTTCAGTGAGGAAGCGCTCCATGGCCTGCCGCGATTGCGCTGCCAGATGCGCCGTGCGGCTCTCGATGAGGAAGAGGAGGGCGCGTGCCCGTCTGACGGGCAGCCCGGCCATGACCTCTTCGCGGGTGAACAGTTCCTCGTTCATCAATTAGATTCTCCCGGTAACTTGCGATGGGTGCGGGAAACCTCCACGGTTTCCTGGCCGATTCCCTTTCGCCTCGGTCGGGAGACCT
>CAZVCJ010000029.1:25640-33357 GCA_964625745.1 uncultured Anaerolineae bacterium | reverse complement strand
CCTATTCCCGCCACTCTGTCGCCAGGCGCCGCAAGCTGAATGAGGCATCGGAGAGCAGGTTGCCGGCGCGGAAGAAACGCGCCGCTAACACCACCATCAGGTAGGTGGTGAGAGCCAATCCTGCCAGACTGACGATGATCTGCCAAAGCGGCACTTCCGCTAATGCCAGCCGCGTCACCATGGCGCTCGGCGCGCTGAACGGGAAGAGGCTCAACCCCAAGACCAGCGGGCTGTTCGGTTCCTCCACGAAGAGTTGGCCGAACATCAGCGTGGGCATGAGCGGCAGCATCAGCAGCCATGTAACCTGGCCGCCCTCGCGGGCGGTGGGCGCAATGGCTCCCGCTGCTGCCATCACAGAGGCGAAGAGCAGGAAGCCCAACGCCAAAAAGAGAAAGGCCCAAACAACAAAGCCGGGCGGGAACGCAAAGCCAGATACATCCAGCAAAGCTGAACCTCGATTGAGTATCAACATCCCGCCACCGAGCCAGATGCCCAGTTGCACCAACGTCACCACACTCAAGCCCAGGATCTTGCCCATCATCAGTTGGCGAGGGTGCAAGCTGAGCAGCAACACCTCCACGGTGCGGTTCTCTTTCTCGTCGGCGACACTGCGCAGAAGGTAACCGCTACCCACCAGCAAAATGAAGTAGAACATGTACGGCATCACGCGGGCGATGATCTCACCGAGCGCGCGAACACTCTCGTCGGTTTCCACAGGCGGGTTCACGACGTGTCGCTCCGCGTAGGCGCCGGGGATGGGGTTTCGCAGGGCGCTGACTAACTGCGGGTCGCCGGTGAGATTGAGGTTGATGAGATAGGCGAGCATCCACTCGTTGGCACTGTGAAAGGCGGCGCCCATGCTTTCGCCACTGGCCAGGATCTGGAAATTCTTGTCGTAAACGGTGACGGCTCCGCTGGCGATGTAGTCGGCGGGGATGTGAACGTACTGCTCGATTTCATCCGCTTCCAGGGCAGCCCGGGCAGTGGCCTCGTCGGCGTAGGGCCGGAACAGGTTGGGGGGGAAGACTTCGGCGAGCTCAGTCGAGCCGTCTGCTGGTATCTCGACAATCAGCCCCGCCTCGTCCACCAGGCCAATCACTGGCATCTCGGTGCTGCTGGTCTCCTCTGTCTTGCCGGCGTCGGCACTCCCCAGGTCCAGGTCACTATCCTGGATCACGGTGTAGATCTGGAGCCCCAGGAGCAACGCCGGCATCAAAAAGGTCATGATCCAGAACGAGGGTCTCTTGAGCGTGGTTACGACTTCGTGTTTGATGACCAACCAAATGTTTCGCATGATGGTTTCTCCTAATCTCCCCTTATCACCGCCACTGCCGCCTTCAGATTCAGCGGTTGCCCATAGCGCAACATGCCGGCCCGGAAAACCCGCGCCGCTGCCCACACCATGAAAATCGTGGTGACGATTAGCAAGACCCAACCGATCCCGATCTGCCACAGCGGAACCGTGCCCAGGCCCCAGCGCATGGAGATGGTCAGGAAGGCGGTGGTGGGGAACAACGAGAGGAAGACGGCCAGCGGGTGGCCAGGGTTCTGTATAATGACCACCGTCATGAGGATTGGGAGTATGAAGAGCATGTTGAGAAGGCCGGCTACTTGCTGGGCCTCCTGCACTTTCGTCACTGCCGCGCCAACGGCCACCATCACCGCGGCAATCAGGGCGTAGGAGGGAATGAAGAAGAGCCCCATCACTCCCAGATATGCCCACGGCACCGTCACTTGCTGTAGCGCTTCGACATGGGGGGCGGCGACGATCAGCCCGACGACGGCGGCGATAACATAAATGGAAAGCTGAGTCAACGCTGCCGCCAGCAGGCCCACCGTCTTGCCGCCGATGAGTTGCCCCGGCGTCACGGAGGTGACCATGATCTCCATCGTGCGGTTTTCTTTTTCGGTGGCCACGACCTGCAACATGTAGCCTGACGCCGACATGGTGGCGACGAAGAAGAAAAAGCTGGCCACGAAAGGCAAGATGACGTTGACGATGCTGCGTTCGCTGAACTCCCGCTTGCTGACGATGTCGTGCACGGTGATGTTGGGCCCCTCGATCAATCGCTTCCGCATTTCATCCGGATACGAGGCGACGAGATTGGCGCGCACGAAGTTGTCGAAATCGCCCCACACGTCATTGCTCGGTGGCTCTTGCAAATAGTAGAGGTCTGTCTGGAGGGTGTTGGGGTAGTTGGATGGCAAGACGAAGAAGGCCTGAATCTCTTCGCCTTCCAGGGCGGCGAGGGCAGTCTCTTCGTCGGGGAAAGCGCGGATTTCGATGCCCGTCGGCGTCGGGGCAAGGGATTGCCGGGTGGCATTGAGAACGCCAGCCTGGTCCACATATCCGACCGGCAGGTTGTTTTCGCCCGATGTGACTACGAAAATGGTCAGCGCAATCACTGCTGCCAGTCCCAAAGGGATTGCCAGGGTCATCAGGATAAACGCGCGCTTGAATACCGTGCCACGATACTCATGTTTTGCGATCAACCATAGATTATTCATGGCGGGCCTCCAGTCTTGTCCTGAGCGTCGCTCCGCTTACGGCCGAAGGATTCGCCGCCCCGTTTTGCACCACGTTGACAAAGATGTCGTCCAGCGACGGCTCCTCCAACTCGAAGCGTTCGATCTTCACGTTCTCGCGGGCGGCCAGGGTGCGGAACACAGCCTGCGGGTCTGTGCCGACTTGCAGAGCCAGATGCCACGTATCGTTGTGCTTGCGGGCCTCCAGCACGCCGGGGATGTCGGTGAAATCGCCCTGCCCCTCAATGACGACGGCATTGCCCGCAAAGCTCCGCTTGATTTCGTCCACTGCGCCGTACAACACCGTCCGACCCTCATCAATGAGGACGATACGGTCGCAAAGCGCCTCCACCTGATACATCTGGTGCGTAGACATCAGAATGGATTTGCCTGCCTGCCGCTGCTCCTCGAGAATCTGCTTGACCAGGCGGGTGTTCACCGGGTCCAGGGCAGCGAATGGTTCGTCGGCCACGATCAGGTCGGGGTCGTGGAGGAGAGTGGCGATGATCTGTGCCTTCTGCTGCATACCGCCGCTCAACTCCTGCACCTTCTTCTGGCGATGCTCTGCCAGGTCGAACCGTTCCAGCCACTCGTCCAGACGGCTGTGAGCAGTCTTGGCGTCCAGGCCCTTCAGCGTCGCCAGATAGATGAGCGTGGGCTCCAGCTTCAGGTCTTTGTACAGCCCCCGATCTTCGGGCATGTACCCGATGCGCCTTTTCTTGGCCAGGTCTAGCTGGCCGCCGAAGATACTGACCGTGCCGGCATCCGGCCTGAAAATGTCCAGCATCATGCGGATGGTGGTAGTCTTGCCGGCGCCATTGGGGCCGAGCAAGCCGAAGATCTCGCCTGGCTCCACGGCGAACGAAACGTCCGCCACAGCCTGGGTGTCGCCAAAGCGCTTGGAAAGATGTGAAACTTCTACCGTATGCATTTGAAATCCTCCTTTGCGTAGACCTTTACCATATGCCTACACATCGCCTTCTTGGGGGTTTTGCGTTTTTCAGACGTGATTTGTTTGTCTTTTTCTTGAGGGCCAGGCGTGCGCATCGTGATGCGCGCCTTTCACCTTTGTGCCCATATTATACCACAAATGGCTCATCAGCGCATCGGCCGTTCGGGGGTTTTTGCATTGGACGGGTGTCCAATCTTTTTCTTGGTCAGGTGGCCAATTCTATTCTTTGGGGCAGGGGCAGTGAGGTGGACTGCCCCTACCCTGCAACAAGAAGTGGTACCCTGTCAATCACCTCGACGGGAGGCTGAGTCGGCCCTGAAGCAGGCCAGGTGCAACGCACTTAGTGCATTGCATCTTTGGCGCGCTGGGATATCAGTATGAAATCGGCGCTGCTTTGGTGTGCAGTTCGCGGTAGGCCAGCGTCCACGTACTGGACAGGAACACCTCGAACAGCCCACCCAGGAATGCCAGCGGCGCTACCATCACCAGGATGAACGCGGGGATGCCCACCACGGCTGCCACGATCCACGGCGTCGGGCCCTCAAAGGCCAGCCCGGTCAGCCCGCCGGCCAGGAGCGCCAATGCCCCGCTCAACGCTCCGCTCGCGACGAGCAGCAAGAGCACGACGGGGATCATCAAGATCACCCAGCCGATGCACAGACCAAAGGTGATCAGCCACATCAGGCCTACATCCCTCAGGTTGCGCCTCACCATGGCGTAGCCCTGGCGAATCGCCTCGGTCACTCCTGTCTGCTCCAGCACACACACCCGCCGGAAGAAGGGCTTCAGAACTGATAGGATCACGGCGACGACGATGGCCAGCAGGACGACCAGCAATCCCAGGCCGATGGTGGTAGCCGTGCCCAGCGCGCCGGCAGCCGTGCTCTCGGTAGCCCACAGCAACAGCGGGGCGGCCGCCAGCAAGAACAGCAGGATGAACGCCACCGCCACCGGCAAGCCAATCAGCAGGTCAATGAGGAAGAGGCGAAATGCGCTGCGCGACCAGCCCAGGCAGAATCCCTGGCGCACGCTGCGTTTCTGGCCCGTCTCTTCGTGGTCGTCCACCATACGTATCAGAGCCGTCTCTGCCACGTAGCGCGCTATCGCCCCCACGATGATCAGAAGGACGATCAGGCACGCCAGCACGATGCCGATGGCCAGCAACATTCTCCCCACTTCTGGCGAAATCCTCTCTAATCTGTACCCCCAGTTGCTGGAGCCCCCACCTCCGCCTCCGCCGCCTCCTCCGCCGCCGCCTGTGGTCAGCGCGAGGATGAAGCCGAAGACCCACAGTGCGCGGTAGCGCCAGACGATGTGCCAGGCTCGTTTCAGAACTTGAACGTGATCCATGGTTTGTGACTCCTTTCTGTGATCATTTTCTCAGCCCACTTTCTCCACGATGAGCAGGAAGTTCACGAAGGTGGCAGGGACGGGAGTAACGTTCGGGATTATGGCCACGACTTCGCCCTCCAGGCTGTTCAGGAATTGCTCCAACCTGGTCTGGTCCGCTGTCATCCTGATATTGAATCGGTGAACTCTGTACTTCATTTTCTCGACTCCTATCTCGAGTTTAGTCAATTTGCTTCATCATCGTTGATCACGATAGCAAGAGCATCCCGACGGCGTATGGCAGTAAAGCCAGCAATGCCAACAGGGGATGCCCACGCTGCGTGGTGTTGTGCCTATCCCAGTTGAAGAGATAGATCGCCAGCCCAA
Organism: uncultured Anaerolineae bacterium; assembly: GCA_964625745.1. Classification (GTDB taxonomy): domain Bacteria; phylum Chloroflexota; class Anaerolineae; order VGOG01; family VGOG01; genus CAZVCJ01. Next base: position 28,163 of record CAZVCJ010000029.1, on the reverse strand, counting down.
ACGCCAGTACGCCGCTCGCCAGCAGGACGATGAGCGACCCCCACGGATCGAAATCGGCCGTCAGCCCCTGGGCCAATCCTCGAAAGGCGTTCATGGCCTGGGTGGCTGGCAAGAGCTGAGCAACCTTACCCATTGCCTCGGGCAACATGTCATGGGGCATCATCATGCCGCCCAACATCATTGATGGCAAGTAGATCAGTTGCGACCATAGCACCGTCATCCGCGAACTGGGCGAAATCACGCCGATCAGCACACCGAGTCCGGCGCAGGAAAAGGCCGTCGCGAAGAATGTCACCACGAAGCCGGGCCAACTGACGGGCAGTGGCGCATCAAAGAACAGGGGCGCGGTGGCGGTGATGATGACTGCTACCACCGCCGTATGCAAGATGGTGGTCAGCGCTGGGATGACCAGGATGGAGAAGGGCGGCACACCATTGATCTTGTAGCTGCGAAAGATGCCGGCTTCGCGGGCCGCCACTAATGGGTCGGGCAAGCCCAGCAACATGCCCGATAGGATGGCGAAGACCACCATGGCCGGGATCATGGTCTCCACAAAACCGGGATTGATCTCGGTCATAATCAGCCCCATCATGGCGTAGAAGCCCAGGGGAAGCAGGTAGTTCAGCAATAGCAAGGTCTTGTTGCGGATGCCGGTGCGGAACTCGAACGAGAAGTGGTTGACAAACGCGCTCATTGGGCGCCTCCTGTGTTCGTGCCTTCGGTACGCGTGATTTCCAGAAAACGATCTTCCAGAGAGGGGCGTTCCACACGCAAATCAATCAGCGTGTCATCCTGGGCCTCGACGTGGGCAATGATGGCCGAAACCGTGGGGCCAATGTCGGTGCTGAAGTAGATGGCGTATTCGTCTTTGAACCCCTGTTGGCTCACAGCCGGGAAGGTGACGCCAGGGCCGGACAGGCTGGAGCCCCTTGTGCGGACGGAGACCTTGGTCAGGCCCGCGCCGGTGGCGGTTAGCTCAAGAGGGGTGCCGGTGGCGGCGATCTTGCCGCGCAGCAAAATCGCCACCCGGTCTGACATCTCTTCGGCTTCGGCCATGTCGTGCGTGGCGAGGATGATGGTGGTGCCTGCCGTCTGCAATTCACGCATCAGGTCGTGCAGCTCGACGCGCGAGGGGACGTCGAGGCCGGCGGTAGGCTCATCCAGAAGAAGCACGGGGGGATCGTGGGCCACCGCCAGGGCCAGCGCCAGGCGTCGCTGCAGGCCGGTAGAGAGCTGGTGATACTGGGCGCTCTTCTTCTCTGCCAGGCCCAAACGATCCAGCAAGTCGTAGCGCGGGGCTACGCCGTGGTAGGCGCTGAAGAACTTCATTGCCTCGTCCACGCGGATGCTATCCGGCAGGCCTGAGGACTGCAACTGCACGCCGATCACGTCGCGCAGCTTGCGCGATTGGCGGGCGGGATTGATGCCCATGACCTGCAACGATCCGCCGTCGGGCGCGCGCAGCCCCTCCAGGCTCTCCAGCGTGCTGGTCTTCCCCGCTCCGTTAGGCCCCAGAAGTCCAAAGATCTCGCCCCGCTGCACCTCAAAGCTGATGGCGTCCACGGCGACGACATCGTCGTAGATTTTACTGAAGTCTCTAACCTGAATCACAGAGTCTTGCATGGGACATTTCTCCTTAGCCCAGAATTAACCGCGCTCGCTTGAAGCGGGCCAGGGCTGCCATGAGCAGCACCACATCCAAAACCATCAGAACGGCCACGATGACGAGTATGATCTGCTCGAAGCTAAGAGTCGCCAGCACTTCTCTGAAGCGAGCCTCTCCAGACTCCGATCCCAGGATGGCGAACAGCGCAAACTGGAGGATCATGGGGGGGATCAGGAGAACGGCCATCAAGGTTTGCTGGGCCTCTTGCGCTGTCGCCGCTCGCAGGGAGAACAGCACCCCCGCCCCAGCGGTGAGCATCGCTACCAGGAAGCTGAATGCCAGGTCAGCCAGAAGAATGGACGGCTTGTAGAACAGGATGGGACCGCCCCAGTGGGCGACGTTGACCGTCACCAGGCTTACCAGCAAGAGCACCAGCGTAACGCCCCAGCCAAAGGCTACCGAGGTGATTATCTTGCCGAACAGGATGGCCCGGTCGGACAGGCGGCTGGCCAGCAGGGTGGGCAGGGTGTGGCGCTCTCGCTCGCCGGCAAAGGAGTCGGGGATGGAGATTCCCACCAGGATCAGCGGAGCGACAAAAGCCAGTAACAGGGACAGTGGGCTTTCCACCCAACCCGCTCCCTCCCCCAACGGAAAGTAGATGGCCAGCAGAACCGGGCTGAACATGGCCAGCAGGGCCTGAGCACGACGGCCCCGGACGCGGAACAGCCCTTTCCTTTCTTTCCATATCACGGTCAAAATGTCGTCTTTCATCTCTCTTCCTCCATTGCCAAGAACGCGGATTCGCAGGATTGGCGGATTCTTGCGAGAGAAACCAGGTTTTTCCAATCGAAAGTGTCTGTCGGCACCAAGAACACCTTCAGTTCATGAGTGTTTTGGGCGCAAAGGATCCCAAAAAA
>CAZVCJ010000029.1:11681-25540 GCA_964625745.1 uncultured Anaerolineae bacterium | reverse complement strand
GAAGGCTTTTCATCTCTCTTCCTCCATCAGGGTCAAGAATACTTCTTCCAGGCTGGCCTTGCCCCGGCGGACCTCTTCCACCTGGACGCCCTCGCTCACCATCAGGCTGACCAGCGGCGCAGTGTCCGTCCCTTCGCGCAGGTCAATCTCCAGGTGCTGGTTATGCACCTCAGCAGCGACCACCTCCGGTCGCGCTCGCAGTAGTTGCAGCGCACGATCACTGAACCCACGCCCGACGATCTCCACGCGGGGGCCACCGGCTCTGGCCCGCAACTTATCTGGATGGCCCAGCGCCACCAGCTTGCCCTCGCGGATCACGGCCACCTGTGCGCACAGCCTCTCGGCCTCCGCCATGTTGTGGGTGGTCAGGAAGACCGTCACCCCCTCGCGGGCGGCCAGGGCCTCCAGATCGTCGCGCACCGCCGCCGCCGCCACCACGTCCAGGCCGGCTGTCGGCTCGTCCAGGAACACCAGGGGCGGGCGGTGAAACATGGCCCTGGCCAGGGCCAGTTTCTGCTTCATCCCTTTGCTCCACGTCCCCACCCGTTCTTTGCGCCGCTCCCACACTCCCGCATGGATGAGCAGCTCTTTGATACGAGCCTGTCGTTCGGCGGCCGGCATCCGCCAGATCCGACCGTAGAACTCCAGGTTGTCCTCGGCGGTCAGTTGCTCGTAGACGCCGGAGTGTTCGAGGAGGGCGCCGGTGCGGGTGCGGACTTCGTCCGCCTGGGTTCGGGTATCGAAGCCCAGCACCTCGGCCCGTCCCTCGGTGGGTTCCAGCAAGCCCAGCAGCAGGTTGATGGTGGTGGTCTTGCCGGCGCCGTTGGGGCCCAGGAATCCGAAGATGATGCCCGATGGCACCTCCAGCGAGAGGCCATCCACCGCTCTCACCGTCTCGAAGTCGCGGGTGAGGTTCTCGATACGAATAGCTGTTTTAGTCACGTTATGTCCTCCCTTCGTCTTGTCTGCCCCATATTATACCACAAGTCGTTTATTTGTGCATCGGCCTGCCGGGGGATTCTGGTATTGGACAGGTGTCCAATCTTTTTCTTGGACAGGTGTCCAATTGCTTTGGCAACAACGAAAAGCCTCCTGCGCGGTTGACGCAGGTGGCTTTTCCAGTTGGCAGAAGACAGGTTCTCAAGCCGCAGAGCGACGGTCAGGCACGATCTTATACCTACGGCAGACGGCGCTGTTGTACGACGGGCCCCGATTTCCTCCGGCGGGCTCGCTCAGGCTGCATGAACGTCGGTTACCAGTTCTGGCGGCGGTCCCGTCGGCTGTGTTAAGTCCATGCCGTTACATTCCTGGACTCTCTCGCGGAACCATACGGCAAAGGGCTCTTGAGAGGTTGCGATCTGCTGAAGGAAACCCACAGGCGTCTCTCCTTCGTAAAGGAGGATCCCCATGGCGCCCCCAGGGCCTTCTTGTAGCCAGCAGCGAACCCGTGATAGGCCAGACTTCTCGATGAAGGCGGCAAAATCGCTGTGCCTGGGACCCTCATGCAAATCCCGAGAGAATTCTTTCCATTCTTCCAACTTTCCTGGGACTACCGGTGCAGCTATTACTATTGTATTCATGGTATTGTCTCCCTTCTGAAGTGTGATTAGCTAAACTCTGCGCGCCTAACTGTCTTTGTGCCACATGGCAGGCGTCTAATGACAATGTCTCCCTCGTTGCGCCCAGACCTGACAGGTTTGCCAAACCTGTCAGGTCTACATCCTCCTAATCTTTCCTCTCCCGCGCGCGGTACGTTTCCAGCCGCTCCCGCACGGCGCGGTTGCCCAGGGTGGCGATCAGGCATGGCCCGCCCAGGAATACAGGTGCGACCAGCCAAACACTGAGTACTGCGATCAGGGCGGCCAGGCCAGCCACTACTGCAGTGTAGCCGGGAGCGGCCAGGAAGGTGAACAGCCCGTTGCGCAGTGCCAGCTTCAGGGACTCCTCTTTTTGCTCCATCAAGTAGGGCAGGGCGTAGAACTGGACGACCAGCCAGGCCAGGCTCAGGAACAGGGGAAAAGCCTGCACGATCCTCGCCCAGTCCGCATCCAACTGTCCGTAGAACCAGACGTTGACCGCTAACACCACCGCCACTACCAGGTTGAGCAGCATCCACAGCCAGCTCTCGAGGAAATACCGTCGTCCGCCCTCCAGAAGTCCCCTCAGGCCCAGGCTCCGCCCGTGGGCCAAGTGATTGGTGACGTAGTAGAGGCCGAAGGTGGCTGGCGGACCGAGCACGATGGTCACCCAGCACAGCAGCCAGACCAGACTGATTAGTGCCATGTTGACCCAGTCGTCCCACCAGTCGGATAGCGCCCCGGCGATCACCTGGAGGGGGACAGGCAATCTCCTCTTCATCATCGTTCCCCCCAAGTCACGGCGGGCTGCTCGTCTGTGTCATTACCAGGGAGGCAATTCCCCCACTCGTCAAACACGCCATCACCTCGTTACCTTCTGACTGGCTCAGCGCCAGTGACATCTCCGAACGTATTGACCTTGAGCGTCCAATAACTGCCCACGTCGAATCTCGAAAACTCGTCGGCAGAGCCCACGTGGTATGTATAGGTCTCGTTGCTGTCATCGGCCCTGAACGTCACCACGTATTCCTCTGCCTGGGTCCCTTCACGCTGGTCTGACCACAAAGACACGTTGGGCCATCGGGGGTTGAGATCATTGCCTTGTGCTACCACTCTATCCACGACTGTCCATTCGTTGACCGTATACTTGCACTTGTTGTCGTAGATTCTATATTCGCAGTCTTGCACCACCTTGCCGGTGCCGTCACCCTGGTCTATGGTGTACGGCGTGCCGCACACTTCCTCCGCACCGGGCGCTGGCTCCGATTGCGTGCGGCGGAACTCTTTGGTGCACGAGCCTACCAGGGCGTCGGCCGGGATCTGATCCTCCCAGTCTTCGTGCGTTACGGGGCGCTCCTCCATGATCTCAATGCTGCGCTCCCACATCACCGACTGGACGACGGCAGGCGTATCCGTCGTGCGCTGGCTCAGGATGAAAAAGATTGCCGCGGCGACGATGCACAATAAGGCGACCGCTCCAAAGGCTAGGCCAGCAAAACGAGAGCGAGGCTTGGGGGCAGCAGCCGGTTCAGCAGCCGGGGTCTCCTCGACCGGCTTCTGAAGAGTGCCACCGCACTTCTTGCATTTGACCGCGTTGGCGGGGTTCGGTGTGCCGCAGTAGGGGCACGGCACGTCAGCCACAGGCCCGGCCCGGTATGCACCCACCACGCGCCCCTTTTCGCGCTCCACGGCCCCGGTCAGGTCCCCGCCACAGTGCTTGCACTTTTCGGATCCAGCCACGTTGCGCGTGCCGCAATAAGGGCAGTGAATGTCGGGCAGGCCGCGTTTGGCTCTGGCCAGCTTTGCCTCGTCAGTGATCAGCTCTTGTTGCACAGGCGCCTCGAACTGATCCTGTTCACCCATCATCGCCCCGCAGCCAGAGCATTTCTTTTCAGTGCCGGGGTTCCTCGTGCCGCAATATGTACACGTCCATTCCAGTTCCACGTAGCCAACAGTTTTTTGGGTCATTATTTGCCTCCCTACAGTAGGGTGTGGATGCTACCATTCTACCACTACAGTAGCCAATCAGACAGCCTCACTGAACATCTCATCGGAAATGTTCCCCTCACACACTTTCGTCACCGCTCCTGTCATGGTGATGGACCAGTCTTCTGAGATCGAGATGTCAATGATCCCCCCAGGCATTCTGACAGCTATCCGCGAGTCACACAACCCCAACTTATGCGCCACGGCTGCCGCCGCACTGCTGCTGCTCCCCGATGCCAGTGTGTATCCTGCCCCACGCTCCCATATCTCAATTTGAATGTTTGAGCGATCCAGCACTCTCATGAATTGCACGTTCGTCCGCCTGGGAAAACGCACCTCATTCTCTATCAACGGCCCTAATCGTTGTGCTTCTTCTGCCCTCACCTCATCTCGGAGTACCACACAGTGCGGATTCCCAATCGTCGCCGCACAGTACTGTAGTTCCTCCCCTCCAACTATCATGGTCTCATTGATGACTTCTCTCCGTGGCCCGGTGACGGGGATTCGACGGCTGTCGAAGCTCACTTGACCCATCTCAACAGTGACGCTCCTGCCTCCCTCGTGAACTTGCGCTGTGACCTTTCCTCCAGGCGTCATGATCGTGAAGGGTTCTTCGTGTACCTGGCCTCTGTCCCAGAGATACCGAGAGAAAATGCGTAGACCGTTGCCACTCTTCTCAAACTCGCTGCCATCGGGGTTGAAAAGCCGCAAACCAAAATCACACTCCGGGGCTTCAAGAGGTCCAAGGAGTATCCCATCAGACCCCACGCCATAATGGCGGTCACAAATCAAGCGAATTTGAGCAGGCGTTAACGTGCCCTTGACTTCATCAGGGCTCAGAACCAGATAATCGTTCCCAAGGGCATGATATTTGGAGAATCGCATGTTCACTCCTTGCTGGCCTAACGTTTAGCTGAGCCGCCGCCCGTAGAACCATCACCAACCAATACCGCCGCAGGTGGTTGCTTCCAGCGCACGTTAGCAGGCGAAGATTTTGTGGACTCAGCGCTCCGTTGCACGAAAAAGCTCCATCTGCTGTACGTGTGCTCGGTGTCCAAGCTCGGGAATCATTTCCGCAACGGCGGCGGCGTCAACATTTTCAAGCTCCTTGGGTTCGAGCTTGCAGAGCCCCCCGCCATACACGCGGCCTTCTCCGAGCAGACTATCCGGGCACAGGCCGTTGAGGACCTCCCACACACGCCGCAGTAAGGTGCAATCCCGAGCAATGGCACGCGCCAAGACCGGCTTTGGATACAAAAGCAAGTAAACATTCGCAGCGATGGCCTTCGAGTGATTCAAAATGAAGCGGAAAGGCCGTCTACTCTTTGAATTGCTGCGTCCCAGGTAAGTACAGAGGATGGGTGCGGGTTCACGCTTTTCTTGGAAATACCACACCTTGCGGGAACGGCATAGGTAGCGTTCCGACACAGTCCCCTTGCCTGTTTCAAGGTATATCCAGAGCTTTGGATACCGCTTCTTGACCTCAGTCTCGGATAAGCGACAATCCAAAAGGAACAATCGCCGGTCCAGCAACGGAACTCCGTCATGATCAGCCTCAACTTCATCAACGGGCACATAGCGCGGGCTTGGCAGAATCGGGCGAAAGACTTCGAGTGGCAAGCTGTGTACCTCTATTTGCTCACGTGTGAGGATGAAGAACTTGTTGTTCCCAGTAGCAATACCCCGCTTGATCGTGAATAGGTCCGACAGCCGATAATGAACGACCCCGTTCCGCACATCCGATGTGGGGAACCGAGTCCATTTTTTCTCCTCGCGGAGATCGGCAACGGAAACGGTGCGGGTTAGCTTCGGCTGGTGCAGCGATCCACCAAACGTGAACTCAACCGCGTGTTCAGCAGGAGGAGGATAGTTGCGGAACCACACAACAGCCGACGACACCTGCGCGTCGTCAAACTGTACGTCATTCGGATCGAACCGATGGATACAGAGGAGCGTCACCCTGTCCAGCAGGTATCGCTTGACCGCTGCCCCATAGTTCACGTCCATAAACTCGCTAGGAATCAACCAACCTGCGATCCCGCCTCGCTGCATCCAAGCATGAGATAGCCCAAGAAAGTAGCAGTACAGGCCCGCCAACCCCGAGATACGGACCCCAAAGGTCACTTCGGTGGCATCCTGTAACCGCGTTTTCTCACCGTTTACGATGTGATGATGACGTACATAGGGGGGATTGCAGATCAACAGGTTAAAGCGTTCCCCTTCCGTGGCTGGGGGTGAGGCTTGAGTGAAGTCCGCCAGTGCCAAGTCAAGCTGTGTCTCCCTCCATATCTCGCGGGTAGGCTCTGCATAATAGGCATCCAGTTCATATCCCTTTGCGGCCTCAATCCGCGCCGCTGGAACTGTGTGGAGAAGAGCCGAGAAAAACGAGCCAGTTCCTATTGCCGGATCCAAGAAGCGAATAGGCCGTTCGTTGCCCAGTAAGTCCACACCGAATCGCAAGATATCCCGGGCAAGAGCCACAGGAGTAGCAAACTGGCCCAGATGGTTGCGTTCCGCCTGGCTCTTCTTGGCATCCAACCGAGCCTGCAGCGACAGTCTTTCCTTCTCCTGTTCTTGCTTCAGATATCGCATCATTTCATAAGCCGAACTTGACTAGATCGTCAATCCGGTGTTCCCACACCCAGTCAATACCTTCGGCGGCTTCATAGCCAAGGTATCCGCTATTGAAATAGCCGCACAACAGAAGGTTGAAACGCACCGCGTTCCCGTATGTATTGCGCAACTGGGCCATTTTAGCCGCTTCTTCCTTACGCCTCTTGTTCACATTCGTGAAGTCGCCTGCTGACTTGGCCTCGAAGAAGATCGGGAGATCACCTGGCACGGCCAATTTCGGCATGATAACAGCATCAATGGGAATGTTGACTCGATTTCCTCCTTCGAGTGTCACTGGTACGTTCATGCGAAAGCTAAAGGTGCCAGGATGCATCGCGTCGAACTTAGTGCCATCTCCAGGAGGCAAATGCTGGTACTGCCGTGCCTCAAGCCAAGCCTTGATCGCGGCCAACTGCCGCTTCTCCTGGGCATTGCGGATGATGGGATCTGCCACAGAGCCACATAGGCGATCCGCAACGATGGTGGCCGCCCGGTGTATTTCAATCTCGCTTGGGAGTTCGTCCCGGTTGAGCCACACAAAAATATCGGGGTCCGCCATGCGCTTGATGATCTCCCCGATCTTGCTGAGTTCGGCATCGAGGGCTGGACCCTTGAGCCGTACAGGTAGCATCTTTTTCTTCTCCATTCTCTTGACTATGCTGCTAGGTACCCCGGCAAGACCAATGAGCCGATCAACTGCAAGTGGTGGGCACGTTGACATACGGAGCGTCGGAAGAGCCTCAGGATGCTCCCGCAAGACCGACGGTCCAATACTTGTTAGGTTGTCCGTTGTCTTGAGTGTGGCTTCAACGTCCTTGGTTGTCTGAACCCGCGTCTCTCGAAATGCCTTCGGGGCAAACTTCATGAACCAGTCGTTGAACATGTCCACTGACTGGGCAATGTCTGTCTTCCACAGATGTGGTTTGTCCAAGTTGACCGCCATTCTTCCTCCCATTCATTTGATCGCTTGAGAATTTTCTAGCTTCAATTTTCCCGCATAACACGCTTGAAGCATTTGGAGATTCGTGCTAACTGATACAAAACCCCGAGTAGGTAGACCCATTATACTATGTCCAGCGAGGAAACGCAAACCGCCCCGCTTTCTTCACCTCGACCGGTGCCGGTGGGCGAAGGATGCGGGGCGGCGCTCTGGGCAAACCTGTTCCTTTGCCGAGTGTACCACTCTACAACGTAATGACGACTTTTCCTTGGGCGTGTTCTTTTCTTCCTCTAAACTAATCTGACAGGTCCGCCTGCCTCTAGTAGCCCAGGGCGGCTTCCGTTGGCCAGTGGACGAAGCCCAGCGCCACAATGATGCCAACGGCGGCCACTGGCCCCACGATGAGGGTGACGTTCCAGAAGAGCACGCTCAGCACCAGAGAAACCGCCGACGAAGTGATGGCCAGCGCGCGCCACCAGTCGTGCGGCAGAAAGGATCAGAAACAGCGCACCCAACTATCCAAGACACGACACATAACCCAGACTGGCAACAAGCGGATACTCGATTAACGTGTCGGCTTCATGCGTTGGTTAGTCGCCGAACCTACCCGAACTCGCTCTCCAGCAATGCTGGCAACACCGCAACGCTTGAAAGGATGTGCGTGTGTTCTACTCTCCCCAACTGCTCTATTCCCTGACTTCCCGACAATACCCCTACTACACCGCCCACCCCGGCGTTTCTCCCCGCCCGGAGATCAAGCGCCGTATCCCCGACTTTCATGACCCGTTTCACTTCTATCGCGCCTGTGGTTTCCATCGCCCGAAAGATCATGAACGGCGCAGGGCGACCTCTCGCCACATCCTCACTGCATATACTTGCGTCTATTACCCCCTCCCGCCAGCCCACAGCATTTAGAATGAGCTCCGTCACCCTCCGATAGAAGCCCGTCGTCAAAGCGATCTTGACCCCCCGCTCATGCAACCAACTGAACACAGCCTCCACACCATCAATGGCGCGTACCCCCTCATTGATGTAGTTGCTCTCCAACTTTTCGCAGAACCTGGCGTAGGTGCGCTCAACCCGCTCTGCATTGCCCGGAGCGTCACTCCCAAACTGCCGCTCGATGAAGATGCGTAGGACATCTCGCTTCGATGCGCCCCGCCATTTCTGTAGCTCTCCCTCGCCTACAGCTATACCATTCTCCCGTAACGCTGCCACGAAAGCAGCCAGGACTTGCCCGGTATCTTCAATGGTCGTCCCTGCCATGTCAAATACAATCAAGTCAATGTTGTTCATAGATCCTCTCGCCCTGTCTGCACTCAGGCGCCTGACAATTACTATGGGGAGTTCTGGGATTGGGGGATTCGGCTTCTTTCTACCATCTACCGTATGCTAGATTGACGAATCGTCACTTTGCCGATGGCCTGGCTCACCTCCAGATCAACGCGGTCATCCGCGCTGGCGTAGCCGGGCGAGGTGTAGACGTCGTCCTGTTGCTGGTAGCCGTTCGGCAGGTCGCTCACGGCGAGGCCGGTGTCTACGCGGATGCGTGCCGCCAGCCCAGCCGGGATAACGACCACCGTCTCGCCAATGGCGCCCTCGATCCTGGCGTAGAAGCGACCCTCGTCGGGCAGGATGACCGTGGTCTGGCCGATCCCCATGCTCACCTCCAGGTCGTCCACCGTCAGGCCTGTCAGGTCAATGTCGGCCCGTCCCGCTCCAAGATCAACCTTCAACTCCAGGGGGACTTCGGGAGCAAGCCCCAGCTCCCAGCCCGGCTGATCGCCCCACCAGAAGAACGGGCCACCCGTCGCGCCCTCAGTTTGCAGGGTGAAGGTCGCCGTCTTGCCCGCGACTGTGAAATGGCGCTTCACTCTCTGTCCCCTGCCCACGCCGACCACGCCTTCAACCAGGGCCGAAGACGGGAGGAGGACTTCCCGCGCTTCGGCCGATTCGGGGAGTGCCTCGATGTGCAGCGACCCGACACCGGGTTCGATGATGACCTCGGCCCGGCTCGCTTCGCCCAAAGCTTGCCTGACCTCTTCACCGGCCACTACCTGCCCGGTTCTGATGTCCGGCCCTAGCATCCACAGCATGCCCGCCAAGATAGCCCCAGTCAGCACCAGGGCCAGCAGGGAGCCCCAGACCGAAAGGCGGCTAAGGATGATCTCCAGGCCCGCGGCTATGAGCAAGACTGGCCACAGGCGGAAGATCACTTCCCAGACACTCCAGGCCAGGACCCCCAGGCTGTTCAGCAAGAAAATGACCCCCAGGCCGATCAGAACCACAGGGCCAACCAGGCGGGCCCTTCCTCGTTTTTGCTCGTTCATATCGTTCTCCTTTACAATTCCTATCGGGATCTGAACACGCGAAAGAGGAGATAAAGCCCGATCAGGATCAGGGCTACTGCCCCGAGGAACTGGAAAGCCCCGAGAGCAGCCACAGTGATCAGCAGGCCCATCACCAGGAGCGCGGCGGCAGGGATAAGGGCCCACTTCATGCGCCTCTGCGGGGTAGGCAGGAAATAGAGCAGGCCGAAGGTCAACCCCAGCCCCAGGAAGAACACCCCGCCCGTCGCAGGGCCTTCGTAGACTGGAGAAAGGCCAGCGAGCAAGGCCAGGGTGAACAGCGCGCCGCCGGGGATGACGGCCCACCACTGTTCACGTTTCTGGAAGTAGATCACCCAGAAGGCCAGCCCGACTCCGCCCAGAAAGATCATGCCGCCCAGGGCTTCACCAACCTGTGGCAAAAACTCGTCCAGAGCGATCAACGCTGCCAGGCCAAGCAGGCCGAACCCGGGGATGACCGCCCACCACTGGGTTCGATTGGTCAGGAACATGTACAAGAAGATCAGACCGCCAGCGGCAAAGATGAGCGCCCAGATCAGGGCCACAACGACCCCCAGGATCCAAAAATTCTGGAGCAACAACAGGATCCCGACGACGATCAGCAGGATTCCCCCAATAGCACGTACATCGAACCGTTTCATGATTGAAACCTCCTTAGAGTAGTGAACGAGTAATGGATCAACGAGTAACGGGTTGACGAGACACTCGTTGCCTCATTGCCTCGTGGCCTCGTCGCCTCATTGCCTCATTCCTCAACGGATGCTGATAGGCCCCGATCCCTGGTCTATCTCCAACGTGATGGTGTGCTCGGCCGCGCGATAGTTGTCCGTCTCCCACGTGCCATCGCCGTGGCTCTTGCCCCGCACCAGCTCGAATCGCTCGTCGGGGCTGAAGGGGCCGCTGCCCGAATCGAGCTCCACCCGCGCGCCCACACTTCCGGGCAGGACGATGGTGAGAGGCCCGGAGCCGCCGTCAATTTGGGCCTCGAAGGTGCTGACGGACGGCAGGACCAGGTCAACCGGCCCGGAGCCAACGTCGAGCACCAGGCCGCTGACCTGCAAGCCGGCCAGGTCGAAGTCGCAGGGACCGGAACCGACGCCGAGAGTGAGGTCTAAGGGCACGTCGGGGCTGAGTCCCACGTCCCAGCGTTTATCCGACTGGTCGCCGAATGACCATACCCCGAACCAGCTCCCGCGGCTATCCAGCTTCACGTCGGCACGGCCGCCGCCCACGCTCACGTCGAAGGTCAACTCACCGACACAGTCAACGTCACCCTCAATGAGATTGGGCGAATCCTCCAGCGCGCTCAGGTAGCCAGGCATGCTGGTCCAGTCAATGTAGACCTCGGCCCGCTCTACCCCTTGCAGGGAGTGCTCGACGTGCTCGGTGCGGAATTCGAGCGGCTCGATCCAGTCGGACAATCCGGGGATGTTCTGCGCGAAGAGGGCGACCAGCACTATCACGCTGACCAGCACCAGGATCAGCACCGCGCTGACGATGGCCCCGATCACCGAGCGCTGGCCGATCAACAGGTCAATGCCGAGGGCGATGATCAGCAGCGGCCATAGTCGCCAGAGGACACCCCACGATTGCCAGGGCAGGTAGCCCAGGTTCGATAGCAGCAGCATGACGCCCGCGCTGACGAACATCAGCGGCCAGAAGACGGAGGGCGGACGCCGTCGCCGTGGACGACGAGGTTCGTACGGTGGCCTCAGTGGCTCTTCTGGAACGGCGGGGGACGGGATGGCTGTCTCGCTTGCCACCAACTGCTCTTCTTCGGATGGTTCTTGAAAGTCTGACATAGTACACCTCCGTGTTGCGTATTCCGTATTGCGTATTCCGTTCCTACGCAATACGCACCACTACTTATACGTAGAAGCCGAGGCAAAGTTGCGACCTCGTTTGCCTTCACTGGCTCAATGTGGTAAAATGCAGTAACGACTTATTTCAGGAGGTAGGCCAATGGCTGAAGGTGATCCTGGAGAAATGCTCAACGCTCTGTTGCAACCCTGGCACCAGGCCGTGGGCGATCCGACCAAGGCTCAACAGGAAGTGCTACATCGTCTCCTGAAAGGCTACGCTCAGACCGACTACGGAGCCCAGCACCGCGCGGCCCAAATCGAGACCATCGAGGACTATCGCCGCGCCTTCCCGGTGGCCACCTACGAGGACTACCAGCCCCTCATCCAGCGGGTGATGGCCGGCGAGGTGAGCCTGCTCCTCAACGAACAGCCGATTGGCTGGGCCATCACCAGGGGCACGACCAAGGGTGAGTCCAAGTTCATCCCCATGACGCCCACCGACCTGCGTATGCGCGTCAGTGCGGGTCGGGCGATGATGAACTATGTGGCCACCAGTGGCCGATACGATCTGTTTCAGGGCGTCAACCTGAATCTGAATTTCCCCTCGGTGGTGGGGACGGTGCAGGTGGGAGAGCGAGAGCTGGAGTACGGCTACAGCTCTGGCATCTACACCAAATACGTATCGGCCCGCACCCCCATCCGCTCGGCCCCGACGCAAGACGAAATTGACGCCCTGGGCGGTGGCAAGACCATCCGCGACTGGGAAGCGCGCTTCGAGCTGGCCTACCAGAAGTGCAAGGACGAGAACGTCACTCTGGTGGGTGGCGTGGCCCCGACCGCCCGCGATTTCGGCCGCTATCTGCACCGGGTGCACGGGGTCTATCCCAAGGACCTGTGGCAGGCGCAGATCATGACCCTGGGCAGCGTGCCGGGCATCAACACCCGCTATCAGTCCACGCTCCGCGCACTCTATGGCCCCGTCGTCATCCGTGAGATCTACGGCGCCACCGAAGGCATGTTCGGCCAGCAGCGGGACGACCGCCGGGCCTGGGTGCCCAACTACGATCTTTTCTTTTTCGAGGTGAAGACCAGGTCAGGCATCAAGATGCTGCACGAGATGCGGGCTCCAACAAGATGGAGCTTGGGCGAGATGGGCAGCCTGGTCGTCTCGACGCCTATCCTGCCCCGCTACGAAATCGGCGACCTGATTCGCGCTTTTCGGCCACCCTACTTCCGCTGCATCGGCCGCGACCAGTGGTGGACGCCGCTGCGTTATGCCTGGGATGAGTTCAGTACGTTGAATCTGGGTCGGCTGTAGTTAGAGATTAGATATTGGAGATTGGATATTGGAAGAGTATCGCGAGTTTATCCAGGTTTTCATTGAGTTGTGGCACAAAGGGTTGGCAGATCCGGCCCGAACCCAGGCGCAGACGTTGGAGTGGCTGGTGGAGGGGTACGCCCGGACGGTTTATGGTCAGAAGTGCGGTGTGGCTGATTTGCTGGCCCTGGCCGACGACCCGCCCCGCTTTTTCGACGCCTACCGGCGCGCTTTTCCCGCTGTCACCTACGACGAGATCAAACCCTGGATTGAGCGGGTCATCGCCGGTGAGATCGGGGCGCTCCTGCCAGAGCCGCCTGTGGCCTGGGCCATGACCAGAGGCACCACGCGAGGCACCCCCAAGCGCATCCCCATCACCGATGCCGACCTGGGCATCCGCGTGGCCGCCGCCCGCGGCCTGCTCAATCACTTGCTGCGAACCGACCAGCTCGATGCCATCGGCGGCTACAGCCTCAACCTCAATTACCCCTCCGTGGTGGGGACGATGGACGTGGCCGGGCAGGAGACTCCCTATGGCTTCAGCTCCGGCATCTACGTTCGGCACGCGGCCGAGGCCACCCCCGTCGAGATCCTGCCCCCTCAGGAGGAGATTGATGCCCTGGGTGGGGGCACCACCCCCGGCGCCTGGGAGCGTCGCTTCGAGATGATCTATCAGCGCACCAAGGACGCGCCCATTACCATGTGCGCCGGAGTCTGTCCCTCCATCATCCAGTTCGGGCATTTCCTCCATCGCCGCCACAAGGTGCTGCCCAGGCAGTTGTGGGACATGCGCGTCATCGCCGCGGCCAGCGTCCCCGGCATCAACACCAGGTACAAGCCGGCCCTGCGTGCTCTCTACGGCCCGGTGGACGTGGTCGAGATGTACATCGCCACCGAGGGCGCCTTTGCCCAACAGCGGGACGAACGCCGCCTGCTGGTGCCCAATTACGACCTGTACGTGTTCGAGGTGGAGGTGAGCGGTGGACAGGTCAAGATGCTCCACGAGATGCGTCCCGGCGAAGTTGGCAGCCTGATCGTCTCCACGCCGGTATTACCCCGCTACCGCATCGGCGACCTGGTGCGTGCCTTCGACCCGCCCTACTTTCGCTGTATCGGTCGCCAGGGTCGTTTGACCAGGTTGCGCTATTGGCTGGACGGCATCATCAACCTGGACTTTGGGCGCGCCTGATCATCGGAACCTCGGCACCAGGTTCCGGGCAGTTTGCTTGGCGATGTAGACCAGCATCCCCCACCAGTTCTGCCGCCTCCACTTGT
>CAZVCJ010000029.1:10189-11581 GCA_964625745.1 uncultured Anaerolineae bacterium | reverse complement strand
GTTTGCTTGGCGATGTAGACCAGCATCCCCCACCAGTTCTGCCGCCTCCACTTGTTGCGCGAGAGAAGGTTCCGCACCAGCCTGATCGGATTGAGGTAGACAGTGGTCCAGGCCCAACGGGTGTAATCGTAGATCTGCCGGGGAGTCATGTGTTCGGTGGGCACGAGGACGTGGGCCATGTCGTGGTGCGCATAGTTGGCGGGGAGTTCGATCCAGCCCTCGGCTATCGCTTTGTCATAGTCGGGCGCACCGGGGAAGAGCGTGTACACCAGGAAGACAGGGAAGTCCACGTCGAGCCGGTTGACCAGACGCACCTTCTCCTCGAAGGTTCGCGGCGTATCGCCGGGCAGGCCGACCATCAGCATGCCCTGGCAGACGATGTCGTTCTGGCGCAGCAACCGCACCGCCTCTTCGGCGGTCTCGGTGCTCAGTTGCTTGTTCAACTCGGCCCGCTGCTCGTCGTTGGAGGCCTCAATGCCGATCTGCACCATGCGGTTGCCCGCTCGCCGTAACAGGGGCAGCAGGTCTTTGTACTTGACCACCAGGTCGGCCCGACCCTGGTAATACCAGTTGACATCTATTCCCCGTTGCAGAATCCCCTCGCAGATGGCCGCTATATGCTCGCCGTTCACGTTGAAGCAGTCGTCGCCGAACCAGATGTTCTGGCGCCCGTAGCGGTTGACCAGGAGGTCTATCTGCTCGACGACCTGCTGCGGGTCGTGAGGTCGCCAGCCGCCGCCCCAAAAAGGCCACTCGGAGCAAAAGGTGCACTGGAAGGGGCATCCCCGGCTGGCGATGACCGTGGCAAAGGGGCCGCCCAGGGACGCAAAGTAGTAGCGCTCCATCGGCATCAGGTGAAAGGCGGGCATGGGCAGCGCTGTCGGGTCCAGGGGGGGCGCGACGGGGGTTTCCACGACCTGGCCATCCCGGCGAAAGCTGATGCCCGGCACGCGCTCCAGCCCATTGCCTTCCTCCAGGGTTCGCGCCAGCTCGACGATGATCTGGTCCCCCTCGCCTCGCGCCACCACGTCCACTTCGGGCATCGTCTCCAGCGTCTCCTCGGCGGTGAAGGTCACGTGCGGGCCGCCCAGGGCGATGACGGCTTCGGGGACTGCCTGGCGAGCCACGCGGACGGCGCGGGCCACGTCGGGCACCCAGGGCGTATAGACCGTGATGCCAATGAGATCGGGGTCGGTGCGGGCGATGGCCGGCCCCAGTCCGTCCCAACCGATCCCCAGCGCATTGGCGTCCAGGATCTCGACCGGGATGTCGGCAGCTTCCAGACAGCCGGCCAGTTGGGCCAATCCCAGCGGCAGCGCCACCACATCCCCCATCATCAACCAGGGGGTCTTGGGCGGTTCAAGCAGGAGAACACGCATACGGCAACACCTT
>CAZVCJ010000029.1:6906-10089 GCA_964625745.1 uncultured Anaerolineae bacterium | reverse complement strand
TTACTCGTTTCTCACCTTGTCACT
Source organism: uncultured Anaerolineae bacterium (assembly GCA_964625745.1). Classification (GTDB taxonomy): domain Bacteria; phylum Chloroflexota; class Anaerolineae; order VGOG01; family VGOG01; genus CAZVCJ01. The sequence continues at coordinate 10,065 of CAZVCJ010000029.1, read as the reverse complement.
GGCTCTGGATAAAACGGGATATGAAAATGCTCACGCCGATGGCGATCAGGACCAGTGCCCCGATCACATCCCAGCTCGCACTCAACTCCCCCAGTCCGATGCCCAGCAGGATGAACCCTAAGATGATGCTGCCTGTCACCGGCCGTCGGTAGGCTGGCACGACGAGGCGAATGACCACGAACAGGAGCGCGAGAATCCCGGCCCCGAGAAAGCCGATAGCCCAGGCCTTCCCGCTGAGTCTCAGGTTGTCCAGCATCCCCATGTTGTCCGCGATCAGCACCAGCCCGGCCCAGATGAGGACCAGGGCCCACCAGGCGGCGTTGAGCGGATCACGGCGCCACTTCTCATCCCAGCTATCCCCTTCGTTTTTTTCGTCCTTTTCTTCTTTCTCGTTGCGTGGCTGTTCAGACATGACTTCCTCCTTCTTGAGACTCGTTCATTGATGTACCGCATTTTATCACAGAATTCAGCATAGTACTAACCACGCGCACCCCCTTTCTCAGCCTGTCTGTTTATACACTTATACACCGCCTTTCGGATTTTGTCAAGCTCAGCCACCACAGTTCAGCCAACCAGACACTGTTGATATTACACAAATTCTGAGGGAGGCACGTCCAGGCCGATGGTTTCACGACCTTCTTCCCAACGCAGCTTGATCTCAATGGTGTTCTCCTTCAGGGTGCGGCGGCTCAGGGTGAGGCGTACGGGGATGCCTATGAGATCAGCGTCGTTGAACTTGACTCCTGCGCTCCCATCGCGGTCATCGTAGAGGACTTCGTAGCCCAAGGCTGCCAGGTTGTCGTAGAACTCATCTGCCTTGGTCATTACCTCCTCACCAGTTCCCAAGACGACCAGGTGGATCTGGTAGGGGGCGACAGCGGAGGGCCAGATGATGCCCTTTTCGTCGTGATGCTGTTCGACCACGGCAGCCATCAGCCGCGACAGGTCCAGGCTGTAGGAGCCCATGACGATGGGCCTGGGTCTGCCATCTCGATCGAGGTAGGTGGCCCCGACCCTCTCGCCACGCTTCAGGTGGCCGACCTCAATGCCTGGTGTTTCTGTCAGTTGGCTGCGGCAACGAGGGCAAGCATAGCCGGCTTGTACCTGGGCAATGTCTGTCAAGATATCGGCCCGGAAGTCGCGGGGATAGTTGACGTTCATCAGGTGGTAGCCGCCCTCGTTGGCTCCGGCTACGAAGTTGGAGCCCAGCAGCACCGAATCATCGGCCACCACTTTCACCCCGCTCAATCCTACGGGGGAGGCATAGCCAGGCACGGCCCCCACATTCAAGATCTCTCTTTCTGTAGCGATGTATAAGTCGGCGATCCCCAGAGTGTCTTTCAACTTGGTCTCACTGATTCCCAGATCGCCACGGATGACCGCGAAGATCACTTCCCCTTCCTCGGTAGCATAGAGCATGGCTTTCAGCGTTTTTGCGGTGGGCACTCCGACGTAGTCAGCCAGGGCCGCGATGGTCTTGCAGGCTGGCGTCGCTACTTTCTCAACTGCCCTCTCCACCTCCTGTGGCGCTGCCGGCCTGGCGAACTCTGCTTCCTCGGTGTGGGCGGCATAGTCACACTCGGAGCACAAGACAAAAGAGCGCTGGCCTGCCTCGCAGGGGACTATGAACTCGTTGCCACCCTCGGTTTCCACGGCCACGGTCTCCAGACGGCAGGCCTGGAAGATGTCTACGTAAGCCTGGTGGAGACGTGGGTAGAAGTCGTTCAGGCTATTTGAGTCGGGGTGAAAGCTGAGGGCTTCTTGCGCTGTGAACTCGTGGGCCTCCATTAAGCCCATCCCAACGCGGTACTCGTCGCGGGATTTCGGCCTGATTTGGTAGATCAGGGCGGGCAGTTGGCGATAGGATTCGATCTCACTGCGACACAGGTCAGCCACGACCTCGTCGGCGGCCAGGGCGAGGGGCATGAGCAACTCCTGTCCACCGAGGGCTTTCATTTCCTGGCATACAGCCTGCTCGATCTTGTGCAGAACTCGTCGTCCCAATGGCAGATAGGTGTATATGCCTGCTGCTGAAGGGCGGATCATGCCAGCCCTGAGAAGCAATTGATGGCTTGCGGTTCGGGCCTCGGAGGGCGCCTGGCGCAAGGTGTGGCCAAAAAGCCTCGACATACGCATGTTCTTTATCTCCTGTCTTACAGATACTTTCTTGCGGGGTAAAACAAAAGTCCCTGCCACCTGCTACTGAGGGGCGTCCTCGCCCCGGTTTCTGCTGCATTAGACGCGGCGAAAAGGCGACTGCTTGTTACTCTCAAAGGCAGCCCGCCTGGCGCAGGTATTCCACGCCGGCTACGATTTCTTCCTCGCTGTAGGGCCAATCGAACTCACAGGTGCGGATGGCCTGGGCAGGCAGGTGGGAGGCGATCATAGGCCAGTTCATCTCGCCCCTGCCGGCGACGAGATGATCCTGCAGCCCCACGATGTCGTGGAGGTGCACGCCCACCATCCTCGATCCGAACGCCTGTAACCATTCTTCGTGGCGAGTGAATCCCAGCTTCTCCAGATTCTGAGCGTGGCCGGTGTCGTGCCAATAGAAGACCGTCGCCGGGTCCGACGAGGTCAAGAGGGTTCCCATTTCCCCCAGGTCGGGGATCTCGCAGTAGTAATAGCGGTTCTCCAGGCCAAGCCCGATGCCAGTGGCCTGGGCGTATTGACTGATCTCCTTCAGGCTCATGGCCGCCGCAGCCAGGCTCCGTGCTTGCACCCTGGCCCTGGCTTCCACCAGCCGCCGCATGGCGTCTTCGTACTCCTGAGTATCCTGCTGGCCATCGTTGTACAGGTCACGCAAGCGCCTCTCCAGCGCGGGATCTACAGCCGCTTTCCCGACATGCAAGACCACGACGGGGGCCTTGAACTCCTGCGCCAGAGTGACGGTGTCAATTGCCTGAGCTACAGCCTGCTTGCGTTTTCCCTCATCCAGGGAAGCCAGGTAATCCCACGGGCCTGGGCCAACCGGGCAGGGGGCGTGGATGCTAGAGATCTTCTGCTGGCCTGGCTGCACCCCATCGAACATTTCAGGCCTGACGACGTGTCCCAGCTCAAATTGCTTGAAGCCCATGGCGTTACCGGCGGCGAAAAAATCGTTGAGATTATCGAAGCGATGTTGAATCCACATGGTGGACAGGGATGGTTCCATAAAAT
>CAZVCJ010000029.1:4265-6806 GCA_964625745.1 uncultured Anaerolineae bacterium | reverse complement strand
CGCCCGTTGTGACTTGCGCGATTTGCCCAAACATGGTATAATACAGACGCATAAGGGTTTTATTGGAAAAGTGGGCGCCCCCCACTTTTCTTGTTATCAGAAAGGTTAGTGAACCAAGTTTCAGTTCTGGCGCGAAACAGGAGGAAGCAAGACTTGAAAAAGAGCGAGTTCGCAGTAGCTTTTGACCAAATCTGCACCGAAAAACACCTGGACAGAGAGGTGGTTCTGGAAACCATTGAGGTCGCCATATTGACGGCCTACAAGAAAGACCACGGCTCAAGCCAGGATGTCACGGTCAAGCTGGATCCCGAGGCCGGACAGGCCAAGATCTACGTTGCCAAAGAAGTGGTGGAGGAAGTCCGGGATGAGCGCGTTGAGATTTCCTTGGCCGAGGCGCAGACGATAAACGAGGAGGCCGAGTTGGGTGAGCTGGTGATGCTCGAGAGCACGCCCGAGCACTTCGGACGCATCGCTGCCCAGACGGCTAAACAGGTCATCTTGCAGCGCATCCGCGAGGCCGAGCGCGACATCCTTTTTAACAGCTATGTCGAGCGCGAGGGAGAGCTCATCAACGGGACTGTTCAGAACATTGTGCCTCAAGGCGTGACCCTGAACCTGGGTCGGACTGAGGCTCTCCTTCCCAAGAGTCAACAGATTCCCCGCGAGTACTACCGGCTCAACCAGCGGGTGCGGGCCTACGTCCTGGAGGTGCGCAAGACAAACCGCGGCCCCCAAATCATCGTCTCTCGCACTCATCGCAATATGCTTCGCCGCCTGCTCGAGCTGGAAGTGCCTGAGATCTTCAATGGCACAGTGGAGATCAAGGCCATCGCCCGCGAGGCAGGTTCGCGGTCAAAGGTAGCTGTAGGCGCTGCTCAACCAGGGATAGATCCAGTAGGGGCCTGTGTGGGCATGCGCGGGGTCAGGATTCAAAGCGTGGTCAAAGAACTGAGTGGGGAGAAGATCGACGTGGTTGAATGGAACCCCGACACAAGCGTTTTCATCGCCAACGCCCTGAGTCCAGCCAAAGTTATGAACACTTACCTGAACGATGACTCCAAGGGAAGCAGGACGGCCACCGTCATCGTGCCCGACGACCAACTCTCCCTGGCCATCGGCAAAGGAGGGCAAAATGCCCGCCTGGCAGCCAAGCTGACCGGTTGGCGCATTGACATCAAGAGCGCGATGGAGGCCGCTGAGGAAGCACTACGAAAAGCCAGAGAAGAAAAGATCGCCCAGGTAGCCGCGGTAGCCGAGAAGAAAGACATCCTGACCCTGGCCGAGGCTATCCTGCTGAAAAGGGAGGAGGCGCGCCCCACGGCCCAAGAGATGCGGGTGCTTAGAGAGGCGATTGATGTAGTAGAGACGGCTACTGCCCAAGAGAGAGTCGAAGAAGGTACCCCGATCAAGGTGTTGGACCTCGGTACCCGGACCTACAACTGCCTCGCTCAAGCGGGAATTGCCACGGTGGAGGAGATACTGGAGAAATTAGCCAAAGGCGATGAAGAGATGCTGGCTATCAAGAACTTCGGCTCGAAGTCGTTGGCTGAAGTAAAAGAGAAGCTACAGGCTAAGGGCTTCGTTCCCGTCGAGGAGGAAGCACCCGTCGAGGTGCTGGATCTTAGCACCCGGACCTACAACTGCCTCGCTCAAGCGGGAATTGCCTCGGTGGCGGAGATACTGGAGAAATTAGCCGAAGGCGACGAAGAGATACTGGCCATAAAGAACTTCGGCCCCAATTCGCTGGCTGAACTAAAAGAGAGGTTGCAGGCCAAAGGCTTCGTCCCCGTTGCGGAGGTAGAGGAAGCAGAAGAGATCGAAGAGATCGAAGAGGTCGAAGAGATCGAGGCAGTCATTGAAGAGCCGCTGGAAGCGGCCGAGGAAGAAGCGGCGGAAGTGGCTGCTCCGGAGGTAGAAGAGAGGGCCGAAGAAGTGGAGGAAGCTGCGCCTGGCGAGGAAGAGGTCCTGGTCGAGGAGGTGGAGCTCGCTGAGGAGCTGTTCGAAGAAGAAGGGGAGACACTTGAGTACGAGGAGGAAGACGAATTAGAGGAGCGCCGAAAGAGAGAGAAGAAACGGGAGTTGGTCTACGACGAGGACCTGGGAAAGATGGTGGCCAAGCGACACCGCAAGCCCGGCCGTCGCCGTGAGGAGTGGGAGGACTATTATTAGTAACGAGGCAATGAGTTGACGAGTCAACGAGCAAGGCATTGACGAGTCACTCGTCACCTCATTGCCCGGTCAACCCGTTACTAAAGCATTGACAATGCCTGGCAAACACGTACCGCAACGAACCTGCATCGGTTGTAGACAGAAACGACCCAAACGGGATATGATGCGCATTGTCCGAACGCCCGACCACGGAGTGGAGATTGACGAAACAGGGAAGAAGTCCGGTCGGGGCGCTTACCTGTGCCGACGCCAGGAATGTTGGGAGATGGCGCTGACCAAAGATTGCCTGGAGCACGCCCTCAAAACCAGCTTAACCGATGAAGAACGAGCGACACTCGTAGAACGCGCTCACGGGCTACCGGAGACCGAGGA
>CAZVCJ010000029.1:0-4165 GCA_964625745.1 uncultured Anaerolineae bacterium | reverse complement strand
CATACCGGATTTTTTGACCGTCAGGGAACTGGCTGATCTGATGGAGGTCAGCCCCATCCAGGTCATCAAGGAGTTGATGAACAACGGCATCCTGGCCAACATCAACCAGCAGATTGACCAGGACACGGCCGCCATTGTAGCGGAGGAGATGGGATTTGATGCCAGCCCAGAGGCTCCTCCTGTGGTCGAAGGAGAGAAAGAAATCCCCACGATCTCCCTACCCCTCAAGGAGCGCATGTACGATGACGAGGCTCCTGAGGATCTGGAGCCCCGGCCACCGGTGGTCACTATATTGGGGCACGTGGACCATGGCAAGACTACCCTACTGGATGTGATCCGTCGCACTAACGTGGTGGCGGACGAGCCGGGGGGAATCACTCAGCACGTTGGCGCCTATCAAGTTGAGCACAACGGCAAGAAGATCACTTTCCTGGACACCCCAGGTCACGAGGCATTCACTGCCATGCGCGCCCGGGGCGCCCAGGGGGCAGACATTGCCATTCTGGTGGTGGCCGCCGACGACGGCGTGATGCCCCAAACCCGGGAGGCCATTAACCATGCCAGGGCTGCAAGGGTGCCCATCATCGTCGCCCTGAACAAGACAGACAGAGCCAATGCGAGTCCAGATAGGGTCAAGCAGCAGTTGGCCGATGTGGGGCTGCAAATCGAGGAGTGGGGCGGTGAAACCATCTGCGTGCCAGTCTCTGCCAAGCAGAAGATCGGCATGGATGACCTGCTGGATAACATCTCGGCGGTAGCAGAGCTGGCCGAGCTCAAGGCCAACCCCAACCGCCCGGCCATGGGCACGGTCATCGAGGGCGAGTTGGACAAGAACCGAGGCCCGACCGCCACCCTCCTGGTACAGAACGGCACTCTACAATTGGGAGACGCCTTGTTGATCGAGGATCTCTCCGGCCGCGTGAGGGCTATGTTCAACGAACGGGGAGAGCCGGTCAAGAAAGCTACGCCTTCAACGCCGGTGGTCGTCCTGGGTCTCTCTGGTGTCCCGCAGCCGGGCGATACCTTCAAAGTGGTGAAAAACGAAAAGACAGCCCGCGCCCTGGCTGCCGGTCGTGCTGATGAGAAAGAGCGAGCGGCCATCCAGCCAGCCAGGGTGTTCAGCCTGGAAGAGATTTTGGATCAATTCAAAGCTGGGCAGATAAAAGAACTTAATCTGATCCTCAAGGCCGATGTGCGGGGCACTATCGAACCTATCGTTGATTCCCTCGAAAAGCTGGGGACCGAGGATCTGAAGGTGAGCATCCTCCACAGCGGAGCAGGCAACATCGGTGAATCCGACGTCATGCTGGCTATAGCGTCCCAGGCCATAATCGTTGGTTTCGGTGTCCAGATAGATCCGGCTGCAAGCCGCTCAGCCGAGGCCGAGGGTATTGACGTCCGCCTCTACGATATCATCTATAAGCTGATTGACGACGTGGACAAGGCCCTGAAAGGTCTCCTGGAGCCCGTCTACAAGGACGTGGTCAGCGGCCACGCCGAGGTGCGAGCCGTGTTCACCATCCCCCGTATGGGTAAAATCGCCGGCGTCCACGTAGCCGATGGTCAGGTCACTCGCAATTCCCTGGCCCGAGTAACACGGAACGGCCAACCGATCTACGAGGGGCGAGTGTCATCTCTGAAGCGCTTCACCGAGGATGTCAGGGAGGTCAAGGAGGGGTTCGAGTGCGGCGTGGGACTGGAGGGCTTTCGCGACTTCGAAGAAGGCGACATCATAGAGTTTTACAAGAAGGAACGGGAGTTAGCATAAACCAAGAAACCAGGTTTTTCGCTCAAAAGTGCTTCTCGGGATATCGAGAATGTCAGCGATTGCGCACATTTTGGATGCGAAGCGTTCAAAAACCTGGTTTCTGACTGCTTTCCCGGATCTTTCCAAGGTCTAAACAATGACTACTCGTCGTCAGAAGCAAATCGGCAATCTCGTTCGAAAAGAACTCAGCGACTTGTTGGAGAAGAAAGTCAGTGATCCGCGCCTCGACTTCGTGACCATCACCACAGTCGAAGTCAGCTCCGACCTGCGCCAGGCGCACATTTATGTCAGCAACCTGGGAGATCAACAGGAGGCGATGAAGGGATTCGATCGTGCAACGAGCTTCCTCCGCCGGGAGCTTGGCTCTCGCCTGACTTTGCGCCATGTACCTGAGCTGATCTTTCACCAGGATGCCTCGCTGGTGCGGGGTGAGCGCATAGATCAGCTTTTGGAGGAAATCCAGCAGAACAGAAATCATCGAGGGGGAAACGAGTGAAGGAGGCCATCGAACGATCCATCCGCAACGCCCAGAGGGTGATGGTCATCACCCACGTGTCCCCGGACGGGGACGCCATCGGTTCCATTCTGGGCCTGGGCTGGGCCCTGCGCTGGATGGGAAAGGAATACACCCTGGCCTGCGCCGATCCCGTGCCCAGGAGGTTCGTCTATCTACCCGGCAGTGAGGCGATAGTGACTGGTCCAGAGGGCAAGTATGACCTGGTCATCAGCCTCGACTGCGGCGACCTGGAACGGCTGGGGGCAGCTTACGACGAGTCCCTGGCTGGTCTTCCCTTGATCAACATTGACCACCACGTGACCAACACGCACTTTGGCACTATCAATTGGGTTGATACGGAAGCGGCATCCGCGGCCGAGATAGTGCTGAACCTGGTAGAGAGCCTGCGCGTCCCCCTTGCCCCCGACATGGCCCTCTGCCTCCTCAACGGGATCGTCACCGACACGCTCGGCTTCCGCATCCCCAATACGCCCCTCCGGACTATGCGGGCGGTGCTCAAACTGATGGAAGCTGGAGCGCAGCTTCCGGAGGTCACCGATCATGTCTTCAACCGGCGTCCCTTCTCGGATATATGCCTATGGGCCAAAGCCCTGAATGGCATCCAGTTGGATGGGAGGATCTTATGGGGCCAGATCACCCATACCATGCGCCAGGAGTGCGCCTTCTCCGAGGATAGCGCTGCCGGCTTGGTCAACTTCTTGGGCACCGCTGACGAGGCCGACGTGGCCATCGTGTTCATCGAGAAAGACGACGGGTGGATCCGAGTGGAAATGCGATCTGTGCCCGGTGTTGATGTCTCTGCTGTCGCCTCGAACCTGGGCGGCGGTGGCCATCCCCAGGCCGCCGGCTGCACGCTGGATGGCAACCTGAACGAGGCGCAAGAGAAAGTGCTGACGACAGTCAAGGAAGCCATAAAAGGTCAGGTGCGCAGATTGTGATCTACTGAATCTTCGGCCGAGGGAGGAGCGGGCTTGACAAGGCAGCGGATTTCTGGCATCCTCAACATTGATAAGCCCGCAGGGATGACCTCCCATGACGTCGTGGATCGGGTGCGACAGTTGAGCGGCCAGCGACGGGCAGGCCACGCTGGCACCCTCGATCCCTCGGCTACAGGGGTACTGGTCGTTTGCCTGGGGCAAGCCACTCGGGTGGCCGAGTATCTCATGGCCTCGGATAAGGTCTATCAGGCCCAGATTTGCCTGGGGATGAGCACCGACACCCACGATGCCGAGGGCCAGGTGACCGCCATAGCAGAGGTGGATGTCGGCGAGGAAGAAGTACGAAAAGCCCTGGCTTGTTTCGTCGGCTCCATCCAGCAGGTACCGCCCATGTATTCGGCTTTGAAGCGTGAGGGGGTACCCCTGTACAAGCTGGCTCGCCGGGGCATCATCGTAGAGCGAGAGCCCCGCTCGATCGTGATTCACAGCATCGAACTGCTTGACTGGGATCCTCCGCTACTCACCATCCGGGTGAAATGCTCACCAGGCACCTACATCCGCGCCCTGGCCCGCGACCTGGGCCAAGAGCTAGGCTGCGGCGCCCATCTGCAAAGCCTGGCCCGCCTGGCCAGCGGCCGCTTCACCCTGGAGAAAGCAGTGAGCCTGGATGAATTGGCTCAGGGAGACTGGCGAGAGTTCGTCCACCCTCTGGACGAAGCCCTGCTGGATTTCGAGCCCATAGTAGTTGATGCCCAGGCGGAAAAGCGCATCCGCCATGGTCAGCAGGTTGAAGCCCCCCCCTTCCCCCCCTCGATTGCGGGGAGGGGAGAAAGCAAGGAGTTCCGCCGCGCCTACTCCGAAGAAGGGGGACTGATCGCCATCCTGAGACACGACCCCCAGACGGGCCTCTGGCAACCGCAGAAAGTATTTACGGCGTCCTAG
>CAZVCJ010000028.1:10369-33544 GCA_964625745.1 uncultured Anaerolineae bacterium | reverse complement strand
GTCCGGTGCAGGGCGGCAGAAGTGCGTCTCGGCCCACAGGACGTAGGTGTGACCAACAGCCTGCTCCGCAGGCGGCACCTGGAAGTTGAGGGTATCGGTGATCACTTGACCCGGCTCCAGTCTGCGCGGTTCGTAAGGGATGCCTGGCAGCACCATCGGTGACCAGGGCCAGGGGACCGGCTCGTGGCCCTGCTCGTCCAACAATACAGGTAGGAAGAGATTCTCTCCATCACCGCGGACGAAGACCGTCTCCGGGCCCTCATTGCGCAGGATGGCTTCCGCCTGGCCGCCCTCGCCAGCCAGGTAAGTGTCTTTGGGCAGACGGACCTGGAAGGACAGCCCATCGCGTTGGGTGGTGGCGATGGACGGCTGGCCTATCTGAACGGTGGCCGGGCCAGCGGTGGGGAACGGGGAGGCGGTAGCCCGGGTGATGGCCGTTGCCTGGCGGGCTGCTTCCTGGGTGGCGTAGGCCGACGCGGGAGTGACTGTGCCTGTGGGGACGAGGTTAGGCACCCCGGTAGGCGGCGCTGGCGTGTATGTAGGCGGCATTGGTGGTGTATAGGTTGGTGGAATTGGTGTCGGCGAAGGGCCGGGGGTGGGCACGGCGACGCCCTCGGGAGCTCTAACCGGTCCACGCCACCAGTCGAAGAGCTGGTCCCACTCTACGTGACCGTAGTAGCCGAACCAGCCCGAGGCCGGACCCGGCAAGGGGGTCAGCTCGTCCACCACTCGTTGGGGCTCGCCACCTGCGGCCGGGATCAGCCACAGAGAAGCCCCTCCCTCGGCATCCATTCGAGCGAAGAGGACGTGGCTCCCGTCGGCTGACCAGAGGGGGCGCTCGTCACGGTAGGCCGGGTCATCGGTGAGTTGCTGAAGCTGCGGCTCGCCCTGGGCATTTATCACCCAGATACGGCGCTCCATCATCCCCAGCCGGGCATCCTCACCACCAACCAGGTCACCCTCGTCGGGCATGGCTACGTAAGCCAGGTGAATGCCATCCGGGGACCAGGCCGGTGAAAAGGCGGCCACGCTTTCATCGGTGAGCCAGGTGGGTTCGCCACCATCCACCTCGACCACGGCAATGCGCTTGTTGGTCCACGTGGCCCGATAGCCGCCAGTCGTCACTGCCAGCCGGTCGCCTTGCGGCGCTGGGGCAACAAAGTCGTCGTGCACCAGCACGGTGTCCACCAGTTTGGTGGGCTCACCCCCGCCGGCCGGCAGGCTGTAGAGGGCCACCCCATCAGCCAGCATCGAGGCAGAGAGGATGTCTCCTTGCCAGAAGAGGATGTGTTGGTTGTCGAGTAACCAGCCTGCCAAGATAGCATCGCCTTTCTCAGGCACGCCGCTGGCGTAGAGTTCGCTTCGTTCCTCTCCATCGGCCGAGATCTTCCAGAGCCCCTGATAGGTCAATTCTTCTCGCCACCCATAGGCGATCCATCTTCCATCTGGACTCCAGGCGATACGGCCCAATATGCCCGCGGCGCAAATGGATAGGGGGATCAACGTTGCTAAATCAGTGCCATCGGCATTGATCACTTCCAGCCGCAGTATGCCGGAACCAGCGATGCAAGCCAGCCGATCTTCCACAGACGACCAGGCGAAGACGCTCACCGGGCCGCGCTTGTCAATGGGGTGGAGATCACTTCCATCAGCCCGTATCAGCCAGACCTGTACATCTTTGTGGAAGGCCAACCACTCGCCGGAGGGCGACCAACGGGGTGTGCTATTGCGGCCATCGGTGGTGACACGCTGGGGTTCGCCATCGGGCAGGGTCTTGACCCAGATGTCGCCACCCTGCACGTAGGCCAGTTTCCCCAGGCTGGGCGTTGGCGTGGATGTGGGGACAGCCAGCGTCGCCACCTGGGTGGCTAGGCAGGCATTTTCGGTGGCCAGGGCAGACACCGTGGCCGTGGCAGCGTAGTCAGGCTTTGGAGTGCCTGTGATCACCGATCTCGGTAGCCGTGTTTCTGTTGGCGGCGACTTGGCTGTGGGAAGAATCGTCTTCGCCGGGCCGCAGGCGGCCAGCAACAACACTACCACGAGCAGCCCAATCACTCGGAAGTGAGAATGTCTAACCTTTCTCTCCATCGTTCATCCCCTCCATTAGTAAGCAGTTCAAGGGCCCTTCAGGGAATTGGAGAATAGCAGCAACTGCAAAATGCCGAGCAGAATGTCAATCATCAGGGCCAGAAGGACAACGATGGCGAATCCTCTGAGCATCTGAGGATAATCTAGAAGTAGCATTCCCTGTTGGAAGATGAGTACACCGGCGCCGCCACTGCCTGCCAGCGGTGGACCGACTGCCGCCACAGCCACCGATGCCGTGGCGAGCGTCCTCGCCCCGGCGATAAGACGAACGACAAGCGGTGAAGGATACCACTGTTCGAGTAGCGCAGCAACTGTGAAAGGCAGGGCGAAAAGAAACACGAAGAGCCCAACCATAACCGCTCCAGCTCCTCTTCCGAGGCCGATATAGATCACAATCAAGGGAGACAACAGTGGCAAGGTCGCCACGACGGTTCGCCACGGTAGCAACACGGAGGCTCTGCGCAAGCTAGGGAGAGTGGAGAATAGCCTACGTGCCACAAGGGCACAGGCGTAGCCTAAACCGCCTCCGACGACTACTCCAGCCAGCCAGGGCACTAGCGAAATCAGCAAGTGCTCACCAAGAATCGAGACATTCATTTTTCAACCTCTCCTCGCATCTCTTCGTCCCCTATGGAACGGGGCGCCAGGTGGCGACGATGGCCTCGGCCAGAGCAGGGTCGCCGTAAGCAGCGATGGTCAACCCCTGGCCTTGCTGCTGGCTTTGCGGGGTGGTGACCAGCCACAGCAAACTGAGACCCTCCGGTGCCTGTCGCAGGGTGACCTTCAGGGCCTCCATCCCTCCCAGTTGGACAGACTCGGCCATGATCAGGTAAGGCCCGAAGCTGCCCTGTTCGACGTTGTCCAGCATGGCCTCCAGGCTCTCCCCGGCCAGAGTAGCGATGTTGATGGCCTGACGCTCTTCGCCGCTCGTCGTTGGGTTCGAGAGCCAGACGGAGGCTCCCTGTACCCCATCTACATTCCAGTCAGCCGGGTAATCAATGGCGAAGCCGAGCGCGGTATCGGTGTAGGTACGGGGGGCAGTCAGGACAATGGTGGGCGTCGGCGTCGGCGGGGGCGGAGTAGGGGTGGGGGATACCGGCGGACGAGCCGTCGGCGGGGGGCCAAGGGTGGGTACCATCACACCCGCGGGTGCCCTGGCTGGGCCACGCCACCAGTCGAAGAGCTGGTCCCAATCCACGTAACCATAGTATCCGAACCAGCCTGGAGCTGGACCTGGCAAAGGGGTCAGTTCGTCCACCACTCGCCGGGGATCACCGCCTTCGACCAGGATCAGCCACAGGGAGGCCTGCCCCTCGGCGTCCATCCGAGCGAAGAGGAGGTGGCTCCCGTCGGCCGACCAGAGGGGACGCTCGTCGCGGTAGGCCGGGTCATCGGTGAGTTGTTGAAGCTGAGGCTCACCCTGGACGTTTCCCACCCAGATACGGCGCTCCATCATCCCCAGCCGGGCATCCTCGCCACCAACCAGGTCACCCTCGTCGGGCATGGCTACGTAAGCCAGGTGAATGCCATCCGGGGACCAGGCCGGTGAAAAGGCGGCCACGCTTTCATCGGTGAGCCAGGTGGGTTCGCCACCATCCACCTCGACCACGGCAATGCGCTTGTTGGTCCACGTGGCCCGATAGCCGCCAGGCGTCACTGCCAGCCAGTCGCCTTGCGGCGCTGAAGCAACAAAGTCGTCGTGGACCAGTACGGTGTCCACCAGTTTGGTGGGCTTGCCTCCGCCGGCTGGCAGGCTATAGAGGGCCACCCCACCAGCCAGCATTGAGGCAGAGAGGATGTCCCCTTGCCAGAAGAGGATATGTTGGCCGTCGAGGGACCAGCCGGCCAGGATAGCATCGCCCTTCTCCGGCGCGCCGCTGACGTAGAGTTCAGCCAACTGCTCGCCATCGGATGAGACCCTCCATAGGCCCTGATAGGTGAGGGGCTGACCGGCTTGCCATTCTTCCCACCCACAGGCGATCCAGGCCCCGTCGGGACTCCAGGCAATGCGGCCCATCCGGCCCGGGCCGTAACCGGGAAGGCTTGGGGGCACCAGAGTCACTGGAGTGGCACTGTCGGCGCTTATGACTTGCAGTCCCGCAGCGGCGACGTAGGCCAGCCGGTCGTCTGCTGGTGCCCAGGCGAAGGCGTCCACGGTGGCTCCTTCGTTCAGGGAACGGGCATCGTTGCCGTCGGCAGACATCAGCCAGACCTGGTAGTCGCCTTTGCTGAAGGCCAGCCATTCGCCGGAGGGAGACCAGCGGGGTGTGCTGTTGCGGCCGTCGGTGGTGAGGCGCTGGGGTTCACCGTCGGGCAGGGCCTCGACCCAGACGTCGCCGCCTTGGACGTAGGCCAGCTTCCCCAGGCTGGGCGTTGGCGTGGATGTAGGGACGGCCAGCGTTGCCACCTGGGTGGCCAGGCGGGCATTCTCGGTAGCCAGGGCGGACACCGTGGCCGTGGCAGCGTGGTCCAGCGTGGGGGTGTGCTCAATGCCCACCTCTAGAGTACCGCAGGCAGCAAGCGTCGAAGAGAGCAGGGCAACGGCCAGCCAGACGGCAACTACCTTTGCGTACTTCACGACGTTCATAAAACACCTCCATAACGTTGATGTCCATCGGTTCCCCGACGGCATCCCCATTATATCACGCCGACGTAACGAGGATGTTTCAGATGTGTCACAATCCTGAAACACTCCGTAACAATCTCGTTACACAGCGGTGTCAATCCAGCGGCAGGTGCAGGGTGAAGACGGTGCCTTCCCTCTGCCGGCTGCGCACGGTCACCGTCCCCCCGTGCCGTTCCACTATCGCCCTGACCAGGGCCAGCCCCAGCCCGCTCCCTTCGGTGCCCCGTGCCCCCTGACCCCGATATAGCTCCTCAAAAACGTGGGACAGCTCATCTTCAGGGATGCCCGGCCCGGTGTCGGCTACCTCCACCGTTACCACCCGGCCATCCTCCACAGCCCGCACCTCGACGGTATCGCTGGGACGGGTGAACTTCAGGGCGTTGTCCAGCAGGTTGTAGACGGCCAGGAACAGCAGGTCACGGTCGCCAGGAACTTGTGGCAGGGGCCAGGGGGCCTGGGGCAGGGTGAGGGCTATTTCGCGCCCCTCGCCCTCAGGCCGCTCCTGGGCCAGGGCCACCACCTCGCTCAGCAGCTCATTCACGTCCACCATTGCCCGTTCCAGCGGCTGTGTCTCCAGGTCGGCCAGCTTACGCAGGTCGGTGGCCAGCTTGCTCAGTCTGCTCACCTGGGCCTCGACGCCAGCCAGGGTTCGATCCCGTGCCTCCGCCGGCGATGTCCCCGCCAGATTGGCCAGCCCGACACGGATAGCGGTCAGCGGGTTCTTCAGCTCGTGATCCAGCCGACGCAGGAAGCGGCGATGGGCCTCGGCCTGAGCCTGACGTGCCTCAGTCAACGTGCGATCCAGGCGGCGCCCGGCTACAGCCCACACTACGACGCCTATCAGAGCCAGCAGGGTCAGCAGCCCGCCCAGCAGGGCAAGCCAGGTCCCCAGGTCGGCTCGCAGGCGAATGATGGGCAGCCCATCGGAGATCGCCTGGAGCAGCAAGGCAGTGGCCAATCCCAGAGCGAATGGGATCAGGGCCAGGATCAGGGCACGGCGGGTAGCGTTCATGGCAGGGCCTCCACGGTTCCAATAAAACGATAGCCCTGGCCGGGGACGGTCTCGATGTAGTGCGGCTCGGCCGCATCGTCGCCCAGGGCTTTGCGCAGCTCGGCGATGCGCACATCCACCGCCCGCGTGCCGGTTGGATAGTCCCAGCCCCACACGGTATCCAGAAGCCGCTCCCGGGAGATGACCTCGTCGGGGTGGGTCATCAGGTAGTCCAGTACACCCACCGCCTTGGGCGTTAGAGGAAGCTCACGTCCGGCCAGCAGGGCGCGGCGGGCCGGACGGTCGAGCACCAGCGGCCCACAGGCCAGGCGACGGGCTGCGCTCAGGGGTGGGACTCCGGGACGGGCGCGGCGGAGCACGGCGCGGATGCGGGCCACCAGCTCGTAGGGATCGAAGGGCTTGTTGAGGTAATCGTCGGCCCCTTCCTCCAGGCTCATGGCCCGTTCGGCTGGCGAGCCCACCTGGGTTAGCATGATGATGGGCGTCCAATTGCCGGTGGCCCGCAGTCGGCGGCAGACCTGGCGGCCGTCGAGTTTGGGCATCAGCACGTCCAGGACGATCAGATGGGGAGTGAAGGCTGCTGCCTTGTGGAGGGCCTCCTCACCATCGGCAGCTACATCCACGGCGAACCCGGCTCGCTCCAGGAAGGGAGCCAGGTTGGCCGTGATGGCCTCCTCGTCGTCAACTAGCAGTATCTTTACCTCAGGCATGGGTGCTCACCTCGCCTGACAAGCAGCCAGCAATAACAGGGGGGCAACCATAGGATGCACATCGCATTCTCCTCTCACTTGTCCTCGCTGTGGCCGTGGAAGACCCACACGGTCTGGACATAGAGCCACTCGGGTGCCTGGGATGGAGTGGCCGTTTGAATCGGATTCCCCGTGCGGTACCTCCCGAGAGAGGCGATTCATGGAGCGCGCAGGTTCCAGGCTAACGTCCATGGCCCCTGCACGGCTACGATGACGCCGTCCAGCTCGACGTGGTAGTAGCCTGGTCGCACGGTGCCGGTCCCCGGGTCCACCACATCGAAGGCCAGCCCGGCCTGGTGCAGCCCGCCAGCCTCTTCGCCAGAGCCGGCATGACTGAATGCGCTGGTCAAATCCACGGCCCGCCCATCCGGCGCGGTCACCGAAGCCAACTGCAGGCCAGACAACCAACGATCGTCTTTTCGGGGCCTGTGCGGGTCAGAGGTGAGGGTCAGCAGCGTGGTGCCGTTCAGCTCCTCTAGCTGCGCCTGACTGAAATGAAGTTCGTAATCCCCTATCCGTAGCGGAATGTCCACCTCCCACGGCTTGCCGGCCGGCCTGGGGACATCATTAGCGTCGAGGGTCATCGTCAACCCCTCCGGCACGGTGACGTCGAAGGCAGCTATGGCAGGCAAGGCGATCTCCACTGCTGGCACGTGCAGCCTCAGCTGCCGGGCCAGGGGCTGTACCGGGCCAAAAACAAACGCCTTAAGGTCAGGTTCAGGCTCGTTGTAAGGCCGCCAATATACGTCCCCGGCATGGTCGTAGCGCCGACCCCGGTCATCCTCCAGTGCAAGCCCTTGATGGCGGATGGAGCCATATGAGCGGAGTCCACTTACCAGCGTCGCACCCGGCGGCGGATTCTCCAGTCCCACCCTTACTCCTGTCAGCCGGTCGGTCAGTACTACCTCCTCCACGCCGAGCGTCAGGCCATTGCGGGTCTGGACGGCGTCCTTGGGGTGAAGCGTGACTGGGGCGGCCCCTGCCTCGTCAGCACCGGGTACTGTCCAGGTAATGGTCCATGGCCCCCGGATGAGCACACCCGCGTTCCTGACCCACACCCGGATGGAACCAGATGGGATGGATTGCCCTTCCCGTAGGTCCAGGCTGGCACGCAGGCCGCCCACGCGGCTGTAGCCGCCGCCACTACCGCTGAAGCCAGCCGCTGTTCCGTCCAGGTAGAGCCCCCGCAGTGTGCGGTCACCTTGATCCGGCACCAAGCCAATGTCGAACTGCAGCAGCGTCCGCTGCCTGGAGCCATCGCGCAGTTGCAACTCCTCGTGCACCAACTGCACGCCAGTGATGTGCACGGGGAATCCGGCCACTGTCAAGCTCAGATCCAATGGCCAATAGTCGCCCACTTGCGGATCGTCGCCCAGGTCCACAGTGAAACTCCCCTCGGCCGGGACCATGAACTCGAGCCCGTCTACCCACAGGGTTAAGCACTGCGCGGAGGGGGACGCCGGGGCGAAGGCCTTCGTTTGCTCGTAGGTAGGGAGTGGGGGGGTCGGGGTGGGTGTTATTTCAAGGTTATCCGGGATGCGTATCATCTTGGTCTGGACCAAGGAGCCGCTGCTAGAAGGAACGACATCCAAGTACACGTGGCCCAGGTCGTCGCGCAGCACTGGCGACTGGTCGCCGCCAATGTTGTGGAACTCCCAGTCCGAGTCGCGCCACTGCACCTGGAAGCGCAGCGCTGTCTCTTGTGGACTGTGGGCAACTTCCAAGACATGCAGGGTGATGCCAGCGTGGGTATCGCTGGCGTGAGGTGGTGCGTATGGTTGTGGGAAGAGTTCCGCCACCAGTGCGCCCGTGGCGGGACGGAGGTTCAAGAGAACCTTCCACGCCTCGGGGGCTGCGCCAGCGGGAAGCAGCGGCAGACGTGGCAACTCCAGGGTGACGCGGTAGACGTCGGCCGGCAGGGGTGGAAACTCCAGCATGCCTGCACCCAGGCGTAAGGTCCAGGACTCGGAGATCAGCGTGCGGCCGTCGGACAGGCGCAGCCGGGGCTGATAATCACTATCTTCTCTCGCACCGTGGGGCCAGAGTTGATCCTCCGGGGGCAGTCCCTCACTGCGGATGACGATCACCGTGCCATCTGGTCGAGCCAGCACCTGCTCGACGCGCAGGGTCACGCCGTTCCGGGTGACCTCCACCGGGGCCATCAGCACCCGGGTATTCTCCAGGTTGACGAATCCGACGCCGGGCACATAGCTCAGCAGCCGTTGCAGGTCGGCCCAGACGGGCTGGGGACCTACGGCGGCCAGTGCCACGGCCACAGTAAGCAGCAAGCCAAGGGCTGCTGCTGTCGCCCAGTGGTGTTGGCTGAAGGACTGCACCAATTGAGCCCAGAAGCGACGTAAGGGCGCCTCTCCGACGACGTGCTGGCTGGCCGGAACGGTCTCCCTGGCAAGGAATCGTTTCTCCAGCTCCTGAGCGAATCCTTCCCGCATCGAGATGTCCTGGGCCATGGCTCGCAAGTCATTAACCAGGGCAGCCGTTTCCTCATCCAGGCTCGACTCCACCCCGATGGTCTCAGCACCGTAGAGAACCATCCGGTCAATCGGCTCGCTCAACTCATCGGCCTCATGATGCTCATCATTCATCTTCCCCGCACCTCCTTCGCAATTGACGTAGGGCCCGACAGACCAGCATCTTCACCGCAGCCTCGCTCCTGTCCATGACCTGGGCCACCTCTTTGTTGGAGAGCTCGCCGAAGAAGCGGAGAGCCAGGGCCTCTTGCCGATCCGGCGTGAGTTCATCCAGTGCCTGGGCTACCCGCTCCAGCCTATCCCGCCGTAAGGCCTGAGCCTCCGGGCCCGGGCCGGAATTGGATAAAGCGGGCGCCACTTCCTCCAGAGATATCCTCTCTCTCTGCTGGCGATGGTAGTCGGCCGCCCTGTGGTGGGCGATGGTGAACAGCCAGCCGGCGAAGCTCCCCTGCTCCCGGTAATCCTCCAGGCACTCCAGTGCCTCGGTGAATACCGATGCCGTCAGATCCTCGGCGTCCTGCTGATTTCCAACCCGCCGGTAGACGTAGCGATAGACACGGGGCAGATAACGCCGGTAGAGGGCGACGAAGGTGGCTCGGTTCCGCCTGGCGGCGGTCACTAGCCGGGCGTCGTTCTCACCTCCAGCCGTGATCGTATGCTCTCCTTGATTAGAGTCTACCTTCCCTCTGGCACCCGCCACAGCCGTACCGTGCCGTCCAGCGAGCCCGAAGCCAGGATCTCCCCATCCGGCGAGAAGGCCACGCTTTCCACGGTGTCCTCGTGTCCTCCCACGTCGCGCAGCAGTGTGCCGTCGGCCACCCGCCACCATTGAAGCCGGTACCAGGAATCCCCGGCCGCCAGGATCGTCCCGTCCGGCGAGAAGGCCAGGTCGTGTATCCCAGACGATTCGGATTTTATCACTCGCAGGCAGCGCCAGTCGCCCACGCTCCACACCTGCACCCACCCGTCCCATGACGCCCAAGCCAGCATCGCTCCGTCGGGCGAGAAGGCCATGCCTTCTACCACGCTTTCCATAGGCTTGAACGTGTACAGCAGCGTGCCATCCGCCGCTCGCCAGACCCGCACCTCCCCGTCGAAAGAGGCCGAGGCTAACATCGCCCCGTCGGGCGAAAAAGCCAGGTCGAGCACTCCATCCTCGTGGCCTGTCAATGTCCGTAAAGGCGTCCCATCGGCCACCTGCCACAACCGTATCGTGCTGTCCCAGGAGCCGGAGGCCAGGATCCGCCCATCCGGCGAGAAGGCCAGGCTGCAGATCTTGTCGGCGTTTCCCCGGAGTGTGCGCAGGAGCGTCCCATCGCTCACCCGCCACAGCCGCACGGTCCCGTCCGGCAGGCCGGAGGCCAGCGTCGCCCCGTCGGGCGAGAAGGCGACGTCATGCGAGTAGCTCGCGTCCCCGGCGGTGGGCATCTCCAGCATATACAGAAGCGTCCGATCCGCCACCTGCCACAACCGTATCGTGCTGTCCCAGGAGCCGGAGGCCAGCAGAGCGCCGTCGGGGGAGAAAGCCACGCTCTGGATGGGGCTATCGTGCTTCTCCAGCGTACACTGACAGCCGCTGACGTTGAGCGCCACGTCGAGCCAGCCGCACGGACGGGCACCTATCACGAGCACCCCGGTGGTCGCCAGAATCGCCCCGATGAGCCACCACTTACGCAGCACGCGCCGAAGGGTGAAGGCGATGGTGTGGCGACGAGGGCCTGGCACAGCCCTCTCGCCTGCCTGACGTCTCACGCCGCGCGCAATGAGCCGCCGTCCCTGCTCCCACAATGCCCATCCCCACAGCGGCCCGGTGACCAGGATTGCGCCTAACACGACATTGCGGACGGAGACAGCGATTGCCTCCAGTGTGGTGGGAGGCAGCAGGTAATCATGGTGATAGAGGCGAGCGTAGGTGAAAGGAAGTCGGGTCAGCAGGTTGACCAGCAGCACCAATCGTATGCCGACTTGCTCGTGTCCTGAGCGCACTATGACGGCTGCGGTCAGCGCCGTCGCTAAGCCGGCGCCGATGAAGAGAGGCAGGCCGATGGCCGAGTAGATGGCATCGGATTCAATCCAGGACCAGCACATCGGTACCGCCGGCAGCGCCACCAGCAGCCCGCTTAGACGGTCGCGCCCGGCCAGCAGGAAGCCAACCCCGAAGGAAAAGAGGATCTGGGCGAAGAAGAAAACATTGGCCAGGGCGGTCGGCATCTGTGAGGCAAGCCAGCTAGTGACTGTATACCCTCCGCCCAGGCCGAAGGGGGCGATCCACGCCACGATCAAGCCGTAGCCGATCCAACTGGCAGCCCAGCGCGGCCAGCGCCGCCGCCAGGCGACGATGAGCATCACCACGATCACTCCGGCGAACGCCAGCATCGCCGCGTTAGCGAACGCCCACATCGTTGCTGCGTCCTCGTTGATCTGCACCGATTTCAGGTAACGGGCGATAAGGGAAATCTCCGCGATCAGTGGAAAAAGCACGTGGGGCAACCCAGCCAGCGTAGCTTCGCCCCAGGTGCCGCCTCGTCTTGTCTCTGACATTGTTACCCCCTTTCGTTCTCATCTCCAGCCGTGATCGTATGCTCTCCTTGAGCGGCGCATCTCTTGGCCCTCATCTACTATATCGTACCAGGCGGCAAAAAGTAACACCCTTCATCCGAAAGAAGTCTACTCCGTTTCTCCGCTCCTGTCAATAACAATTGCCCTCTCTCCGGTTCCGTGTTATAATCAGGTCGTTTGAGGAGGAGTGGACATGGATCCCAAAGAAGCTACCAACGCAGCGCGCCAGATCATCGGCGATTATTCCCCTGCTGACCTCGATTCGACGGCTGCGGCCTTGCGTGATGTCTGGCTCCAGGCCACGCCCACGGGCATCGATCTGGGCAAGGCCGAGCAATTCCTGGGGCTCAAGACCGCCGGCACGCCGGTGCCTGTCCTCAAGGCTATGGGTAGGGAGATCGGCAAGGTGGCCAGGAAACGGGTGGCCGATTTCATGCCCCTGGCCCGTTACCTCTGGAATAGCTATGGCCGTGAGGGGCGGATCGTGGCCGTTACCTTCCTGGGGCCAATGGAGTTGGCCGTGCCGGAGGCGGTCATCCCGGTTGTCTACCAACTGGCTCAGACCTGCATCGCCTGGGAGGACTGCGACCAACTGGCCATGACTGCTTTGGAGCCCATCTTGAGGAAGGATCCTGTGGGGTACCTCGACCGCCTGGCTCCCTGGGTGACCGACGAGAACAAGTGGGTCCGCCGCGCAGCTATCACCGCCATCGGACGGCTGCCCATGAAGCAGGCCGACTACACGGCCCATTGCCTGGAACTGGTCGAGCCGGCGCTCGGTGACCCGGACCTCGACGTCAAGCGGGCCCTGAGCTTTGCCATCCGTGCCAGTGCCCGTGGCCAGATAGCGCCGGTCCGCGATTTCGTCCTCGCCCACCGGGATGCAGCCGACCCCGATAGCATTTGGGTGCTGTGCGACGTCATCCGCAGCATGACTAAGTCTTTCCTGCCGTACTTCGTTGATCTTTTGTCCATCTACGATGCCTGGCTGGAGGCAGCGGATGCCCGAACCAAACGCAGCGTGAGTAGCGCCATCAAAACCTTGAGAGAAGCAATCTGATAAATGACTAACGACTATCCGACCAACCGACCAAGGACCACCCGACGAACGCTGTTAGCTGTCTTTGCCCACCCCGACGACGAGAGCTTCGGCATCGGGGGAACGCTGGCCAGGTACGCCGCCGAGGGGGGGCGTGTGGTGCTGGCCTGTGCCACGCTGGGAGAGGCGGGGGAGATAAAGGATCCCAGCCTGGGCGCCGTAGAGCAACTGGCGGAGATTCGAGAGCGCGAACTGCGCTGTGCCTGTGACGTGCTGGGCGTCAGCGAACTGCACCTGCTGGGCTATCGCGACTCAGGCATGGCTGGCAGTCCCGACAACGATGACCCCCGCTCCCTCGTCCAGGCCGACCCCGTCGAGGTCGTGGGCAAGATCGTGCGCGTGGTACGTCAGGTGCGCCCCCAGGTGGTTGTCACCTTCGAAGAGGGCGGCGGCTATGGCCACCCTGATCATATAGCAATCCATCATCACACGGTGGCTGCCTTTCAGGCCGCTGGCGACCCGCGCCAGTATCCTGAACACCTGGTCATGGGACTGGAGCCTCACCTTCCCCAGAGGTTGTACTTTACAGCTTTGCCGCGCCGCTTCTTCCGTGGGCTTGCCCGATGTTTGGAGGACATGGGTCTTGACCTTAGCCGCTTTGGAGATTTCGACTGGGAGTCCATGGGCGTGCCCGACGAGCTGTGTATCGCTGAGATTGACGTCAGCGCCTACGTGGACATCAAGCGGAGGGCGTTTCAGTGTCATCGCAGCCAATTCTCGCTCGATAGTCCTTTTGGCCTCATCCCGCCGGAGGTGCAGCAGGAGTTCATGAACACTGAGTGCTTCTCTTCGCCTGACTCTTGGCTTGAGCCAGGGCAGGGGCCGGGGACCGACTTGTTTGCGGACTAGAACGCAGATGCGCAGGATTCACGGATTTTTCTTCTCAGGTCAGCCCGTTGAATCCTATCAGTCCGTTGTTCCGATCCGTAGTTTGACATTACCGCCAACTTGGGTTACAATTGCCGTAAGCAAAGCGGCGTCATCCACGACGACAAGAAGGAGGCAAGATGAAATCACTGAGGATGCTTTTTTCTCTAATTGTGATTATCGCGTTGTTGGCTGGTTGCAAGGAACCGCCAGAGCCGACACCTACACCAGTGCCGACCGCTACCCCCGTGCCGGCGGCAGCGACGCCGGCGCCACCCACGGCTACGCCACTGTCAGAGACCCCTTATCCGGTGCTGCCCACGTCTACACCAGCGCCGGCGACTCCCTATCCGGTGCTACCCACGCCTACGCCAGCACCGGCGACTCCCTATCCCAGCGAGTAGGTGTAGGCCGCTGCGGATGTCGGATAAAAAGCTCATACTGGGATTGCTTCTCATCTTGGCAGCTCTCAGCAGTGGCTGTGTCCTGAGCCTGTCGAAGGGCTGTGCAGGCTCGATTGTCGAGACGGACAATATTCAGGAGAGGCTGGACATGGCTGCGCCGCTGATCGCCGGTTCACAAACTGTGGGCCAGACCTTCGTTTCTCACTATTCCCGCCTCTCGGCTGTCGAGCTGCTTTTGGTCGTCTATCCTCACGATGGCTTGCCCCCCGCTGCTCCGCGCCACTTGACTTTTCACCTTCGCTCCGATCCCCAGGATGAAGCGGACATCGTTACCCTCACCGTTGACACATCCAACTGGAAACATAACGATCCGTACCGCTTCTCTTTTCCTCCTCAAGCCGACTCAGCGGGCAAGACCTACTACTTCTTCCTCGACGCGACGGAGGGAAACAGGACGACGGTTTGGCACAACTCCTTCGATGCCTATGGTGAGGGAATGTTGTACTTGAATGGTCAGCCGGGAGAAGGCGATCTGCACTTCAAGACCTACTATGATTATAACCTGGCAAGCATGGCCCACGACATCTGGCGCGGCCTGCGCGGTGGAGCCTGGCTGATCCTGCCTCTGTTGGTTCTTTTTACCCTCCCCGGCTACTTGCTCCACAGCCTGATGCCGTTCGAGTCTGAACTGGATCCTCTGGAACATCTAGCGCTCGCCGTCGGCCTGAGCCTGGCCCTGACGCCGCTGGGACTGCTTCTCTGCTCTGCCGTGGGCATTGCCTTGAATGGGACCAGGGTTTTAATAGCGGCGGCGGCGTTGAGCATCGGAGCTCTCTGGCGGCTGACCTCCACGGGTTTCAGGGACTTGAGGCGGTGGCGATCCTCCACTGATAGGTTCTTCATCGTCGCTTTTCTCTTCATCTTCTTTGTCTCCCTCCTGCTGCGCTTTCTCCACATCCGCAACCTGGTCGTGCCCGCCTGGATTGATTCGGTACATCACACCTTGATCACGCAATTGATAGTGGCGAAGGGCGGGGTGCCGCAATCCTACGAGCCTCTCTTGCCGATAGGGAAGTTCGTCTATCACTTTGGCTTTCACTCCCTGGTAGCGGTTCTTCACTGGTTGACGGGCCTGGAGATACCCAGGGCGATGCTCGTCGTGGGGCAGGTCATCAATGGGCTCATGGTACTCTCTGCTTATCTATTGGTGAAGTGCTTGACCGGCCGTCGTCTGGCGGGCCTGTTCGGGGCCCTGATTGTAGGTTTGATCTCCCTCATGCCCGCTTACTACGTCAGTTGGGGGCGTTACACTCAGTTAACAGGGCTGGCCCTTCTGCCTACGGCAATCACATTCACGATGAAGGGTGTCGGCGCCAAAACTGCTCGAAGGGGATTGCCAAATCCTCGCCCTCCAACTTCCAACCCTTCGGCCAGGCTCAGGGCAGGCCTCCAACTCCCAATCGCTGCCGTTAGCGTGGCCGGATTGTTACTCACCCACTATCGGGTGCTGATATTCTATGGTTGCTTTGTGTTGGCCTATCTGCTCTACGAGACCTTCGCCCGTCGCGGCCAACCCTCTGTATTTCTGATATATTGGGGGCGCGCTGCCATGATATGCCTTTTGGCTGCCCTGCTAACCCTGCCCTGGCTTGTTAATCTAGTTCGTGCTCTGCTGCCCCTGGCGACGCTGCCCTCCAGAATGCAAGGCGCACCTTCGTATAACGTTGCCTCCTACGATCTGATCATGATCGGGCGTAACCGGGGGCTGATCGCTCTCTCCGTCTGTGGCTTCCTCTGGGGCCTCTACAAGCGGGAGCGGGCCGTTATCCTGACGGCCCTTTGGGTGGCCCTTGCTATTGTGATCACCAATCCCACCATCCTGGGCTTTTCCAGCACCTGGCTGATCAACAATGACTCGTTGGCCATTGCCCTGTTCGTACCTTTCGCCATTCTAGGCGGCTACTTTCTGGCCTCTCTTCAATACTCAATACCCAATATCCAATCTCCAATCTCCAACCTCAAACATTTGATGCTTGCCATTGCAATCGTCCTCGTTGCCCTGTGGGGAGCAGGCGGGATGTTGTCTATTGTCAACCCGGCCACCGTGCTGGCGACCCGTGACGACGTGGCGGCCATGGACTGGATCCGCCGTCACGCCCCCTCTGATGCCAGATTCCTGATCAACGTGCGCCATTGGCAAGGCGGCACTTACGTGGGCAATGATGGGGGCTATTGGATACCATTGTTGACCGGGCGCGACACAATCCTGCCCCCGGCAATCTACATCTATGGCTCTGCTGAGTACGTGAAGGGGATCAATGACCTGGCGGAGGAGATCATCGCCATAGAGTCTTTCGATGAGGTGGAGGAGGACTTCCCGCGCACACGCCAACTCCTGGACGATAACGGCGTGACTCACGTCTACATAGGCGCTCGCGGGGGAAGTATCACTCCACAGATGTTCATGGGCAGTTCCTACTATCGCCCTGTCTACTCTAACGGAGCCGTTTGGATATTCCAGCTCCAGAGATAAACCTGTGTTGAGCCTGTCGAAATAAAAGACCCCCTGGGTGATGCGTAGCGAGCCCAGGGGGTCAGATGTGTATAGACTGTTTCTAAGTCAGCTTTTCCTTCAGATCAGTCATCTTCTCAACGATCTTGCTTATCCCCAACTCCTCGGCCATCTCCAGTGCCTCAGTGCAGGCCTCTTTTGCCCGTTTGGCATCTCCTGTACCGTATTCGAAGCTCGCTATGTCGCTCAGGGTGTAAGCTACTTCTCCTTCGTCGCTAAGCTCCCTGAAGATGTCCAGTGACAGATTCAGGAGCTTTCTGGCCTCATCGGGATTGCCTGTCGCAGCTCGGATTTTCCCAAGCGCTCTATGGGCACAACTCTCGCCGTACTTGGAGCCTATCTCAACTGCCAATTCGATGGCTTTTTGGTAGTGCTCTTGTGCCTGGTCCACATCGCCTTGGCATAGACTGATTTCGCTAAGGATTCTATATACATCAGACAGACCCTCTTTGTCCTCGAAATCAACGTACATCTTCAATGCTATGTCGAGATGCGCCCTTGCTCGATCGTATTCACCTTTGCCCCTGTAAGCCTTCCCCAAGTTGTTATGTGTTATAGCTACCAGCGGTTTGTGTCCCAGCCGGTTGAATAATACAAGAGCCTTGTTGTAGTGCGAAATTGCTTCGTCGTAGTTGCTCTTGACATCTTGTACAAAGCCCAGTTCACCATGTGAGACAGCAATGCGAGCAATGTCTCCGATTTCTTCAGATGTTGCCAGGCTATCCGCGTAGTATTTGACTGCCTTACCATATTCGCCCTTGTATTTATGCGCGATTCCAAGTTTGATGTATGATCCCGTGATGCCAAGTCTAGCTCCAATCCTCTTCTTTGCTTCCAGGGCTTTTCTGTAATGCTCGATAGCTCTATCGTGGTCGTCTTTTCGCAAATAAGCAAACCCGATAGCATCGTGGCAATCGGCAGTCTCTTTTTCATATCCCGTTCCTTCGACTATTTTGAGACCTTGTTGAGCACTTTCGATTGCTTTTTCGTATTCTCCCTGGTTGGCATAAACCCAGCTAAGGCACTCATAGATTCTTGCTGTCTCAACTGAAAGATCCTCGCCCAATATTTGAATTCCCTCATGGAAATGCATTAGCGCCTGATCGTATTGTCCTTTCCTTTCATAACTGAGGCCAATCTTTCGCTTGACATCTGCTATCTTCCGAGGGTCCGACAGATGGAGCTTGGCTTCCAGAACGGCCTGGTAGCTTTCTATAGCGGCATCGAATTCACCTGCTATCATGCAGGCATCGCCCATAGCTATGCAGACTGATGCCCAGGTCTCTGCATCTAGCAAGTCGGGACCGAGTTTTCCCAGTTGCCCCACTATCGCGCCGGACTGACCAGCGTAAATCAGTTGGTCCAGATTTCCAATGATTGTTTCTGCCGATTTCTGATATTCCCTTGCTTCGAAATAATGGTGCGCTGCCTCGAGGTAATCTTCTTGGTCGTGGTAGTATCGGCCTGCATTCTTGTGCAATCTCGTCCTGAATGGGGTATCGGTCTGGAGCCTGTCGTGACAGAACTCCTCCAGAAGGGAGTGGAGATATTTCTCCCCGTATTCAGACTCTTGCACCGCATACTTGTGTACGAGAGCGTCCAGGACGTGGTCAACGTCTGCCATGCTTTCTTCAACCAGTACTTCGCCGATTGCTTCTCTGTCCACGGGCGCTCTGAAGATGGAGATTACTTTGAGTAGTCTCTGTTCTTCCCCTGACAGGGTTTCGTAAACGTTCTTTAGCAGATAGTCTTCCACCTTTTCCCCAAACGCCTGGTTGATGAATTCACTAACCTCATCGTCCTTCCGTGGCTTGTTCTCTCTCCAAGTGATGAATAACTCCAGGAGTTTAGGGTTTCCCAGGGTCTGCTCGTAGAGTTTGGCGAAGAGCTCTGCACCCAAGTGGATAGCACTTCTATTGAGCAGGACTTTGGCATCCGCTTCATTGAGGCCCGTTAGAGGCTCATAGTCTAAGCCGATCGTGTCGGCGAAGCGGGGTCTTTGGCGGCTCAACACCATGACTCTGGTGTTTTGTAGTCGGTCATTGAATATCTCGAACAAGGAATTGATCTTTGCGTCTTCATCGGCCATCTGAAAGTCATCGAAGCACAGCAAGTAGTCGCCCTGCTCCAGGCTGTAGATCAGGAGGTTGATGGCCTCGCTTACCCGATATCCCTCCTCTTTTAGTTTCTCGATGTTGAGGTCGAGGAATATCCGCAATGCGTCATCATGATTTGTGGCCAGGAATCCTCCCAGAGCCCAGATGACCGATTCCAGGTTGTCGTTCAAGCCTCTGTGGAAGGTATGCCAGAAGACCTTTCTTTGAGATTGCTGGGTCACTATCTGAGCGCCCAGCATGGTCTTGCCCACACCGGCTGTACCCCCGATAACCACTATGCTCTGAGAATCGAGTCTACTTCGGTATTCGTTAAGCTCCCTCTTCCTTCCGATGAAGTTCCCGCTGCCGGGGATGGATTCCAGTCGTAGGGGTCTGGCGATGGGCTTGGTGAGCTTCAGGATAACCCCATCCGGAGATCTCATGAAGAGTACAGGAATGCCCCAGTCTCGCCTCTCCACCCCACAGTCAATGTAGATCCCTCTGCGGGCCTCGGATATGGCCGCGTCCACGGGGAAGCCTACCGCCAGGGTGCGGTAGAACTCCCTGGAGAACTTGATGGCTGTGTCATCGTAGATGCTGTACTGCATGGCTACCACTGCGGGCAGCCCTCGGCGCACCAAATTGGGAGCCAACCCCACCATTGGTTGCGTTGATGAAGCAGTCGCGCTCTGACAGGCGTTGAGAACCACCAGTTTGGTGAAGTCGCTGCCGAGGAAGAACTCGCGGAAGGTTCTGTCACTGATCAACCGCAATCGGTAGTCATCGTCCTCGATAACCAGGTACGCTTTGTCGTCTTCGAAAGTACCGTGCCCGATGAAGTGGAAAATGTGCGGTTGGTACCGGCGCAGCTTCTCCCGGATTTCGCTGGCAATAGCGTGATCGAGGATTTCTAACTGCACCAGGCCTTCCCTTTCCCATTCCTCCAGAGCCTGATTCAAGACCCGTTTGGCGTTCTCTGCATCCAGCTCTGGCAGACCATGTTCGGCCTGGTTGACAGGATTGGAAATGACCGCCAGCACTCTAAGTGTAGGGTAGATGGTGATAGGGCGGGGAGGCTCAGGCATTGGGATGTATCGAGTGATGGGGGTTTCTGGCGACACGCCCAGGAAGAAATCGTTCAGCTCATCATAGAGGTATTCCCAGGGGATAGCACCAACCTCGGGCGGTTCGAGGCGCAGCCTGATACGTAGGCCTTTTCCTTGCGCTCTGGCATGTCCCAGACTGGCTCTATAGACATCCTCTATGCCGTCATCAAATAGCTTGTGGAAGAGCGTTCTGCCCAGATCAATGAACAGCTCCTCGTCGGTTTCTTCAGCCTCGATCCTTGCCAGAGCATGCTGGAGGTCGTCGGAGGCGGAGTTGAAAGAGAGGATTCCCTGTGCCTCGCCTGCGGTCGCCGAGATCACTCGCATGGGGTACCCTTCGGCGCCTTTTTCCATTACCAATAGCTCGAAATCGTCGTATCTCATTTCACTGCGGGGTTAGATGGCCGGGCTTCTTGCCCTTGTCTCCTGCCCCCTTGCTCCTTATTGATTATTTTCTGAAACGCTATGATGGGTAAGTAGACGCCTCGCTGGATGGATTCAATACCATCTCTTGGCCCCTGCAGTGTGGATGTGGGTACCGAAGTAGAGATGCCCGGGCAGGTGGCGATGAACTCCTTGAAGTCCATCTAATCAATATAATTGTACCATAAAATCACTAAAATTGCAAGGGGCAATTTTATGAAAACTTGAGCAGAGTTGACTTTTTTCTAACGTGCTTACCTGACACCTTATGTAGTAGGTGGGTGGGCATTCATGCTACTATATGTAGTATTACACGGCACAAAGTAAACCCAAGCTGGCTCGGAAACTCAACCTGGCGGCAAGCAGGAGATATGGGTTTGACATTATGGCTAACTTGGGCTAAAATGATGCCGCTAGTGCAGGAGTTGAGCTTCGAACTCCACGATCATAGTTTACAGGGGAGAATTGGCCATGTCAATGACCAGCGCAGAGATCAGGCAATCGTTTTTGGATTTCTTTGCCAGCAAGGAACACACTATAGTCCCCAGTGACTCGTTGGTACCTGGCGATGATCCCACGCTGCTGTTCACCAATGCTGGAATGAATCAGTTCAAGAACGTCTTCCTGGGTTTGGAGAAACGAGAGTATACGCGAGTGGCTGACACTCAGAAGTGCATGCGGGTCTCCGGCAAACATAACGATCTGGAGGATGTGGGGTACGATACCTACCACCACACCTTTTTCGAGATGCTGGGCAACTGGTCTTTTGGCGATTATTACAAAAGGGAGGCCATCGCTTGGGCCTGGGAGTTGCTCACCGAGGTGTGGGGGTTGCCCAAAGATCGGCTCTGGGCTACGGTTTTCAAAGACGAAGAGGGCGAATTGGAAACCGACGAGGAGGCAGCTCGTCACTGGATGGAGGTAACAGACATAGATCCTGAGCACATCGCCTATTTTGGCCGCAAGGACAATTTCTGGGAAATGGGCGATACCGGCCCCTGCGGCCCTTGTAGCGAAATCCACCTCGACAGGGGGGAGGGGGCCTGTGATCTTCAGGATGATCCCAATCACGTTTGCGGTGTGAATAGCGGCTGCCGACGCTACTTCGAGTTGTGGAATCTGGTCTTCATTCAGTACGACAAGGATAACAGCGGAGTTCTCCACGAGCTGCCCGCTAAGCACGTTGATACTGGCCTGGGCTTCGAGCGGTTGGTGTCCGTCTTGCAGGACGTCGTCTCCAACTACGACACTGACTTGTTCACCTCAATCATGGACCGCGTTCAAGGAATGCTGGGCCACAGCGACGTTGAGCGCGAAGCGAACATCGTGGCTTATCGGGTGATCGCGGACCATGGCCGGGCAGTGACCTTCCTGGTGGGCGATGGCGTGTTGCCGGGCAACGAGGGGCGCAACTACGTGCTGCGGATGATCCTGCGTCGTGCGGCTCGCTTTGGCCGCGAGATAGGCTTTCAGGGTCTCTTTTTGAGTGAGGTTGCCAAAGTGGTGATCGAGAAAATGGGGCCCTATTTCACTGAGCTAGAGGCCAGGCGGGAGTTCATCCTGCAGACCATCACCCAGGAGGAGGAGCGCTTTCAGCGCACGCTGGATGTGGGACTGAATTTGCTTGATGTCCTGATTGATGAACTGAGCGCGCGAGGGGAGTCCGTGATTCCGGGCGGCCAGGCGTTTAGGCTGTACGACACCTATGGCTTCCCGTTGGACTTGACCAGGGACGTGGCCAAAGAGCGGGGATTCACGGTGGACGAAGAGGGCTTCGTGGCCGCCCTGGAGAAGCAGCGAGAACGGGCTCGGGCCGCCCAGCAGTTTGCTCTGGAGGTGGGGGAGAAACTGGAAGCCTACAGCGATCTGCTGGATGAATTGAAGCTAACGGGAGTGCTGCCCGCCACCGGCGTGGAGCATCTCTACACCGAGGGGACGGAGCTCGAGGCGAAGGTGGCAGCCATAGTGCGGGATGGACAGGTGGTGGTCTCGGCGCAGGAGGGCGATGAGGTTGAATTGGTGTTGACCTCGACTCCCTTTTACGTGGAGAGCGGCGGCCAGGTCAGTGATACTGGCGTGATCGTTTCCTCTCCATCATCCCCCCCGCGATCGGGGGGGACAGAGGGGGGGCAATGGGAGGTTGCAGTCAGCGATGTGCGACAGCCTCTTCCAGGGCTCATCGTTCACATCGGGGAGGTGCGGTCAGGTGGGCTGCGGGTGGGTGACAGTGTTCAGGCCGTGGTGGACGCCGAACGACGCGCGGACATCACCCGCAACCATACCGCTACCCACCTTTTGCACAACGCGCTGCGCCGCGTCCTGGGCCAGCACGTCCAGCAAGCCGGCTCCCTGGTAGCCCCAGGTGGCTTGCGCTTTGACTTTACCCATTCGGCCATGCTCACTCAGGACGAGCTGAGCGGAGTCGGGCGGTTGGTCAACGAGGCTATCCTGGCCAACTACCCTGTGGAGATCATCCACAGCAGCTACAAGGAGGCCATAGCCGAAGGAGCCATCGCTCTGTTTGGCGAGAAGTATGGCGAACAGGTGCGGGTGCTCAGAATCGGTGATCCTTCATCCCCACCGCGATCGGGGGGGACAGAGGGGGGGGTACTCAGCCAGGAGCTTTGCGGCGGCACCCACGTGAATCGTACCAGCGAGATCGGTTCCTTCTACATTGTCTCCGAATCGAGCATCGGGGCGGGCCTGCGTCGCATTGAAGCGGTTACGGGCCGGGTCGCTCATCAGTTTGTGCAAGAGCGAATGCAGGTTCTGGGAGTTGCCGCAGCATTCCTGGCCTGTTCTCCCGATGAAGTTGATCAAAAGGTGCTGGCGCTTCAGGATGAGCTTCAGCGACAGGCCAAGGAGATTGCTCGCTTGCGTCGGCAGATAGCCCGGCGGGATTTCGAGGGGCTGCTCCCTCAGGTGCAGGATGTGAGCGGGGTGAAAGTACTGGCAGCCCAGGTCGAGGCGGCCGACGTGGATACCCTGCGGAAAATGAGCGATTGGTTCCGCAACCGTATGGGGTCTGGAGTCATCGTCCTGGGGGCGGTGATGGCAACTAAGCCCAGTTTCGTGGCTGCTGTCA
>CAZVCJ010000028.1:6388-10269 GCA_964625745.1 uncultured Anaerolineae bacterium | reverse complement strand
GTCATCGTCCTGGGGGCGGTGATGGCAACTAAGCCCAGTTTCGTGGCTGCTGTCACTCCCGATTTGGTGGAGCGGGGCCTTCATGCTGGGTGGCTCGTAAAGCAGGTGGCTCAGGTAGTGGGCGGCGGTGGGGGAGGTAAGCCCACTCTGGCCCAGGCCGGTGGCCGGGACACGGGCCGCATCGGGGAGGCCTTGCGCCTGGTGCCTGATCTGATTGAGCAGTGGTGTGAGTCTCAATGGTAAATCAGAATCCGCAATCCGCAATCCGAAATCCGAAATCGTTGGCGACACAGGTGATTCGTCTGGGAGTTGACGACGATATCATCGCTGTGCGAGCCCGTCTGGAAAAGGCCGAGGCCCGACGGGTGCTACTGGTGGTGCCGCCAAGATGCCATGCCCTCAACGGGCTGCTCGATTTCAAGCTGCTTCAACGCTATGCCGAGTCTCTGGCGCTGGAGGTAGCCCTGGCCACCAACTCCGGCAAGAGGCGGGTTCTGGCTCGCCAGTTGGGCTTTTCGGTTTTCGCCTCGGCGCGGTGGGGACAGAGGAGGAGCAAGTGGCGCCGACCGATGGCCACTCCGAGGTGGGGGAGGCGCCTGAGCTGGGGCGAGCGCATCTTTGGTGCTCTTGTCTTTCTCGTAGCGGCATTGTCCCTGTTGGCCGTTGCTCTTTTGATCGTGCCCAGTGCTGAGATCACGTTGGTCCTGGCCAGTGAGGCAGTTGAGGCCACTGTGCAGGTTCAAGCCGATCCTGAGCTGGAGATGATTGACTATGAGGCGGGTCAGATTCCGGCCCGGGTGGTGCAAGTTCAGATCGATGGGAAGGCTCAGGTCCCCGTTAGTGGGACAAAAGATGCTCCTGATGAGCCGGCTAGAGGGTTGGTCTTCTTCATAAACAACATAAACCAGCCTGTTACCGTGCCCGAAGGAACAGTAATTGCTACCTCGTCAGGATCTACCATCAGGTTTACCACCGTCGAGGAAGTGATTGTGCAAGGGACAGTAGGAGCCGTTGCTGAGGTAGAAGTGGTAGCTGTTGATCCGGGCCCCAGCGGCAATGTGAGGGCTAACTTGATCAATAGGGTTGAGGGGCTTCTTTCCTTGCAGGTTAGGGTTACTAATCCCGAAGCAATGGAAGGGGGCAGCGTCAAGCAGGTGGGGATGGTCACTACGGCCGATCAGGAGCGTCTCAAAGGCATCCTCTTGCAGCAATTGCGACAGGCGGCTTCCTCTCAACTGGGTGGTTTGCTCGAGGAGGGAGAGTTCTTGGTCTCCGAGTCCGTGGCGCTGGATCATATTGTGACCGAGGAGTACGACGTACCTGTGGAGGAGCAAGCCGACGTCCTCACTCTGGAGATGGAGGTGATGTTCCGGGGGACGGCCGTCGAGGAGGAGAACACTAACGCCCTGGTTTTGGCGGCCCTCGAGTCTATGGCACCTGAGGGCTTCGCCTTGGTGAGTCAAAGTCCGCAATATCAGAGAGGTGAGATCTCTAACGTGGAGGGTGGGAAGGTGTCCTTCGTCATGAAAGGGGCTGTTTCAGTGATGGCCGAGGTTGATGAGGGGGCTATCAAGGAGGCTATCCGGGGCAAACCTTTGGATTTGGCCGAGGAGTATCTGAGTCAGAACTTGCGTCTGGAGGAACCCCCTGTCATCGAGGTTACACCCACCTGGTGGCCAGAACGAATGCCGTGGTTTGGCTTCCGTATCAACATCTCGCAACAGGAAGAGTGATGCGCGTTTTGGCCCTGGATGTGGGGGATAAGCGCGTTGGCGTGGCTATCAGCGACTTGACTCAGTTCCTTGCTCGCACCCTGAAAGTCATCCAGAGGGGCCCTCATCAGGAAGATTTCGCCGCTGTGGCGCGATTGGTTGAGGAGTACGAGGTAGAGAGGGTTGTGGTTGGCTACCCTCGGAGTCTGGACGGGACGGTTGGTAAGCAGGCCGAGAAGGTAGAGCGTTATGCGGTGGGCCTGGCTAAAGCGCTAACCGTGCCGGTAGTTTTGTGGGATGAGCGTTTTTCTACCGTCAGTGCCGAAAGGCTGATGAGAGAAGCAGGTCTGAGGGGCAAGAAGAAACGAGAGAGAATTGATGCCGTAGCTGCGGCGGTAATCTTGCAGGATTATTTGGATTCGTGTTAGTAACTGACAACAACTACATGATATAATTAGCAACGTATATAAATAGATAGAGAGCGCTGGAAATAGCTGGAAACAACCAGAAAATGCTATAATACCGCAGATATGAATAGCAATGAAGAAAGAGCGAGGATCGTTATGAAAAATAGCATCTCCATGCTGATTCTTGGGCTAGCGATGCTTATGCTGGTGAGTGTGGGGTGTAGCAGCCTGGGCCAATGGGAGGGCGATATTGCTGAGGCGTTGGATGACTTGCTGTTGAGGGCCTATCTGGCCTTCCATCAGGGGGATATCTCCAAACCAGCCAGCGATGACCCCACCTCGGTTGTCTTCGTCGTTGAGCCAGGGGATACGGCGGGCGACATTGCTCTGCGACTGAAGCGGCTGGGCCTGGTCACTGACGCCGAGCTTTTCCGTCAGTTGGCTCAGTACGAAAAGGCCGACAGCAAGCTGGAGGCTGGCCGCTATGAGCTGCGGGCAAACATGACTGTGAGGGAGATCATTGAGGCTCTGCAGCACGGGCGCATTGAGGAGATCACGGTGACCATCCCTGAGGGCTGGCGGATCGAACAGATCGCCGAGATGCTGGTGGAAGAAGTGGGCGTGGACGGTGACCAATTTCTGGACCTGGTTCAAGCCGGCTATTTCGATCACGAGTTCCTGCAGCACCGGCCGCCGGAGGCTACTTTGGAGGGATTTCTCTTTCCTGACACTTACCTTCTCCCAGTCCAGCCCACCGCCCTCGACATAATTGAGCGCATGTTGGCCGATTTCGATCAGCGTTTCACAGCGGAGATGCGCCAGGCAGCCGCGGAGCAGGAGATGACCATCTACCAGGTAGTGACCCTGGCCTCCATCGTGGAGCGGGAAGCGGTGGTGGCGGAGGAGCGTCCTATCATAGCCGGTGTCTTCTTGAACCGCCTGGAGAACGACATGAACCTGGACTCTTGCGCCACGGTGCAGTACGCTTTGGGTTACCAGGAAGATACGAAGCAATGGTGGAAAACTCCATTGACTCTGGGGGAGCTCGACCGCGTTAACTCTCCCTACAATACCTACCTTCACCGAGGCTTGCCCCCTGGCCCCATCTGCAATCCGGGGCTGGCCTCGATTCAAGCCGTCCTGGGGCCTGTAGAGACTGACTACCTGTACTTCTTGGCCAAGGGTGACGGCTCACACGCTTTCGCCACAACTTTCGAGGAACACCTTCAGAATCAGCAGAAGTATCAGCCGTGAAACGTGAAAACGTAAATCGTAAAGCCGCGAAACGTGAAAACGTGAGGCGTGGAAAGAAATTCACGCTTCACGTTTCACTTTTCATTCTGGGATGTTTGCTCAGCAGTTGCGCCGGGCTGGGGAGTACCAGCCCTGTGGTAAAGATCGGCCTGGTGGCTCCGTTCGAGGGTCTCCACCGGCATCTGGGCTACGATGTACTCTACGCCGTCAAGCTGGCGGTGCGAGAGCGCAACGCAGCCGGTGGCATGAGCGGTTACATGGTGGAACTGGTGGCCCTGGACGACGGCAATGACCCGGCCCAGGCCCCATTGCAAGCCAGGAAGATGATCGTTGACGCCGACGTGATGGGCGTCATCGGACATTTCTCCGATGAGGCAGCTCTGGCTGCCCTGGATGAGTACCATCGAGCTGGCCTGGCGTTGATCACGCAAATGGCCTCGGACGCTGTGACGGGGCAGGGTTATTCTGAGGTCTTTCGCCTCTATGCTCGGAACGATCTCTTGGGGTC
>CAZVCJ010000028.1:0-6288 GCA_964625745.1 uncultured Anaerolineae bacterium | reverse complement strand
CTGGAGGCTTTGGCCAGGGCCATCGAGTCGCAGGGAAGGCCGGTCAGGGATGCAGTCGTCGCCGAGTTGAGCGCCCTCGAAGACTATCCCGGCTTGATCGGTGCTATCACTTTCGACGACAATGGCGATTTGGTGGATCCGAAAACGTACATCTACCGCTTTGAACAATGACAATTGTCAAGTTATGATTTCGTGTACGAGAGGTGGGTGCTCGACAGGCTCATCACTCCAGGAGTAGGCATCCAGGAGCCTGCGCCTGGCGTTGGCTAACCTCTGTTCATCGTTGGCGTGAATAGTTAGTAGGGCCTCGCCTTTCTTGACATAATCTCCAGTCTTTTTGGTCAGGACTACGCCCACGGCGTGGTCAATCGGATCTCCCTTGTGGACGCGGCCACCGCCGAGGAGGCCCGCTGTCAGGCCAACTTCCATAGCATCCAGGCCAGCTACGTAGCCAGAGTGAGGGGAGGGTATATCTTCGACGAGAGTTGCCTGAGGTAACAGGGCGGGGTCATCAATGTAAGTCTCGTCGCCTCCCTGGCCCACTATCCAGTCGCGGAATTTGAGCCAGGCTCGGCCGCTATCCAGTTCGCGTAGCAAGAGCCGGCGGGCCTGTTGGGCTTCTGTGGCTCGGTCAGCCAGAAGTAGCATCTGGCTGGCGATGGTCAGGCAGTGCTCGAGGAAGTCGGTGGGGCCGTGTCCATGCAGGGTAACGATGGCCTCTTTGAGCTCCAGGGCGTTGCCCACAGCCCGACCGAGGGGCTGGTTCATGTTGGAGATGACGGCCGCCACGCGGCGATCCAGCGCCCGGCCGATGCTTACCATCGCATGCGCCAGCGCCAGCGCCTCTTCCATGGTGTGCATGAAAGCGCCGAGGCCCACTTTGACGTCCAAGACGAAGGCGTTAGCACCGCCAGCTATCTTCTTGCTCATGATGGAACTGGCGATGAGAGAGATGTTGCTCACAGTGGCTGTCACATCGCGCAGGGCATAAAACTTGCCATCGGCGGGCACCATGTCGGCTGTTTGCCCAACGACGACGATGCCGCAGTCGCGCAGCACGGTCATGAACTCCTCGCCAGAGAGGTTAGCCTGGAAGCCAGGGATGGACTCCAACTTGTCCAGCGTCCCGCCACTGAAGCCCAGGCCACGGCCCGATATCTTTCCCACCGGCAGTCCTGTGGCCGCTACCAGGGGGGCGACTACCAGGGTGGTCTTGTCGCCCACACCGCCGGTGGAATGTTTGTCAACCACGAGGGGGGCTATGGGCGAGAGATCCAGCATCTTACCTGAGCGGGCCATAGACATAGTGAGGTCAACGGTCTCTTGTTCGTTCATCCCTTTGGTGTAAATGGCCATCAACAGGGACGCCGCCTGGTAATCGGGTATCTCTCCCCGAGTGAAGCCCTGGACGAAGAAGTCAATCTCTTGGGCAGTGAGGAGGTGATCGTCTCGCTTCTTGGCAATGATGTCAACTGCGCGCATTTGGAGGTCTCCTTGGTTCAGCAGTGGGGATGCGGTGTCCTGAGCTTGCCGAAGGGATGTGAAGCGTTCGATATTACAGATTATAGCACAATGGCATGGAATGTGCCAATTTGTCGGTTCTGGCGAAAGCCGTTATGATGGGGGGCAAGATGAAAGCGGATATGGTTCTGTCAAATGGCACCGTAATCACCATGAATGAGGACTTGGAGGTCTTTCCTCAGGGAGCGGTGGTCGTAAAAGATGGCCTGATAGTCGCGGTTGGGCCAGTGGCTGATTTGAGTGGAGAGTACGAGACCGAGGAGATCATTGACTGCACGGGACAGGTGATTATGCCGGGCTTGATCAACGCTCACACTCACGTACCCATGAGCCTGCTCAGGGGCCTGGCCGATGATCTGCGGCTTGACGTCTGGTTATATGGCTACATGTTGCCCGTGGAGAGGGAGTTTGTGGACGAGGAGTTCTGTTACTATGGCACCCTGCTGTCTTGTGCGGAAATGATTCGCTCAGGTGTGACTTGCTTTGCCGATATGTATTATTTCGAGGATGAGGTAGCCAGGGCCGCGCAGGAGACGGGTATGCGGGCGATCTGCGCCGAAACGGTTATGAAGCTGCCTACCCCTGATGCGACTAGCTACGACGAGAGTCTGGAGTATTGTCGGCGATTCATTGCTGGGTGGAAGGGGCACGAGTTGATCGTGCCTGCTA
Organism: uncultured Anaerolineae bacterium; assembly: GCA_964625745.1. Classification (GTDB taxonomy): domain Bacteria; phylum Chloroflexota; class Anaerolineae; order VGOG01; family VGOG01; genus CAZVCJ01. Next base: position 4,098 of record CAZVCJ010000028.1, on the reverse strand, counting down.
TTGGCCCACACTCACCGTATACGTGCACCCCGGAGATACTGAGGGAGGCCACGCGTTTGGCCCAGGAAAACGATGTGCCTCTGCTGATCCACGTTGCGGAGACAGAGGCAGGGGTGGAGGGCACCCGACAGCTCTATGGTTGTGCGCCAGCGTTTTGTCTGGACGATTTCGGTGTCTTGGATAGCAGGGTTCTGGCTGTCCATTGTGTGCACCTAACCGAGGAAGAGATGGAGCTAATGGGGGAGCGGGGTGTCGGCGTAGCGCATTGCCCAACCAGCAACTTGAAACTTGCCAGCGGTGTGGCGCCGCTGGCTCGCATGTTGGATCTAGGCCTGAACATAGGCGTCGGCAGCGATGGCCCTGCCAGCAACAATGATCAAGACATGTTCGAGGAGATGCGCCTCGCGGCTCTCTTAGCCAAAGGCGTCTCAGGTAATCCCAAGGCTGTGCCAGCGCGAATCGCTTTGGCCATGGCTACCATCGGGGGGGCGCGAGCCTTGCATCTGGATCACATCACAGGGTCTATTGAGGTGGGCAAGCAAGCTGATGTGGCGGTAGTGGATGTGGATGTCCTTCATGCCACGCCAAAGTTTGATTTGTCAGGCGACAACATCTATTCTCGAGTGGTTTATGCTGCCAAGAGTGCGGACGTGCGACATGTTATGGTGAATGGACGCTTGTTGATGAGAGACAGAGAGCTCCTCACGGTGGATATAGAGATGGTTATGGCAGAGGCCCAACGCATCGCTGATCGGATAAACGTTTTCATGATGCGAAGGGAGGAGAGTCTGCTGGACAAGCTGGTGGCCATTGGGGGCCTGGAGTGGAAGGAGACGTTTGAGGTGCAAGTCAAGGGATCTGTGAAGAGCGAGGCCGCTGTGAAGGAAGGGCTGGCTCATCCGGATATTTCTTCTGTTTGGCGGCCCTCGGTGCGAGATCAGTATGATGCCTATCTGCTTTTTGCCGGTGACAGTCAGGGATGGATTCGCCACCGTGAGGATAACGTGGTGAGGGAGGAGGGCGGAGTCCCTGAATCCATACGTACCTTGACTCTGACTGGGCCTGGTAGCGAGCAGGAGTTTGACAATTCAGTACTGCTTTCCCGTTCCCGTTTTACTTCCAAGGCCGATCGAACTTTGCGTTTCTATTGTGAGTATTTTGAACCCGATAGCGTGAAAGAGGTTCACAAGCATAGGCAGCGCTGGCATATCAGGTACAAGGGGGTGCAATTCTCTGTCAATTTCGACAGGTTGACCAGGCCTACTCACGAAGGGGCTTTTTTGGAGATCAAGAGTCGTACCTGGTCGAAAAAGGATGCTGAGCAGAAGGCGTTGTTGATAGGGGAGTTGTTAGATGTGTTCGGAGTAGATCGCGGGAGTCTCTTGAAGCAGGATTACGTGGATTTCTAGTCGCGTCCTTCGCGTAGCCAAAGCTTTTCCTATGCCTACCTTACTTGATAAATTCTGAAAAGGGGACATAGGCTATGCGAAATAGAAATATGGTGGAGTAGCGGAGGCAGAGGGAAAGCAGAGTCATGACATCTGACGATTGTGTTGGTTCAACGACCGCTAATGCCACCAAGTATAATGCCTGTAGGGTAGGGGATCCCTACAGGCATTATACTTGGTGGAGATGGCGGGAATCGAACCCGCGTCCAAAGAGTTCGGTCCAGGATGTACTACAAGCTTAGTCGGTCTTTTGCATTTCGGCCGAGCCAGCCCCAACCGACAGGGTCTGGCTTGACCTAGCCGATCCAAGCCTTGCGGGCTTGGCTTTGATGCTCTCTATCGGCGTCGAGAACATCGCACCCCGATTTCTATGGCATCTGGTCCAGGCCTATCGGGAGCAGACCTGGGCAGACGTGGCTGCTCTTAGGCAGCCAGGGCGAGTTGAGGTTCGCCTGTTATCTTTAGTTGCCCTTGTTTTGCGAGGGTAGGGCGCCTCGGCTTGCAATCCTTGGCCAGCCGTCTCTGTCGAGACCCTTCATCCCCAATTGCAATTTAGATTATAACACATTTCTGAATTACTTGCAACTATGAGAAGTTGTCATAATCCTTTTCTCCGATCGGCTAGCGTGCGTTCCACCTCCCGCTGGGCATCGTGCTTGCGAATGGTCTGGCGCTTGTCGTAGAGCTTTTTGCCATGGGCCAGGGCGATTTCCACTTTGGCCCACTTATTGTTCTTGAGATATAAGCACAGGGGAACAATGGTGTAGCCCTTTTCCTGGATCTTGCCCTGCAGTCGGCTGATCTCACGGTGGTGCATGAGTAGCTTGCGAGGGCGTTTAGGTTCGTGGCTGCCGCGTCCAGCCTGCTCGTAGGGAGCGATGTGAGTGTCTATCAGCCAAAGCTCTCCATTTCTCACCTGGACATAACTATCCCGCAAATTGACGCGGCCAGCCCGCGCTGACTTGATCTCCGTACCAGTGAGAACGATCCCAGCCTCATAGGTCTCGTCAATGAAGTAGTCGTGGCGGGCCTTGCGATTAGTAGCGACTGTCTTTCCTTTACTCTTACTTTCCACCTGTCAATCCCCGCAAATACTCAATGGCGCGCTGTAGCTGTGGATCGCGCCCAGCTTCGATGTCCTCCTCGGTTATATCCACCTGGATGTCGGGAGCGAGACCCTCCTCGTGAATGGCGCGGCCATTGGGTGTAAACCAACGAGCAATGGTGACCCGCAACTCGGAGCCATCGCTGAGGTGATGGGAAAGCTGGACTGATCCTTTGCCCAGGGTTTGCTCTCCAATCAGGGTACCTCGGCCAGTGTCCTGAATGGCACCGGCCACGATCTCCGAGGCACTGGCAGTACCGCCGTTGACCAGAACCACCAAAGGTGGGTCATCGGTAGCTAGCCCGCCGTCCTGAACCGGGTAATCTCTATCCTGGTCATCCTTGAGTTTCTCCACAAGGATAGACCCCTCGCCAACAAATTGGCTGCCTATCTCCACAGATACGCTCAAAAAGCCCCCTGGATTATCGCGCAGGTCGAAAATCAGCCCCCTGGGCTCCTCGGCCAACAAGGACTGCAAGCCGTCCCTGAGCTTGCTCGCGGCCTGAGCATTGAATTCGGTAAGTTTGAGATAGGCGATACCGTCATCCAGCATCTTGGATTCCACGGTAGGCATCTCGATTCTTTGCCGGACGACTTCAACCACAAAGGGTTCTTCGATGTCCTGCCGTTTTATTGTGAGGCGGGCCACGCTACCTGCCGGCCCCCGAATTAGAGCCACCGCCTCGAAGACGCTCATTTCCTCAATGGCCGTGTCGCCTACAGCGAGGACTATGTCGCCCGATCTAAGGCCGGCCTGTGCTGCTGGTGCGCCCTTGATGGTCTGAACAATCTCCAACTGGCCAGCGTCATTCATGTTGACCACAGCGCCAATGCCTTCGAAAGAACCTGACATATCCTCCCTGACAACAGCGGCCAACTCGGGCTCCAGGAAAGCAGTGTAATTGTCATCGAGGTCATCTATCACCCCATGAATAGCACTGTAGGTCATCTCCTGATCATCAGGCAAATCACCGTAGAAATCGTGTTCGAGAATATGCCAGCTCTCCCAGAAAATGCGGAAGGCTTCCTGTTCGCTGCTCGTAGGCTCCACAGCTACGGAGACAGGCCCGGGCGCCAGGGAGGCCCTTGCTGCAAAACCAGCTAGAAAAGCCACACTCGTAATTAGGGCCACTAGTAGAGCTACAACCGTTAACTTGAGACAACCATGCAGTAACTTAGACATCTAATTCACTCCTTAACTCGACATAACTCTAATAGGGGATAGGTTACCTGGGCCTTTTAGAGACCACTTTTCAGTTCTTCTGAGCGCTATCTGGGGCAGAACCGTCCGAAAAAGTGCCACAAGAGCGCATTCTGGCTGATTGTCGAGCCAATGCAACGATGCCGAGAAATGCTCGACCTGTGCGTCTAACTCTGGGCCTGCCGCAAATTGACCAGACTTCGGAAGTCCCAAAAGCGCTCTGCCCAGCAATTCCTGGTGCGATTTCAAGCTAGTACACGTGGGCGTAAATCCTTCCCCAGTAGGCGTTGGGCCAGAGCGCCGGTCGAGTAGGAGCGAAGCGACGTATCGAGACCAAGCGGCTT
>CAZVCJ010000027.1:29372-33922 GCA_964625745.1 uncultured Anaerolineae bacterium | reverse complement strand
CCCTTTCTCAGGGGGATACAACGCTTCAGCACAGCCAGTCACCCGGCTGCACTGGATGCCTGCTACGTGGCCTCCTGGCAGTTACCACAGTTGGACTCGCACCAACTAGCAGACGACAGCTTCAGGACACACCAGCGTGTATTGGGCGGCACATCCAAACTCAGTGCGACTTCGGTTTGACCTCGAATTCGAGTTGAGAACGGTAGAAACAGACATCGAAACCGCATCGCGTTCAGTTGCTCTCCTCCTGGTAGGTGACCATAGCCTCGGCCAGGATCGCGGCCGCGCCATAAGACTTGTAAGGCGTTGGCAGGTAATAGGTTTTGCCAGACTCGAAGGGAAAGATTTCCTTGGCGCTTTCAAGTTCCTCAGCTAGAATGCGGATGAGCCTGAGCTTGTCGAATGCAGGCAACATACGGACAGCAGGAACGATCTCGGTCAACGTCATAGGCTGTTCCAGGGTTTCAGTTTGTACAGTCGGTTGCATTTTCGTACCCCCTTTGATGGATCGGTTACGCACCATGACAAAGCACTCCTCCGATAGAAACTCTTAATTGCTTCTGCCAAGCCTGATACATTATATACCACTGGGGCCAGAAGCGCAAAACCTCTGGAAGCATGGGGGGGAAGAGAGGGCAATCAGGACACACAGTGCGATGCCCAATCCGAAAAGCAAGAACGGGAGGCATTTTAGACCTCCCGCCTGGCCCATTTTGCCTCACCTCTCCAGCGAACACCAAATCCTGGTCCCGCCACCGGGACGGCTGTGCACCTTGAGTGTTGCGCCGATCATGGCCGCCCGCTCTCGTATACCGGTCAGGCCGTAGTGGTCGGGGTCCACGGTAGCGGGATCAAAGCCTACGCCGTCGTCCTGGATCACCAGGTCAATGCGGTCGTTGCCAAAGGCCAGGCGTACCGTAGCCCGTTGCGCGGCAGCGTGACGCTCCACGTTGGTCAGGGCCTCCTCAGCGATGCGGAACAGGGCCTGGGCTTCTTCATCCGTCAGGTCAGGCTCGTGGCCGGCTACGATCAAGTTAGTCCGCACGCCGGTCCGCGCCTGGAAAGCCTGGAGGGTGTTCCTCAGCGCACCGACCAGACCCGTCGTCTTCAGTGGATCGGTGCGCAGGGCCTGGATGGCTTGCCGCGACTCCTCCAGCCCGTTTCGGGCCAGGGTCGTGACCCCGTTCAATGCGTCCTGAGCCGCTGCGGGATCGTGGGTCAGCAAGGTGCGGAGGGCCTCCAGTTGCACGGAAAGCGCCGCCAATGAGTGGGCCAGCGTGTCGTGCAGGTCACGGGCCAGGCGGTTGCGCTCGCGACTGACGGCCAACTGCTCGACGGTGGCGGCGTGGCGGCGCAGGCGTTGGTGAGCGGCCTCCAGTTCGGCGTGCTGCTTCCGCTCCCGCTGAGCCAGGATGCTGACGAGGAGGGATACCAGATACAGCAAGGCGATGCGCATCAGCGCGCCCGCGAAAAAGGGGCGGGCGAGGATGTCCTGCTGCAAGGCCCAGCAGCCAGTGCCCAGGTGCAGAATCGTGGCCCAGGTGCTCCCCCACACCGCGCCCCGCCGGCCATAGCCCCAGGCCAGCAGCACCAGGGGGATGAGCAAGAAGAAGAAAGGCTCCGTCAGCGGGGCTTCCATCAAGTGGCGACTAAGCAGCTCTGAGAGATCCAAGTATTGGACCCAGAAAAACCGCTGCTCGAAAAAGAAGGGGGCCGATAGCAGGCTCTCAAAGAGTATATCCAGGCCCAAGCCCAGAGCCAGGAGCCGCCGGCCCAGAGCCCGCTCCAGCCAGGGTGGCAGCACCAGCAGGGCCAACAGCAGCGTGGGGGCCGCGCGCAGCAAGACCGCTAACTGGGCTGGGGTTCCCAAGCTCAATGCCATCAGCAAGCCCAGGCTAAAGAAAGCTATCTTGATGATCAGTGTCAGGCGAAAGATGCGCAGCGCCTCGCGCACAGCTAGTGGCTGTTCCATTTTCCCGTCCTTACGTAGCATTGCCCTTGAACTGGCTCATATACAAATGGTGGTAGAATCCACGTTGAGCCAGCAGCTCGTCGTGGGTGCCGCGCTCAATGATACGCCCGTCGTTGATGACCAGGATCTTATCGGCATTACGGATGGTGCTCAAACGGTGGGCGATGACGAAGCTGGTGCGCCCTTCCATTAGCCGCAGCAATGCCTCCTGGATGCGGACCTCGGTGCGAGTGTCCACGCTGCTGGTCGCCTCATCGAGAATCAAAATGCCTGGATCGGCCAGGACTGCGCGGGCGATGGCCAACAACTGCTGCTGGCCCTGGCTGAGGTTGCTGCCGCGCTCCGAAAGCTCGGTGTCGTATCCCTGGGGCAGGCGGCGGATGAACTGGTCGGCGTTGGCCAGTTTGGCGGCGGCGATACATTCCTCGTCGGTGGCGTCGAGGCGGCCGTAGCGGATGTTCTCCATCACTGACTCTGAGAAGAAGAAAGTGTCTTGCAGCACGATGCCCAGTTGGCGGCGCAGGGAATCCTTCTGCGCCTGGCGGATGTCCTTTCCATCAATGGTGATAGCGCCGCCCTGGATGTCATAGAAGCGCGTGAGCAGGTTGACCATCGTCGTCTTGCCCGCGCCCGTCGGGCCGACCAGGGCGACAGTCCGTCCGGACCGCGCGGTCAGGCTCATGTCCTTGATGACGGGCACGCCGGGCACGTAGCTGAAGTTGACGTGGTCGAAGGCCACTTCGCCAGCGACGTCGTCGAGCGCAACGGCGTCGGGGGCATCGGTGAGTTCGGGCTGCTCGTCAATCACTTCGAAGACCCGCTCGGCCCCGGCCAACGCGGATTGGATCTGGTTGTAGAGGTCACCCAACTGGCGCAGCGGCGCGGCGAACTTGCGCGAATAGTTGTAAAAAGCGGCGATGGTGCCGACCGTGGCCCAGCCCCGAAGCGCCATCCAGCCACCCAGCCCGGCGAGCACGGCGATGTTGGCGTTGCTCAGAATGCCCATCAGCGGCGGGACCAACATCGCGTAAGTCTGCACCTGGATGCCGACCTGTCGCACTATCTCGTTGGCTGTGTCAAAATCGGCCAGCGTGCTGGCCTCTTGTCCAAAGGCCATGATGACCCGCTGCCCGCTGAACATTTCTTCCAGCTTTGCGTTCAACTGCCCGATCCGCATCTGGTACTCGCGGAAGCCCTTGCGAGTGCGCTTCCCCACGAAGCCCACCAGCCCCATCATCAGCGGGAAGACGATCATCGAGCCTAGCGCCAGCCAGAAGTTGATAGCAAACATCATCACCAGGATGCCAACCAACGAGAGCAATCCGCCGAACAGATCCGTCACGTTCTGCGAAAGCACGCGGCTGATGGCGTCCAGGTCGTTGGTCAGGCGGCTCATCAACTCGCCGTGCGGATGCCGGTCGAAGAAGCTGAGCGAGAGGGTCTGCAGGTGCTCAAAGAGGTTGCGGCGCAGGCTGCGCATCGCTTGTTGGGAGACCCGCGCCATGACCACGCCCTGTCCGATCTCCGCCAGCCACGCGCCCGCGTACGCACCCAGCATCAGCAAGACAATGCGCAACAGTCCCGCCAAATCGCCAGTAGCGATGAACTGGTCAATGGAGAGGCCGATCAGGAAAGGCACGAGCAAACCCAGGAGCGTGTCCACCACCACCAGGACGAACACGCCGATCAACGCCCACCTGTAAGGCCGCAAGGTAGCGAGCAACCGCCACAAAGTACCGCGCACGTCGTGGGCCTTTTCGATTCTTGCGCCCCGGAACCTTCCGCCGGGGCCGGGCATGCCGGTGGTCTGTTGTGGCTGTTGTCTAGCCATTACACGATTCCCCCACCGTTGTTCCCCAACTGCGATTCGTAAATCTCCCGATAGATGGGACTGGACACCATCAGTTCGGCGTGCGTGCCTTCGGCGGCGATCTGTCCCCGATCCAGCACCACGATCTTGTCGGCGTTGAGCACGGTGCTGATGCGCTGCGCGATGACGAAAGTAGTGCAATCCGCCATCAACTGCTCCAAAGCGATGTCCTGAGCTTGTCGAAGGGCCGCTTCGATTTTGGCCTCCGTCTCCACGTCCACCGCGCTGGTGCTGTCGTCCAGGATGAGGACTTTGGGCTGCACCAGCAGGGCGCGGGCGATGGCGATCCGCTGCTTCTGCCCGCCCGACAGATTCACCCCCCGCTGCCCGACCAGCGTATCGTAGCCGTCTGGGAAGGCGGTGATGAAGTCGTGGGCCTGGGCAGCTTTGGCCGCGACGATGACTTCTTCGTCCGTCGCGTCGGGGCGACCATAGCGAATGTTGTCGCGGACGGTGCCGCTGAACAGTACCGTCTCTTGAAGCACAACGCCTATTTGAGTGCGCAGCGAGTCCAGCGGGAGGTCGCGCACGTCCACACCGTCCAGCGTCACGCGGCCCTGCTCCACGTCGTAAAAGCGGGGGATCAAGTGGATGAGGCTGGATTTGCCCGAACCGGTCGCGCCCAGGATGGCCATCGTCTCTCCCGGTTCGGCCACCAGGTTGATATCCTTGAGCACCAGCTCATCAGACGTAGTAGCGACTTTAGTC
>CAZVCJ010000027.1:9023-29272 GCA_964625745.1 uncultured Anaerolineae bacterium | reverse complement strand
CACCAGCTCATCAGACGTAGTAGCGACTTTAGTCGCTCCCACGCCATCGGAACTGTTGTAACTGAAGCAGACATTCTCGAAAGCGACGCGCCCGGTTACGCCGGGCAAGGCCCGCGCTTGTGGACGGTTTTGCACATCGGGAGCGCTGTCCAACACCTCCCAGATGCGGGCGGCGGAGGCATCGGCGGCGGAGAGCGGCCCGATCATGCCTCCCAGCATCATCATCGGGAAGAGCGAGTAGGACATGTAATTGATCGAGGCCACGATCTCGCCCACAGTGAAATCGCCAGCGATGGCCAGCTTGCCACCAAACCAGACGACGCCCACCACCCCCAGGTTGACGAGGAACAGCATGGTGGGGATCAGCGAGGCGATGAGTTGCATCACCTTGATATTCTCGCCTGTCAAACCGATGTTGGCCTGGTCGAAGCGAGCGTTTTCGTGTTCGACGCGCACGAAAGCCTTGACCACCCGCACGCCCGCCAGATTCTCCTGCATGACCTGATTCAGCCGATCCAGTTTCTTCTGCACTGACAAAAAGAGCGGACGCGCCCTGGTGAGGAAGAACCAAATGATACTCAGGATCATCGGGATCAGCGCCAGCATCAGCAGCGCCAACCGCGTGCTGATGGCGATCAACATGACCGCGCTGCCTATCATCCACAGCGGCGCGCGGGTCAGCATACGCAAGGACATTTGCACAATCAGTTGCACCGCGTTGACGTCGCTGGTGGCGCGCACCAGCAGTTGGCCTGTCTGGATCCGATCCAGGTTGCCGAAGGAGAAGGTCTGCACCTGACGGATGATCGCGCTGCGCAAGTCCGCGCTCGCGCTCTGCGCCACCCGCACCGACAGCAGCGTGTTGCCGATGGAAAACAGCGCGCTGAGGGCAGCGGCTCCCAGCATCAGCAGGGAGGTGGTCAGGATCGTTCCCAGGTCTTGCCTGGCGATGCCTTGATCAATGACTCGTTGGGTCAGGCGCGGAATCAGCAGGTCTGCCACCACCACGCCCATCAGCAGCAGCATTGACAGGATGGCTGGCTTTCTATAAGGTTTGACAAAGCGTATCATACGTCGCAGTGATTTCATGGCCGTTATTTCTTCCTTCAGCCGAATGGCCGGCAGGTTCAAACCTGCGGCTGGGGGGGGCGCTTTGTGCCGGCCGTCCACCTGCGTGGACGGGGTTTTTGCGACCGCGTAGGTGGACGGCCGGCGCTTGAGCTTCCCCCCAGCGCCGATTTCAATCGGTGACTTCTCCGAAGATCAGTTGCGGCCCGGCAAGCGGCGCAGGGCGCTCTCCACCAGGCTGTAGGCCACTGGGACGACCAGCAGAGTGAGCAGGGTGCTGGTGAGCAGCCCGCCGATGACCACCACCGCCAGGTCGGAAGCGATGAGCGCGCCTTCCGTCAGGCCCAGGCCCAATGGAACCAGGGCCAGGATGGCAGCGATGGCCGTCATCAGGATGGGGCGCAGCCGGGTGCGGCCGGCCTCCACCAGCGCGTCGTAGATCCCCATGCCTCGTTCGCGGCGGTTCACCCGCACGCGGTCAATGAGAACGATGGCGTTGGTGACGACGATGCCCACCAGCATCATCAGGCCGACCATAGCTGAGATGCCCACTACTTTATTTGTGACCCATAGCCCCAGCGCCGCGCCAACGACCGCCAGCGGCAGGCTGAAGAGGATGACGAAGGGGTGAGCAAGGGAGCCAAAGGTAGCGACCATCACCAGGTAAACGACGACGATGGAGATAAGGAGCGCCTGGCCCGACTGAGCAAAGCCCTCGGTCTGCACCTGGGCCACAAAGCCTTCTGACACCGTGACGTCGTCCGGTAAACCCTCCATCTCTTCCACCGCCGACTTGCCGTCCGCCAGCACGCCCATCGTATCTCTGCTTTCAATGTCGCCACTGTAGCGCGCGGCCGGCTGCCCGTTCACGCGGATAATGACGCCACCAGTCACCAGGTTGCTGCTCACGTTGACCAGCCCAGCCACCTTTTCCAGCGTCTGGATGATCTGGTCGTCAATCTCCGCCAGGGCCTCAGGCGGCCCCGCCACCACCAGATCAAAACCGCTGGTAGCGCCGCCCATCAGCCCGCCCACAGAAACGGTGACGTTTTCCACGCCAAAGATCGCCTCGGCCTGCTGGCGAACCGCGCCGGTCAATCGCTCCATATCTCCCTGGGATGCCGCGTAGACGTCAATCGCGGCCACGCTTTGGTCAATCGAGCTCCCTATGAAGAAAGCCTCCATCCCACCGATGGTGCCTACCTGGCTCTGGTAGACCTGGACACCGTCCATCTCGGCCAGCGCCGTCTCCATCTCACGCACCAGCCCATCGGTATCGGCCATGGTGGTGCCATTGGGCAGGTCCACGTTGACGTTGATGGTTGACTCTCCCAGATCGGGGATGAAGGTCTGCGGCCGCTGGCCTAGCAACCAAAGGCTTCCCATGAAGATGGCGATGGCGACAACCAGCGTCCAGAGCCGATGGCTGAGCGCCCACTTCAGCACCGGAGTGTATACCTTTTGCAGCGCGGTCTCCTCCTGGGCCGGCGGCAGGTGCTCTCTGCGGATGAACAGGTAGGCCAGCAGCGGCACGACAGTGATCGCAACCACAAAGGAGGAAAGCAGCGCGTAAGTGACGGTCATCCCAAAGGGCAAGAAGAAGTTGCCGATCAGCCCACCCATCAGGCCGATGGGGAGAAAGACGACCACGGTGGTGACGGTGGAAGCGAAAATCGGGATCGCCACGTCGCGGGTGCCGTCAATCACCGCCCGCCGCGGGTCTTCGCCCCGCTGGATGTGGCGGTAGATGTTCTCCAGCACCACGATGCTATCGTCCACCACGCGGCCAACGGCGACGGTCATGCCGGAGAGAGTCATGATGTTGAGAGTGACTCCAGTGGGGAAGAGCTTCAGCAGGAAGGAAACGAGAGAGCCAATTACAGCCACGTCTTTGGCTGATTCGGCCAGGGGGAGCAGGATGGAATTGAAGGTCGGAGGCAGCCACTTCAGCAAGGCAAAGCCCATCATCACCGAAAGCGGGATACTGACGGCTGTGACCAGCGTGCTGCGCCAACTGAGCTTGTAACGACCGTTGACAAAGCCGCTGAGGAACAGCAGGATAACCAGCACGGCGAAGAGCGCACCCAGTCCTCCCTCACGAGCCACACCGGTGATGGATTCCTCGATGAAGCCGGCCTGGTCAAAGACCGTATCTGTACGCAGCTTTCCGTTCTCGGACACCAGTTCTTCCAACCGATCAAAAACGGCCTGGGTGACGGAGACAGTGTTGGCCTCGGTGTTCTTGTAGACGGTCAGCGCCAGGCTGGGCTGGCCATTAGTGCGGTTGATGCTGTCAGTGGGAATGAAAGCCTCGATCTCACCGGACGCGATGCCTTCCAGTTCCGCCCTCAAGCCCGGCTCCAGCGCGCCCATGAAGTCTTGCGGCAGCGCGGATAGAACGTCGGGGGACAAGAGGCGCAAGGTGGATGGTTCCAACGTGGGGAGGAATTCCGCATCTTGCTCCACCCACCAGAGGAAGACTTCCGGCGTCAGGTCGCCCATCAGCGCGGCCGGGTCGGGCAGTAGCCCGCTGCTCACCATCAGGTTGAACAGCTCGGCCACACTCATGCCAAGCGCGTTGTTCTGTAGATCGGCCGCCGTCTCGAACGCCAGCGGCACCGGGCTTTCGGTCTCTTCGGCCAGCGCCAGCCAGGATTCGGGCAGCGCGGGCGAGTCGTCTGTCTCCTCTTCGGTCTCAGCCGCCCCTGTCAACACCTCTTCCGGGAGCAGCGCCAGCACCTCGTCGGAGAGCAGCGCCACAATCTCGGGCGACAGCTCCTGGTAGAAACCGGCGTCTTGTTCCGCCCACCAGAGGACGATCTCCGGTGTCAGGTCGCCCATCAGCACCGGGGCCTCGTCAGGCGCGCTGGCGACCACTATGTTGAGCAGGTCGGCAACACTCATACCAAAGGGATTGTTTTGCAGATCGGCGGCGGTCTCGAACTCGACGGGCACCGGCATCTCGGCTCCTTCGGCCAGCGCCAGCCAGGACTCAGGCAGCGCGGGGGATTCGTCTGTCGCTTCGGGTTCAACTTCGGTCGTGGCTTCCGCTGCTCGCTGGGCCAGGGCCGCTTGCGTGTCCGCATCCAGTCTGGCCAGATAGTCCAACGGCAGAGCCGCCAGCGCGTCCAGCGGCATCGCCAGCAGCATCTCCGGAGTTAGCTCGTCCAGCATTTGGGGCGCAAAGGACGCGATGCCGCCCACGACTTCTGCCGTCAGGTCGGCGGTGGTTTCCAGCGTCGCGCCCTGGGCAGCCGCAGCCTGCATCCAGCTTGCCGGCAGCGGAATCGGCTCGGGTTCCGCGGCGGCCTCGACCGGGGCTTCCACCGCTCGCTGGGCCAGGGCCGCTTGCGTGTCCGCATCCAGTCCGGCCAGATAGTCCAACGGCAGAGCTGCCAGCGCGTCCAGCGGCATCGCCAGCAGCATCTCCGGAGTTAGCTCGTCCAGCATTTGGGGCGCAAAGGACGCGATGCCGCCCACGACTTCTGCCGTCAGGTCGGCGGTGGTTTCCAGCGTCGCGCCCTGGGCAGCCGCAGCCTGCACCCAGCTTGCCGGCAACGGAATCGGCTCGGGTTCTGCGGTGACTGTCTCGCCGCTGGCTGGGGCCGGTTCTTCTGTTGGGGCAACCGTTGGCTCTTCAGTGGGAGTAGCCGTCGGCTCTGGCGTCGGGGTTGCCGTCGCTGCCGGTTCCTCCACCTGGGCCACAGTCGGGGCCTCGGTCGGCAACTCCTGGCCGCCGCCCACTTCCACCCGGGCCACGCCATCAACGGCCTCCAGTTGCGGCACCACCTCGCTCTCCACCAATTCCTTGAGCTCGGCCAGCGTCAACTCACCAGACGAAACACTGATGGTGGTCAGCGGCAGGTCATTCAGGCTGAAGGAGAGCAACTCGGGCGTTTCCACCCCTGCCGGGTATTCCAGGGCACTCACGGCCGCCTGGATCTCCTCGCGCAGGGCGTCCTGGTCCAGGCCATACTCATTGCTTATGATGATGGCCGAAAAACCAGAGCCGGTATTCGATTCTACGTATACCACCCCGTCAACGCTACGCACTGCGTTTTCAATAGGGATAGTCACCTGCTCCAACATCTCGTCCGGCGCTGCGCCCTGGTACATGGCCAGCACAACGCTTTGCGGGAACTCGACCGGTGGGATGAGCTCCTGGTTGAACTGGGTGAGCGCAAAAACCCCGGCTACCAGCAGTAGCACGGAGAGCGCAATGGTCACCCATCGAAGGCGAAGCGAAACTCGTGTGATTCTGTCGAAGAACTTCTTTAGCATGGTGTTTCCTTTCTGATTGTTTTTGTTAATCCATGGACTCCTTGAGTAAGCGTTCAGCCTCAGTGCGATCACCCCGGTTGAGTAGACCGCAGGTCGTATCGAAACCAAGTGATCACACGGGGGGGGGTAGGCCAAACGTGGTTTCGATACGCCCCTTTCGGGGCTACTCAACCGACGTTTGGCCTACCCCCTGAACGCATACCTCTTCGATACAACCCTGAGCCAGTGATTTGGCTATTCATACCGCAGGGCCTCAATGGGCCGCAGGCTGGCCGCTCGCCAGGCGGGGTAGATGCCGAAGATCAACCCAACGGCTGCGGCAAAGCCAGAGGCCATCAGCACCGTGCCGGTGTCTACCACAGGGGTCAGGTCGGCGGACAGATTGCCGATCAGGGTAGAGGTTGCCACCCCTATGGCGATCCCCAGCAAGCCGCCTATCAGGCTCATCACCAGCGACTCTATCAGGAACTGGGCCAGGATGTCGCGTTTGAGCGCGCCCACGGCCTTGCGGATGCCGATCTCCCGCGTGCGCTCGGTGACGCTGACCAGCATGATGTTCATGATGCCGATGCCGCCCACCACCAACGAGATGCCGGCGATGGCACCCAAGAAGAGTGTAACCATGCCCATGATGACGTCGAACGCTTCCAGAATGTCGCTCTGACTGAGAATGGTGAAATCATCGTCGGCCTGGTAAGCGATGCCGTGGCTTTCGCGCAGCGTCTCTTTGATCTGTGCGGTTGCTTCGTCCATCAACTCTTCGCTCTGCGCCTGGACAACGATGGCGTGCACGGCTTGCTCACCGCTGCGGGTGCGAGCGCGATAGAGCCGACTCTGCGCTGTGGTGAGGGGAATAAAGATCTCATCGTCATCACTCACAAACCCCATCCCGCCCCTGCCCTTCAACACACCAATCACCTCATACTGAGCACCCCTGATTTTCACAGTCTTACCGATGGGAAACTCATCGTCGGGGAACAAATCTTCGGCGACATTGGCCCCCAGAACAGCTACGCGAGCTTTGGTGTCCAGGTCATTCTCCGTCAGCCCGTCTCCCAATTCCAGTGTCAGGCTGCGGATATCCAGGTAGTTGGCAGTGACGCCAGCGACGGTGACACGAGTATCCCGGCTGCCATAGACCACCGGCTGGATGCCTTGTAACACGATTCCCACATCCTTCACTGCCGGAGCGTAGAATGGGTCCGCCAGCCTCTCTGCATCCCCCATGCTCAAGGCCTGATAGCCACCGCTATTGTCCGTATCGGTCATGATGGAAATCAGGTTGGAGCCGATGGCTTGAATCTCGCTTTCGATGGAGGCGCTGACGCCGTTGCCGATGGAGAGCAAGGCGATCACGGCGGCCACGCCGATGATGACGCCCAGCATGGTCAGCGCGGCGCGCATTTTGTTGGTCAGCAGGCTGTCAAGGGCGGTCAAAAGACTTTCTCTCAGGTTCATTGTTTCCCTCCCATTCGTATGTCATGCTGAGCGAAGCGAAGCATCCCGTTCCTGACTTGCGGAACGAGATTCCCTTCGACTGGGCTCAGGGCATGCTTCGTCGCTCCGCTCGCTCAGAATGACACGCTACTCTCAGGATTGTGTCCGTTGTCTCTATCACTCTCGATCAGCCCATCTCTGAGATTCACCGTCCGCCGGGCGCGTTGGGCCACTTCGGGGTCGTGGGTGACGAAGATGACGGTGATGCCACGGGCGTTCAGATCGTCAAAGATGTCCAGGATCTCTTCTCCTGAGGCTGTGTCCAGATTACCGGTCGGCTCGTCGGCCAGGATGATGCCCGGCTCGGCGGCCAGGGCGCGGGCGATGGCCACTCGCTGCTGCTGCCCGCCGGAGAGCTCGTCGGGACGGTGGTCCATCCGATCACCCAACCCCACCGCGCTCAGTGATTCCTTAGCCCGCTGGCGCCGTTCCCGCCGGCCATAGCCGGCGTAGATCAGCGGCAACTCCACCTGCTTGACGGCCGGCGTGCGGGGCAACAGGTTGTAGATCTGAAACACAAACCCGATTCGTTTGTTGCGTATGCGGGCCAGTTGGTCATCGCCCATCTGGCTCACGTCTATGCCGTCCAGCTTGTACGTGCCGCTGGTGGGTTGATCCAGGCAGCCGATCATGTTCATCAGCGTACTTTTGCCAGAGCCAGACGGGCCCATAATGGCCACAAACTCGCCTTCCTGGATAGTCAGGCTCACCCCGCGCAGGGCATGAACGGTCTGCGTTCCCATGTGATACTCTTTGGTAAGATCAGTGAGTTCGATCATCGTTGTAATCTCCTGATCTCTTCCGGCGGACCCTGGCTGAAGTCCAGCGTTTCGCTAACCTCGCCAATGAACAGCTCATCACCGTCTTTCAGGCCGCTGGTGATCTCGGTATACTTGTCGTCGCGCAAGCCTATCGTGACCTCTGTGTTGGCAACTGTATCGCCTTGAACCAGGTTGACGTAGTACTTGCCTGCCTGGCGGTCGGCGGTGATGGCACGATTGGGCACCAGGAGCACGTTCTCTCGATTGGCGGTGACCAATTCGGCGTTGGCCGTCATGCCGGAGCGAATGGGTAGCTCGCCGGCGTTCAAGCTCAGATGCACCTGGTAAGTTACGATTTCGGCTCCGCTCTTAGCTTTGGGAGCGATGGAGACCAACTCGCCAGTCAGTTCTTCGTCCGGCCAGGCTTCCAGGGTGACGACGGCCTGCTGTCCGACCGCCAGGCTGCCGATGTCTATCTCGTCCACATCCAACACCACTTCCAGGCTGCTCGTGTCCATCAGGTCCACTGCCGGCCCGCTGGCCCATTCTCCAACCGCGACGTACACGTCCGTCACCACACCGTCAAACGGCGCCACCAGCGTGGCTTTGGCCAGGTTGTCCTGAGCTTCTTCCAGGGAGATTCGCGCTTGCGCCACCTGCGCCTTGGCGATGGTGATCTTCTCCTCTGATGCGCCCTCCAGCAGCATCGTCAGATTGGCCTCCGCCTGCGCCACCTGTGCCTCGGCCTGCAACGCGCCCGCTTCGGCCTGCGCCACCTGCGCCTCGGCGGCGGCTATCTTTTCTTCTGACGCGCCCTCCAGCAGCATCGCCAGGTTGGCCTCCGCCTGGGTCACGGCAGCCTCGGCCTGCACCACGCCCGCTTCGGCCTGCGTCACCGCCGCTCCTGCCTGGACAACCGCCGCCCCGGCCTGGGCGATCTGGTCGTCAATGTCATCCAACTGCGCCTGGGCGCCAGCCACCTGGGCCTCCACTGCCGCCACTGACGCCCTGGCTGCGGCGACGACCTCTTCCGTTGCGCCCTCCTGAGCCTGCAAGTAGTTGATCTCGGCCACGCGGACGGCGATTTCGGCGTTGGCCACCGCGATGTCCATTTGAGTCTTGACGTGTCCGGGGGTCCCCGGCTGGCCCTTCACCGCATCCCGCTCCAACTGGGCGTTCCACAGGCTGTTCTTGGCCTGCTCCCAATTCAAGCGAGCTTGCTCCACCGTCTGGGCGTCAGCGCCCTCGAGCAGCGCGTCCAACTGGGCCTGCGCGCTGCTCAGCCCGGCCTGCGCGCTCTTGAGGTTGGCCTCGGCGGTCACATCGGCATCGGACAGACTATCGCGGGCCAGCTCGGCATTGGTCAGCGCGCTCCTGGCGCTGACCAGCCCGGCCTGGGCAGCGGCCAGACTCGCCTTGGCGCTGTCGAGCGACGCCCCGGCGACCGCGATCTCTTCCTTGGAGGCCCCTTTTCGCAGTTCAGTCAGGTTGGCTTTCGCCTGGGACACGGAGGCCTCCGCTTGCAGCACGCCCGCCTCGGCCTGCGTCACCGACGCCTGGGCGGCTGTTATCTCCTCGCCGGACGCTCCCTGCTGCAGCTCGGCCAGGCTTGTTTCCTGGATGGCCAGCGTTTGTTCCGCCGAGCTTACCGCCCGCCCCAGACTGCTGGCCTCCAGTTGAATCAGGGCATCGCCGGCCCGCACTTCGTCGCCGACCTCGACGTACACCTCTTCCACCTGGCCGGCAACCCCCAGCGCCAGGCGAGCTTCCCGCTGGGGGAGCAGCCAGCCGCTGGCCATTGCCCCGGCGGAGAGGTCGCCGATGAAAGCGGTGATGATCTGGTCAGTCTGTGAATTGGCAGCCTGGGCGCGGCTTTGACGAAGTTGAGCCAGGGGGCGTTCATTTACAAACCAGAAACCGGCTGCTATAACCA
The DNA here is from genome assembly GCA_964625745.1 of uncultured Anaerolineae bacterium. Classification (GTDB taxonomy): domain Bacteria; phylum Chloroflexota; class Anaerolineae; order VGOG01; family VGOG01; genus CAZVCJ01. The sequence goes on along the minus strand of CAZVCJ010000027.1, from coordinate 19,732 downwards.
ACACGGCCACTACCGCCAGGACAATCCAGCGAGTACGCTTGCTCTTCTTTCTAAGTTCCACTTGTATTCCTCCCATCTTTGTGCCCTTATTGTACCAGAAAACGGCCTTTTGCGAAAGTGCCATTGGTCAGTTCGAGGGGCATAACGAAAGTCATGGGGGAGTTCGGTTTTGTTGAAGGATAACAGCGGATCGGCAGGATTTACGGATCGAGATGGCGATTGAAATCGCACCTGTGCGGGCACTCTGTGCCGGGCGACCACCTGCGTGGTCGCGCAAACCGTCCAAGCAGGCTTCGGCGCGAGCTTAGCCGAGCGGTGGACGGCCGGCGCATTCGCGCCCTCCAGAGGCGGTTTCAGCCGCTGGTCCTGGTCTGCCCGTTTTTGCTAACTGTCAGATTTGAGTGTATACTTAACCTGTACCCATTTATGACGAAGTCCAGAAACCAGGTTTTTTGGCTTAAGAATGTGACTTTCCGCACCACTGACAGCCGCAAAAGCGTCAGGTCATCTAGTAAGGGAAAAACCTGGTTTCTCCACCAAAGTATCCAAAGGAGAACCCAATGAAAAAAGGAGCTTTTACTTTTGTGCTGCATAGCCATCTACCCTATTGTCGCATGGCGGGGCGCTGGCCGCACGGCGAGGAGTGGCTGCACGAGGCTGCCTCGGAGACTTACCTGCCCCTGCTCAACGCCCTCTACGACCTGAAGGAGGGCGGCTACCCCATCAAGCTGACCATCGGCCTGACCCCCGTTCTGGCCGAACAGTTGGCCGATCCCCTGGTGCTGGCCCACTTCGAGCTGTATCTGGAACAGCACATCGAAGCTGCCCAGGATGACATCGCACGCTTCCAGAAGGCCGACGAGTCCCACCTGGAGTACCTGGCCACTTTCTACCGCAACTGGTACGGAAACATCCTGGACACCTTCAGAGATCGCTTCGGCAGAGACATCGTGGGCGCCTTCAGGAAGCTCCAGGACGAGGGCTACCTGGAGATCATCACCTCCGCCGCCACCCACGGCTACCTTCCTCTGCTCTCCCGCGATTCCTCGATCTACGGCCAACTGAAGGCCGGCCTGGAGAGCTATCGTCGGCTTTTCGGGCGTGCGCCGAGGGCCTTATGGCTGCCGGAGTGCGCCTACCGTCCGGCTTTCTACGCCGAGGCGGACGGGGAGCGCTACTACAAGCCTGGCCTGGAGGAGTTCCTGGCCGGGCTGGACATCCGGTGCTTCTTCAGCGAGACCCACACCATTGAGGGTGGGCTGCCGGTGGGCAAGGCCGCGGGCGACGCCATCGGTTATGGCGACGTGCCCAAGCGCATCGCCGTGCCCCTGCCCGACTACGTGGAGCCTACGGAGAAGACCACTTATCAGCCTTACTACGTGGCCAGGGGCATAGGTGAGGGCGCCTACTCGCCCGTGGCCGTCATCGGGCGCAACAACCGCACCGGGATGCAGGTCTGGTCGGCCGACTGGGGGTATCCCGGCGACTACGACTATCTGGAGTTCCACAAAAAAGACGGCGTCTCCGGCCTCCGGTACTGGCGAGTGAGCGGGACGCGGGTTGATCTGGGACAGAAGGACTACTACCATCCCGACTGGGCCACATACAAGGTGGGGGAACACTCCCGCCACTTTGCCTGGCTGGTTGGAGACCTGGTGTCCCAGTACCACGAGGAGAGCGGCAAATTCGGCCTCATCGCCTCCAACTACGACACCGAACTCTTCGGCCACTGGTGGTTCGAGGGCATTGATTGGATGCGGGAGGTGCTGAGGATCCTGAGCCAGAGCGAGACGGTGGAGCTGACCACAGCCAGTGATTATCTGGAGGAGCACCCGCCTGAGGACGTGTTGGCCTTGCCGGAGGGCTCCTGGGGCACGGGCGGGGGACACTGGACCTGGGATAACCACGACACCCGTTGGATGTGGGAGCCCATCCACCAGGCCGAGCTTCGCATGGAAAAGCTCGTGGCCCAGCATCCAGACGCCCAGGGCGACCTGGCCGACGTCCTGAACCAGGCCACGCGGGAGCTCCTGTTGATGCAGTCCAGCGATTGGCCCTTCCTGGTAACAACAGGTCAGGCTCGCGAGTACGCCATCGTGCGCTTCAACGAGCACCTGGAGCGCTTCGACCGTTTGGCCGAAATCGCCGAGGCCGGGCAGAGTGATCCAATCTTGGTTGAGGACCTCTACGAACGAGACAAGCTGTTTCCTAACATTGATTACCGGTGGTTTGGGGATAGAGAAAAGAGAGCATCCGCTTGACAAGGCGGTGAAATCCGAATGTTCAAACCCAATTTCCAGCGCACTGATCTCCTCATCGAAATGATCGCCCGCATCGAGGTGGCACGGGACCGCATCCTGCATGCTCCTATCGTGCCGCGTTGGGAAGCCGAACTGCGCCGTGATGCCATCACGCTCAGCACTCACCATTCCACCAGCATCGAGGGCAATCCCCTCACGCTGGAGGAGGTCACCGACCTGTTGGCCGGGCGCCACGTGCTGGCTCATCCCCGCGATAAACAGGAGGTGCTCAACTACGCCGAGGTGCTGCGCTACGTTGATCGCCATTTCCTGGGCCAGGAGCGGCCGGTCACGGAGGAGACAATTCTGCATCTTCACGCCCTGGTGATGAAAGACCTCCTGCCACCTGATGAGGTCGGTCAGTACCGCCGTGTACCCGTCGTGGTGGGCGTGCCGTCTACCGGTGAGGTTATCTATCGGCCACCCGACTGGGAGGACGTGCCTGGCCTGATGGCTGATCTGGCCGCCTGGCTAAATAGTTCCGAGGCAGCAGAGTTGATGCCCGTGCTGGAAGCAGGCATCGCCCACTACGAGTTCGTCCGCATCCATCCCTTTGTGGATGGCAACGGGCGCACAGCCCGGGCCCTGGCCACGCTCATCCTGGCTCAGAGAAGCTTTGACACCAAGCGCTTCTTCGCCCTGGACGAGTACTACAACCAGGATCGGGCCAGTTATTACGAGGCCCTTCGCTCCGTTGATCCCCAGACTCAAGACTTGACCGAATGGCTGGAATACTTCGTGCAGGGAATCGCCGTAGAGATGGTACGGGTCGAGCGGCGAGTGGAGGAGCTGAGTGGTCTGTATCGCATCGAAGTGGAGGCCGAGCAAATCTCTCTCAACCCGCGCCAGATCAGGCTGCTCGACTACCTGCGCCAGAGCAGCGGTAGCATCAGCAACGGCGAATATCAAGAACTGTTCCTGGTCTCCAAACGGACGGCCACCAATGACCTGAGCGACTTGACAGCGCATGGGTTACTGGCAGTAGAAGGGGCCGGGCCCGCAACACGGTATCGGCTGGCAGAGCCCGCCACCTGATTACCCGATTCCTTGCCCGATTATTGCCCGATTTTCGGACTGGGCGACAACTGTAGCGCGAAAGGATGGACCAGATGCTAACAGAAACAGATCGGCGAATTGTACGCGAGTTTCAGCGCCGCCTGGCGGATGTCGTGACTGTACTCGACCTGCGTGTGTTCGGCTCGCGGGCCAGGGGCGACGCCGTATCCGACTCGGACCTGGACGTGTTCATCGAACTGGAAGCGTGCAGCTCTGAACAGCGCCAGCGCATCAGCGAGATCGCCTGGGAGGTGGGTTTCGAGATGGATCGGATCATCTCCACAGTGGTGACCACCCGGCACGAACTGGAGCATGGAGCGATGGGAGCCAACCCGATTGTCTTGACCGTCGAACGAGAAGGAGTCCGGCCATGAAACCACAGCAATTTGAGCACGTACTTCGGCATCGAGCTACCTAGTACCTCATCACAGTGAAGATGATAAGTTGTCATTCTGAGCCGAAGCGTAGCGGAGGCGAAGAATCTCGCTTCTGGAGTGGAAAATCGCTTTTCTCACCAAGAACGAGATTCTTCGTCGCTCCGCTCCTCAGAATGACATCTCGTCAAAATCAATGTGATGAAGTATTAGCGCATTTGGGGCTATAGAGAGAGGTCCAAAGTGATGCTTTGGTTCAAACTGATCATCTTCGCCGCTATGTCTGGGCTAATTGTCCATGTGTCGTGGGAATCCTTACGCAACTTGCGCTCTCACGGCTTCTTTCGCTTCTTCGCCTTCGAGTCCCTCCTTATCTTGATCCTGCTGAACCTGGAGCATTGGTTCCGTAATCCCTTCTCCGCGCTTCAAATCGTGTCGTGGTTGCTGCTGCTTGCCTCGCTTTTCCTGGCGGTGCATGGATTCCATCTGCTTCGTGTGATCGGGAGACCAAAAGGCGAGATTGAGGATACCACCACCCTGGTGATGCTGGGTGCATACAAGTACGTCCGTCATCCGCTCTACGCTTCACTGCTATTGCTTGGGTGGGGGACGTTCTTCAAGAGTCCTTCACTTCTCGGTGGCATCTTGGCCGTGACAGCCTCAACCTTTTTGACAGCCGCCGCCAGGGTCGAAGAGACAGAGAATCTCGATAAGTTCGGTGCCGACTACGCCGCATATATGGGAACAACCAAGATGTTCATCCCCTTCTTGTTTTGAAAAGCATCAACGGACACGTGCACGCAAATCAGTGAGGTGCTGAAATGCAAGAAACTCAACCCTGGTACGAACAGGACACCTTTTGGGACACGGTGGCTCCTACACTGTTTACTCGGCAGCGCTGGTCGGATGCTCCGGCAGAGGTGGAGCAGGTCGTTGCTCTCCTTGAGATTGAACCGGGCGCGCACGTTCTCGACCTCTGTTGCGGAGTGGGGAGACACTCCCTGGAGTTGGCCCGTCGCGGGTTTCAGGTGACGGGGGTGGATAGAACACGATTCTACCTGGATATGGCAGCCAGGCAGGCGGAGGCCGAGGAGTTAAAGGTCGAGTTTGTCCAGAGCGACATGAGGAGCTTCTGCAGGCCGGATGCTTTCGACGCGGCGGTCAACCTGTTCACGTCGTTCGGCTATTTCGAGGATCCAGAAGAGGATCGCCAGGTTGCCATGAACGTGTACCGCTCTCTCAAACCGGGCGGCGCCTTTCTCATAGACATGATGGGCAAGGAGGTTCTGGCCCGCATCTTTCGCGAGAGAGACTGGTACGAAGAAGACGGCATGCTCATCCTGCAGGAGCGAAAGATCACCAGGAATTGGAGCTGGATGGAGAATCGCTGGATCCTATTCAAGGACAACACCCGCACTGAGCTCAGGCTGTCGCACCGCATTTATTCAGCCGTGGAGTTAGCCTCACTATTGACTGAGTGTGGTTTTGCGCACGTTGATGCTTACGGTGACCTCGAAGGCGGTGCGTACGATCACCTGGCCAGGAGATTGGTGGTAGTGGCACGCAAGATCTGCGAACGGGCTCGCTAGAACGACCTGGTTATCTTGAGCCTTTCCTATCCTCCCGCGCCCCAACCCATCGCCAGGCTGGGTTCGGGATTGAGCACCTTGCTGCGGCGCTGTCCCAGGCCCGTGCTGGCGGTGCCGGAGTCTTCGTCCCACCCTTCGGCAGGCTCAGGGCGCCGCCTGGGTCGTGCGCTGTTGGCCTACGACGGCAGCCCCAAAGCCGACGAGGCCCTCTTCGTGGCCACCTACCTTTCGGGGCAGTGGAACATCCCCCTGATCGCAGTGACCGTGATAGAAACGGGACGCACCACGTCGGACACACTGGCCCGCGCCCAAGAGTACCTGGAAACGCACGGCGTACAAGCTGCGTTCGTGAAGGAGAGTGGGCCGGTCGCCGAGACCATTCTGAATACAGCCGACGAGCACCAGAGCGATCTGATCATCATGGGAGGTTACGGATTCGACCCGGTGCTGGAGGTAGTGCTCGGCAGCGAAAGCGCGGACCAGCACCTTGACAATTGAAGGGAAACCTGGTATCTGTCAGCGTAGGTCACAGCAGAGCTATTGCAAGGAGATACCCGATGGATACCACAGCTTCCCTGGGGAGCCAAACCGTAAGCGAAGCGGCGGAATCGCGATCAGGCGTGGTCGAGAACCCGAACGGTGGTTATCACATCCACGTGAGGCTCAACGAGCAGGGAACGGCCGCTGGCAGCTTGCTTGGTCCCCGCGCCTCAATGCCGCCAGGCACGCCCGTCCTGGCAGAGATGTGGGTGTTCGAGGACTGCGTCCTCCTGGCGCTCCAGGATGGCGATGCCATCGTGCTGCACGTCAGCGACCCGCAGGTAACGGGGAGCGTGGTGTACTTCTACCACGCCGACGGCACTCTCTGGCGGGCGGTGCCCCTGGAGCAATTGAACCCCGGTTGGGTGTACAGCACCTACTGCTTCCGAGGTGACCTGCGCAAGTTCGAGGCGCGTCTGCAACGTATGCGCTCTCGGCCAGCACGCCCGTCCTGGAAGACATCTACCAGATCGGCGGTCTCCACCTGGTGTTGAGCATTGTGGCCTACGAGAAGGAACTGAAGTGGACCCTCGACCATCTCAGCCAGGGACGATACTACGGCGACCCCGAGTGGGTATCCGGTCATCTGGCAGACCTGTCCCAGCAGTTCAAGGACGTCCGCGCCTTCGTGAAGGTCACCTTCACCGTGCGCGACGGAGTGATGAGCCTGACGTACCATCGCCGCCCCAACAGAATCGCCAAGACTGCCAGACTGGAGGCCGATGGGTGCTGGTCACCAACCAGCGGCGCGGGCCCGAGCAGTCGGTCGCCGACTATCTGGACTGGATGGTGTGCGTCTACAAGAACCACCGGCACGTGGAACGGCGGATGCGGAACTTGAAGAGCGATTTGCCCATCCGCCCGATTTACCTCCATCGGGATGACGCCATCGTTGCCCTCTGCTTCGTCAACGTCGTGGCCTTGATGGTCTACACGCTGATCGAGCGGGACTGTCAAGCCAAGCCAGCCCTGGTAGAGGCTGGCTTGCTCACCACCGACCAGGTGTTGGCCGTCCTGCACGGTTTCCGCCTGACCGTCTACCTCACGCCTTCGCGCTGCCAGGTCTTCTGGCTCGACACCCCGACAGAGAGCCAGACGTTGATCTGGCGACAGTTGCAGATACCAGACCCAGGAACCCGTCTGCCTACCATTCGCTTGGCGTCCCAGGACGCCGATTCGACAGCGAAGCCAATCTCTTTTTGGCCTCGAAAACAGCCGGCAAAGGACTATTGTAGCTCGTGGCTCACTCACCTATGGCTTCAATCCCTCAAATCCGCCTTCGTCAGATGTGCTCTACATCCCTTGTAACTACCCAGGCTGTGTCATTGCGAGGCGGCGCTTTTCCGCCGAAGCAATCCCCTACTCGCGCATTGGAGATTGCTTCGCTTCGCTCGCAATGACACCTGAGTAGTCACCCGCGTCTAATTAAAAGACCCTACTTTTTTTGTAGGGTCTTTTTTGTTGAAAAACCAACGTTTTTTCCTTGAAGAATAAGCGTTTCACCAATAGACGAAACGGATTGAGTTGTGTATACTGGAGTGAGCGATACTACGTCTACTGATCGGCAAAGACAGGCAAGGAGGGAACGATGCAGGTAATAAGGACCCTGATCGTTGATGACAACGCCGGCTTTCGAAGGCGCCTCAAAGAGTTCCTGGCCGATGAGCCAGATATAGAGGTCGTCGGACAGGCGGCCGACGGTCAGGCAGCCATCCTCAAAGCCAGAGAACTCCAGCCAGAGGTGGTTGTCATGGATGTGACGATGCCAGGGATGAACGGGATAGATGCCACTCGCCAGTTGAAGGACGAAATGCCGGAGCTCAAAGTCATCATTCTGAGCCTTCTCAATGTGCAGGAGTACAGAGAAGCGGCCAGGGCCGGAGGTGCCAGCGGCTACGTGGTAAAGACATCCCTGATCGAAGAGCTGCTGCCGGCCATCAGAGGCGCTTTGGATATACGCGAAGGAGTAAGCACAGATTGAACCTACCCCGTTTAGCCCCTCGTTTACCCCTTGATGGTATAATATGGGTGCGTTATAGGCAGAAGAGCAGTTGGTGGAAGAAGACGTGAGGCAAGGAAGATCTAGTGATTCAGAGATGCCACTCTCAGGCGTCGAAAGGAGCTAAACCACGATGATTGCTGAAACTACTGTTTCGTCAACACCTACCGACATCACTCCGGCAAAACCAGCCGGGCTGGGAGGGGATGATCCTGCCCACTTTGTCGGTTTTCGGCTGGGCAAGCAATCCTACGCCCTGCCACTGAGTCACGTGGAGCGCGCCCTGCGTATGGTGGATGTCACCCCTGTGCCCGAGGCACCACCCTGGGTAGCCGGGGTGATTGACCTGCACGGCCGGGTGATACCGGTGCTGGACCTGCGACGACGACTCGGTCAGCCGACGAAAGAGCTCCACCCGGACGACCGTCTGCTAGTCGTGCAAGCCGTGGAGCGGACGATGGCCCTCATGGTGGACGAAGTGACCGAGGTGCTGGAGGTGCCAGGGCACCAGGTGGAGCCACCCCCCGATCCCGTGCCCAAGTCCCGGCCCCTGTCGGCGGTGATCCGGCGGGACGAGGGGCTCATCCTGGTTCTCGACGCGGTCCAACTGCTGCCACCGGGGGATGACGCGGAGACAGGGTGACGCGGAGACAGGGAGACACAACACCCATCAGATTTTCACGTCTGAGGAATGAACAAGGTGATGGACATACCACCGCAACTCCATGATAATGACTATTACCGTTTCCGGGATCTGGTCCTGGAGCGCACGGGGATGGACTTTGGCCTGCGCCGTCGCGATGCGCTGGTCCGCGGCGTGATGGCCGCGGCCAGCCGCGCCGACCGCCAGGACCTGGGGGAATACTATCGTCTCTTGCAGCAAGCCGGGACCGACAGCGAGCTGTGGGACGACCTGATCGGGACCATCACCGTGGGTGAGACCTACTTCTTCCGCGACCAGGCTCAGTTCGATGTCCTGCGCCAGCACATTCTGCCTGCCTTGATCGCCCGCCACCAGGATGACCGTCGCCTGCGCATCTGGAGCGCTGGCTGCGCCACTGGCGAGGAGCCCTACTCTGTCGCCATCCTGCTGCGCCAATTCCTGCCCGACATCGCCAACTGGAATATCCTCATCCTGGCCACGGACATTAACAAGCGAGTTCTGCAACAGGCCATTGAAGGCCGCTACCGGGAGTGGTCCTTCCGCCAGACCGATTCGGCCATCCGCGAGAGCTACTTCCGCGAGCGGGACGGTTCCTCCGGCAGGGCTCAGGACAGGCTCTTCGAACTCAGGCCCCAGGTGCGGGAGATGGTCACCTTTGCCTACCTGAACCTGGCCGAGGATGCCTATCCTTCCCTGGCCACCAACACCAATGCTATGGACCTGATCCTGTGCCGCAACGTGGCCATCTACCTGCCGGAGGCGGTGACGAGGCAAATTGCCAGGCGGTTTCACCGTTGTCTGCTGCCCGAAGGCTGGCTCATCGTGGGTGCCGCCGAGACCAGCGGGGAGATCTATGGCCAGTTTGCCGCGCGCAGCTTTTCCGGAGCGGTCATCTACCAGAAGGGAGACACGGAGACACGGAGAGAGCGAGACGCGGTGATTTCTCCGCTTCCCCGCGTCACCGTATCTCCCCGTCCCCCCCTCACCCCATCGCCGCGCCTCCCTGTCGCCGTGTCACCGCGTCCCCCCGCCTCCCCTCCTCCGCCGGCCGATGCCTACCGGGAAGGGCTGGCCTTGCTGGAACAGGGGCGTTACGAAGAGGCGATAAACCACTTCCGGGACTGTATTGCACGCGACCCGGGTTGCATCCGAGCCTACTACCAGATGGCGCGGGTCCATGCTAACCAGGGCCGGTTGGAGGAGGCCAGGTCGTGGTGTCAGCAGGCCATCGGGCGAGACCCATTGCTGAGCGAGGCCCACTATACCCTGGCCCTCATTCACCAGGAGGAGGGCGCGCTGGACGAGGCCATCGCTCGGCTCAAGAAGACACTCTACCTGGACCCCAACTTCGTCCTGGCCCACTTCAGCCTGGCCAATCTGTATCGGCAAGTGGCCCGTCCAGAGCAGGCAGCACGCCACCGGATGCAGGCCATCCGCCTGGCAGCCAGGATGCCGCCCGACGACGTGGTGCCCGGCTCCGATGGCCTGACTGCCGCGCGACTGCTCGCTATGGTTAAGGCCACAATATGAGACGCGGAGATGGGGAGACACGGGGACACGTTTTACGCATTACGTTTTAGAATCAGGAGGTAGCTACTCATGATCACACAAGAGACGAGACAAACAGCAGATGAGATGCAAAGAGTACTGGAACAGCGTGCGCGAGCCCTGGCGACGCTGCCCACCGAAGAGGCAGCAGAGGGCGAGACTCTGCGTGTGGTGGCCTTCCCCTTGGGGGAGGAGCGCTACGGCATAGAGATCACCATGGTGCGGGAGATCCAGCCACTGGAGCCGCACATCTGGTCCCGCGTGCCTTGCACCCCCAACTTCATCGTTGGCGCGGTCAACATTCGCGGCCGCGTGTACTCGGTGATGGACGCTGGCCGCTTCCTGGGCCTGCCCTCCCGTCCACTCTCAGAGACAAGCCACGTGCTTTTGGTGCGGGGCGAGGGGGACATGGAACTCTGCATCCTGGCTGACGACATTCCCCAGGTGGCCAGCGTCCCCCTGGCCGAGGTGCAGCCGGCGTCGGCCACCATCTCCAGCCGGGCCCAGGAGTACGTGCGGGGAGTCACCAGCGATATGCTGATCATTCTGAACCTGCCGCGCCTGCTTTCCAATCCAGGGATCATTGTTCACGAAGAAGTTTAACGATTGCGGAATGAAAAATCCGCAATCCAAAATAAG
>CAZVCJ010000027.1:6594-8923 GCA_964625745.1 uncultured Anaerolineae bacterium | reverse complement strand
GTAGATGCGCAAGGGCAGCAACAGGTTGAGCAGTTCGACGAAGCCTGGGCAGAATACCTGACCTTCAATAAGCAGGTACGGGAGTTGGCCCGCGAGGAGTCCACCCGACAGCAGGCCATTGACCTATCCCAAGGAACTGCCCGCCAGGCGGTCAACAAAGCAGGGGGCTATATGACAGCCATTGTGGACAAAAATGAGGCCGACCTGGAAGCAGACAAACAGGAGAGCGACGCCAACTTTGCGCAGGCCCGTAACGTGACGTTAGGCGTGGCGGTCTTTGCTGTCGCGCTCGGCTTAGCTTTGGGCATCTTTGTCTCACGCGGGATCTCAAAGAACCTCGGTGTCCTGGTCGAAGCCACAGACAAAATGGCCCAGGGTGACGTGGACCAGGCGGTGGACCTGAAGGGCCGCGATGAGACCGGTATGCTGGCCCAGTCCTTCAACGCTATGGCCGCCAGCCTGCGCCAGATGATGGCTGATCTGGCAGCTAAAGCGCAGGCGGAGCAAGAGACCAAGACCTATCTGCAGAACACCATCAGCGACTACGTCCGCTTTGTGGAGAAGGTGGGCGCTGGTGACCTCACCGGCCAGGTAACCCCGCCACGACAGGACGACGAGCTGGCCATTCTCGGCAACAACCTGAACGACATGACGGCCAGCCTGCGGGAGCTGACCGTCCAGATGCGTGAGGCCACAAGCAACATCACCAGCATGACCGCCGAGATCATGGCCACCACCAGCCAACAAGCCTCTATGGCCAGCCAGCAGGCCGCGGCCGTCAACGAGACCTCCTCCACCGTGGTGGAGTCGCGCCAGACGGCTGAGCAGGCCGCCGACCGGGCACGCCTGGTGGCGGAGGCGGCCCAGGAGTCCATGGGGGTGGCCGACCAGGGTCTGCGTTCTGTGCAGGACACCGTGGGCGGCATGAATAACATCAGGGAGCAGGTGGGGACCATAGCCGAGACCATCCTGGCCCTGAGCGAGCAGACCCAGCAGATCGGCGAGATCATCGCCACGGTAAACGACATCGCCGACCAGTCCAACTTGCTGGCCCTGAACGCGGCCATCGAGGCGGCGCGGGCTGGGGAGGCAGGCAAGGGCTTTGCGGTGGTAGCTGGGGAAGTGCGCAGCCTGGCGGAGCAATCGCGACAGGCTACAAATCAGGTGCAGGGCATTCTGGGGCAGATACAGAAGGCGGCCAACACCGCGGTGATGGTCACCGAGGAGGGCACCAAGCGGGCCGATGCAGGGGTGCGGCAGGCGCAGGAGACTGGGGAGGCCATTAGCACCATTGCCGAGCAGATTGAGCGAGTGGCGCAGGCGGCCCAGCAGATTGCCGCCAGCGCTCGCCAGCAATTGGCCGGCATGGACCAGATCGGTGGGGCCATGGACAACATCAACCAGGCCACTGCCCAGAGCGAGGCCGGCACGCGGCAGGCGGAGGAGGCGGCGCAGAACCTCAACGCCCTGGCCGCCCAGCTCAGCGGCATCGTGGAACAGTACAAGCTGTAGACTGATTTCGGATTGCGGAATGAATCACGCATGACGCATAACGTTAATCTGCATCTCGCAATCCGCAGCGGGATAATGGAGGAGGCGGATGGACCAACGAGAAGAACTGAAACGTCAACTGATGGTCACCTTCCAGGCTGAGCTGGAGGAACACCTGGGCACGCTCAACAAGGGCCTGTTGGCCCTGGAAGAAGGCCCGGCCTCAGAGGAGCGGGAACCGCTGCTAGCAGAGCTCTTCCGCGCTGCCCACAGCGTCAAAGGGGCAGCCCGGGCAGTGAGTGTCAAGGACATCGAAATCATCGCCCACCAGTTGGAGGACGTCCTGGGTGCTATCCAACGAGGGGAGTTGTCTCCTACGCCGGAGCTGTTCGACGTGCTCTTGCCGGCCCTGGACACTCTGAGGGAAGCGATGGCCGCTCACCTGCGGGGCGAAAGCCTGCCCAGGGAACAGCGCAAGCAGTTGCTGGCTGAGCTGGAGGCGGCCGTTCGGGGGGACATGGTGACAAGGAGACACGGGGACACAGAGACGCCAGAGGGTGAAGCAGTCACCCCCTCTCCCCTTCACCCTGTCGCCGTGTCTCCGCAGGAGGAGACTATCCGCGTGACCACGGGTAAGGTGGACACTCTGATGGCGGGTATGGGCGAACTCCTGGTGGCTCGCATGCGCACCGAGCAACGCCTGGCCGAACTGCGAACCATCCAGGATCGGATGGCTCGCTGGGACAAGAGCTGGCAACAGGTCCGCACCCACTACAGCCGCCTGCAGCGGCAAAACGGGCAAGGGCGAGAGGTGGCCCTTCGGCGGGCTCAGGACGTG
>CAZVCJ010000027.1:0-6494 GCA_964625745.1 uncultured Anaerolineae bacterium | reverse complement strand
CCCTTCGGCGGGCTCAGGACGTGGCCCCACTGCTCGACTTTCTGACTATCAACCAAGAACACCTGGCGGCTATCAATGCCGAGATGAACAGCTTGCTCCGCACCTTCGCCAGTGACTACCACCGCCTGAGCCTTCTCACCGATGACCTGCAGGACGCGGTGCGCCGAGTGCGGATGCTACCCATCGCTACTCTGTTCGACTTGTTCCCCCGCATGGTGCGCGACCTGGCCCGTGAGCGAGGCAAGGAGGTCACTCTGCAAGTGGAAGGGGCCGACACCGAGGTGGACCGCCAGGTGCTGGAACTCATGAAGGATCCCCTGACCCACCTCCTGCGCAACGCCTTGGATCATGGCATCGAGCCGCCCGACCAGCGGAAGGCAGCGGGCAAACCCCGGCGAGGGACCATCCATCTGCGGGCCGCGCAGCAGGGCGGCACCATCGTCCTGGAGGTGGCCGATGACGGAGCAGGGATTAACCTGGAGGCCGTGCGGCAGGCAGCCGTGAAGCAAGGTTTGCTGAAAGCGCAGGAGGCGTCTGGCCTCAGCGACCGTGAGGCGATGGAGCTCATCTTCCGCTCTGGACTGTCCACCCTGGACCAGGTGACAGATCTCTCTGGCCGGGGGGTGGGAATGGACGTGGTGCAGGAGAACCTGGAGCGGCTGCACGGCCTGATCGAAGTGGAGACGGCCCCCGGTCAAGGCACCACCTTCACCCTGACCCTGCCCCTGACCATGGCCACCAGCCACGTGCTCCTGATAGAGGTGGCCGGCGAGACGATGGCTGTCCCCACCACGACCGTGGAGCGCATCCTGCGAGCGGAGGCGCCCAGTGTGGGCAGCATCGAGGGCAAAGCGGCCATTCGCCTTGGCGGGCGTCCCTTGCCGTTGCTCTCCCTGGCCCAGGTGCTGGAGTTGCCAGCGGGTGAAGCGCCTCTAACCCCCGACCAGAAGATGCCAGTGGTGGTTCTGGGTGTGGCCGAGAGGCGGATCGCTTTCCGGGTGGGCGGGTTCCAGGGCACCCAGGAGGTAGTCATCAAGAGCCTGGGTCGCCAACTGAGCCGGGTGCGCAACGTGGCCGGGGCCACCATCCTGGGCACCGGCCAGGTGGTGATGATCCTCAACGTGGCCGACCTCATGAAGTCGGCTCAGGTGGGCATGGCTGTTACCACCCCGCTACCGGTTGAGGCGCGCGAGGTCACTCGCCGCCGCGTGCTGGTAGTGGACGATTCCATCACCACCCGCACGCTGGAGAAGAACATCCTACAGAACGCCGGTTATCAGGTGCTGGTGGCCGCCGATGGCCTGGAGGGGTGGGCTCTGGTGCAGGGCGAACCCCTGGATGCAATCGTGGCCGACATCGCCATGCCCCGTATGGACGGCTTCGCCCTCACCGAAAAGGTGAAGGGCGACGAGCGCTTCAAGGAACTGCCGGTGGTGCTGGTCACCTCTCTGGAATCGCCGCAAGATCGAATCCGTGGCCTGGAGGCTGGCGCCGACGCCTACATTACCAAGAGCAGCTTCGACCAACAAGAGCTGCTGGAGACGATTGAACGGCTGATAGGATGACAACCATGATCCGAGTGCTAATCGTAGACGATTCACCGACATTGCGCTATCTCATCCGGACCACTCTGGAGAGCGACCCGGAGGTGCAGGTGGTGGGCGAGGCGCGCAACGGCGAGGAGGCCATCGCCCTGTGTCACAAGCTAGAGCCGGACATCATCACCATGGACATCCAGATGCCCAAGATGGACGGCTACCAGGCCATCAGACGCATCATGGCCGAATCGGCGCGGCCCATCGTGGTACTCACCAGCACCATGTCAGATATCCAACTGGGGATCAGCTTCAAAGCTCTCGAGGCCGGCGCGCTGATGGTCTTGGGCAAGCCCCATGGCCTGCCCGGCGAGGACCCCGAGGCGGACCGACTAATCGCCCACGTGAAGGCCATGGCCGGAGTCAAAGTAGTAGCCCGCCGCAGGTGGCTGCAGAGAGAGACTCCAGAGCCGCCACCCAGGCAACCCTGCCCCAGGCCGGCGGCGGGTCCGGTGCGGCTCATAGCCATAGGTGCTTCCACCGGCGGCCCGCCGGCCCTGCAGGTTATTCTCAGCGGGCTTTCGCCCACCCTCTCGGTGCCGATCGTGGTGGTCCAGCACATCAGCCCCGGCTTCGTACAGGGCCTGGCCCACTGGCTGGACCAGACCACGCCGCTGCGGGTGAAGGTGGCTGAGAGCGGCGAATCCCTGCAGCCGGGCACGGTCTACCTGGCCCCTGACGGCAAGCACCTTCAGGTCACGGAGAACACTATGGCCTGGCTCAGGGACTCACCGCCAGTGGACGGCCACCGTCCTTCGGCCACAGCGCTTTTCGAATCGGTGGCCCAAACTTACGGCGCGAGGGCGGTGGGGGTGCTGCTCACCGGCATGGGCGGTGACGGTGCCCAGGGCCTTAAGGCCCTCTGGGACGCCGGGGGGCTCACCATCGCTCAGGACGAGGCCACCTGCGTTATCTTCGGCATGCCCAAACAGGCCATCGCCCTGGGCGCAGCTACAGAGGTACTGCCGCTGCCGCAAATCGGCACCCGGCTAGTGGAGCTGGTGGCAGTGCGGCAGAGATTAGATATTGGATATTAGATATCGAGCGCCAATATCCAATATCGAGTATCCAATAGCGGAGGCATTCATGATTCAAGTACTGATTGTCGAAGATTCGCCAACGGCGCGGGCGCTGCTGGTGCATCTGCTGGAAGGGGACCCCGAGATCCAGGTGGTGGGGCAGGCCATAGACGGCCGCCAGGGAGTGGAGATGGCTGCCCGGCTGCGGCCGGACTTTATCCTCATGGACGTGGTCATGCCCGACATGGATGGGCTGGAGGCCACGCGGCGCATCATGGGCCAGCGCCCCACGCCCATCCTCATCGTCACCGCCTACGCCGACTCGCCAGAGTTGAATGTGGCCTTCGAGGCCATGAGGGCTGGCGCGCTGGAGGTGGTGGACAAGCCGGCCGGCTTCGGCGACAAGGAGAGCGATGACTGGGGACGGGAACTGGTGTCCAAAGTCAAGGCGCTGGCTGACGTACGGCCCTGGAGCGAGGGTAAGCCCACGATTCGCGTGTTGGTCGTCGAAGACTCGCCAACGACGCGGGCGCTGCTGGTCTATCTGCTAGAAGAGGACCCGGAGATCCAGGTGGTGGGGCAGGCCTCAAATGGCTGCCAGGCCGTGGAGATGGCGGCCCAACTGCAGCCCGATCTGATCACCATGGACGCGGTCATGCCCGACATGGACGGGCTGGAGGCTACGCGACGCATCATGGCCCAGCGCCCCACACCCATCCTCATCGTCACCGCCCACTCCGATTCGCCGGAGCTAAATGTGGCCTTCGAAGCCATGAAAGCCGGCGCGCTGGACGTGGTGGCCAAGCCGGCTGGCCTCGGCGAGGGGGAGAACGGCGACTGGGAACAGGGACTGATGGCCAAGGTCAAGGCGCTGGCCGGGGTCCGCCCCCGGCCGGTGGCGGAGATGCGGTGACGCGGAGGCAGGGTAGATTTGTCAGGTCTTGGCACAAAAAGGTAGGTAACAATGGTATCAGAAAAGAGACTCAACAGTAGAGAGATTCTGGTCGTCGAAGACAGCCCCACCCAGGCTGTGCCGCTTCAGTTTCTGCTTGAGGAGCAGGGTTACGAGGTCATTGCCGCGCGAAATGGCCAAGAGGGCTTGGCTGCCGCGCGCCAGCACAAGCCGGATCTCATTATCTCTGACATTATCATGCCCGTGATGAACGGCTATGACATGTGTCACGCCATCAAGCAAGACGAGGCCCTCCAGGACATTCCGGTGATCCTGCTCACCGTGTTATCGGACACGGGAGACATCGTTCGGGGGCTCAAAGCGGGCACGGACTACTATGTGACCAAGCCATACGACGAGGACCATCTTCTGTCCACGGTCGAGTTCGCCCTTGCAGCTCCGGTTCGACAGAAGGGCGAGGGAGCAGAAGAGGGGTTAGAAGTAACCTTTGCCGGCGAGCATCATGTGATAACCTCAGACCGGCGGCAGATATTGAATCTCCTGCTGTCTACGTATGGAAACGCTGTTCAGCAGAACCGCCAACTGGCCGAGACGCAGCGTGAACTAGAAAAGCTCAACGAACAACTGGAAGAGAAGGTGTTGGAGCGAACGGCTGCCCTTCAGGCAGAAATCATCTGGCGCAAGCGGGCGGAGGAGACGCTGCGAGAGAGCGAGGAAAAGCTGAAAGAAGCCCAGGCACTGGGACGAATCGGAAACTGGGAATTTGACATTGATAACCAGAAAGTCGATTGGTCCGACGAGACGTATAGACTATATGAGCGCGATCCAGCTTTTGGTCCGCCTACCGTTGAGGAGGAAGCAGCCTACTACGCTCCTGAACAGGCTGAGAGATTGCGTGAATATGCGCGGCGTGCCATCGAAGAAGGAAAAGAATTCAAATACGATCTGCAAGCAAAGCTGTCCAGTGGAAAACTCGTTCATTTTTCAGCCACTATGCATCCTGTCAAAGATGAGAGTGGACGTATTGGCAAACTATTCGGTACGGTGCAGGATATCACCGAGCGCAAGCGGTCAGAGGAGGAGGTGCAGCGGCATTTGCAGCGAATAGAGGCTCTGCAGGAGATTGACAGGGCCATCATGTCCACCCTTGACTTGACCGGCGTGCTCGACATCATTCTGAAAGAGCTGGAAAGGGTCATCCCTTATCACAGCGCGGGTATCTTCCTCCTTTCCGGTGGCGTAGCCAGGCTAACGGTGGGCAGGGGCTTCCCGGATATGGAGCGCGCTCTGCAAGTTTCCTTCCCCGTGAATGACGACCCTCTGACCTGCCAGCTCTTGCGGGATGAGCGCCCCCTGGTCTTGGCCGATGCCCAGGCCGATGCACGCTTTCTGGCAAGGGCTGATACGGGGTATGTTCGTTCATGGATTGGCGTTCCTCTGATAGCCAGGGATAGGGCGGTGGGTTTCCTGACCATAGACCATAGAGAGCCTGGCGTCTATGGCGAGGAGAATGCGGAGATGGCGCAGGCCTTCGCTGGTCAGGTGGCGATTGCCATTGATAACGCGCGGCTGTATGAGCAGACCCAACAACGCTTGCAGCGCCTCACAGCTCTGCGCACCATTGACATGGCCATCACCGCCAGCCTCGACCTGCGCGTTACCCTCAACGTCATTCTCGATCAGATCACCGCGCAACTGGGCGTGGACGCCGCCGACGTGCTGCTGCTCAACCCACACACCCAAACGCTGGAATTCGCCACCGGGCGGGGCTTCCGCTCCCGCGCCCTCCGGCACACCAGCCTACGGCTGGGGGAAGGCTACGCCGGCCGGGCCGCGCTGGAACGCCGTATCGTCAGCATCCCCAATCTGGAAGAGGCCGAGAACGGTCTGCGGCGTGCTCCGCTGCTGCCCAACGAGGGATTCGTCTGCTACTACGCCGTGCCCCTCATCGCCAAAGGGCAGGTGAAGGGCGTGCTGGAGACCTTCCATCGTGCGTCGCTCGATCCTGGCCCGGAGTGGCTGGACTTCCTGGACACGCTGGCGGGACAGGCAGCCATCGCCATAGACAATGTCACCCTGTTCGATGGCCTGCAGCGCTCCAACCTCGAACTGACTCTGTCCTACGACACCACCCTGGAGGGTTGGGCACACGCCCTCGAGTTACGCGACATGGAGACCGAGGGCCACAGCCGAAACGTCACCGAGATGACCCTGCGCCTGGCCCGCGCTATGGGGATGAGCGAGGCCGAGTTGGTGCACATGCGGCGGGGCGCACTGTTGCACGACATCGGCAAGATGGGCATCCCCGACAGCATCCTGCTCAAGCCCGGCCCGCTCACCGACGAGGAGTGGGAGATCATGCGTCAGCACCCGGTCTACGCCTACCAACTGCTCTCCCCTATCCCCTATCTGCGCCCGTCGCTGGACATCCCCTACTGTCATCACGAAAAATGGGATGGCACGGGCTACCCGCGGGGGCTGAAGGGTGAGCAGATACCTCTGGCGGCGCGCATCTTCGCCTTGGTGGACGTGTGGGACGCGCTGCGCTCCGACCGGCCCTATCGGAAAGCCTGGCCGGAGGAGGGGGTGCGAGAGTACATCCAGGAGCAAGCGGGGATGCACTTCGATCCGCAGGTGGTGGAGGTGTTCTTAGAGTTGGTAGGGGAGGACGAGGGAACGAGCTAACGAGGGATTGAGCCAAGGAAGACCATCGTGCTGGAGTGAGTACAAGTGGAAGTTGTCTATTATCAGCAAGAGCCATCCCCTTTCCTGGGAATGGCTCTTTGTCTAATTTCTAATTTCTAATCTCTAATCTCTGATCTCCAATCTCCAAATCACAGCCCAGCCGCTTCCAGGACAGCCGGTACATGTTTCTCCCAGCCGAGGGGCATGAGGTGCACCCCCTGGCACAGGTCCTTCATCTCCCGGATCAGACGGCCCGATATCTCGATGCTCGTTTTCGCCCTG
>CAZVCJ010000026.1:31804-34199 GCA_964625745.1 uncultured Anaerolineae bacterium | reverse complement strand
AGTTGATTTAGCCAAGGAATTAGTGGGCGCTGAGACATAAAACCTCTTGCACTAGACGTGGAAATGACAGTGCCTGGTGCGCAGGCCACCATAGTGACCGACTTTGCTGTGCACGAAGCGGAGATACCGTTTGCGCGAGAGGGGTTGTGATACCATGTTTTATCCCCTTTCTGCCTGACGACCCAGGCACTACTGGTAAGGAGGTGATGCCAAGAGAACAACTTCATTTAGTTCTAGTTCGCCGCCGCTGGATTGCAGTCCAGCGGCCAGGGAACGGATGGTAAATCCGTCCCCAATTAAAATCCCAATTAAGGAGGAAATCGAGATGAAGACCTGGAAAACTGTTAGTATGGTTGTGGTTGTGGTGGCAGTGCTGCTCTCAGCCTGTGCATCTCCCACCCCTCAGGTGGTTGAGAAGGAGGTGGTGGTCGAGAAGGAGGTTCCGGTCACCGTCGAGGTTGAGAAGGAAAAGGTGGTGGAGAAGACGATAGTCGAGACCGTGATGGTCGAGAAGGAGGTAGTAGTGACCGCCACGCCAGAAGCGCCCACCCCTAAGGAGGGCGGCCGCTTGGTATACGTTCTTCACCAGAGCCCCGAGATACTCGATCCCCGACAAGCTCAGAAGGCACTTGAGGCAGCAGTTTGCTTCAACATCTACGACACGCTCACGCGGCAGCGAGAGGATATGAAGCTGGTTCCGGGGCTGGCCGAGCGCTGGGAAAGTTCTGAAGATGCCAAGACGTGGACTTTCTATCTGCGCACGGGCGTAACGTTCCACGATGGGACCCCCTTTACCGCCGAAGCGGTCAAGTACACCTTTGATAGCATCAAGGATCCTGACTTCCCAGCAGGTGGTATCGCTTTGGGGAATCTAGACGGCTACGACCACACTGAGATCGTGGATGATTACACTGTTAAGGTCCATTTCAAGGAACCGCGCCCGTACTTTGGCCAGTTGGCCGGCGATGCGTTTCTGAACATCGTCCCGCCTGGAGCCGGCCCCGAACTTGCACAGCAGCCAGTGGGTACCGGACCCTTCATGTTTAAGGAGATGGTCCCTGGCGACCACCTTACTCTGGTCCGCAATCCGGACTACAATTGGGCACCAGAGGAAGTCTTCGATCACCAAGGTCCCGCTTACCTGGATGAGTTGGTCTACAAGATCATTTTGGACGAGCAGACCCGCCTCAGCACGTTGGAATCTGGAGAGGTCCAGATAGTTGAGGATATTCCTTTCGCCGATGTGCCGCGACTGAAGGAGGACCCTCGTTTCAATGTGCTAACAATTGCCTATCCAGGTATGCCCTTGTGCCAAAGTACCAATGTCTCAAAGCCGCCATTCGACGATATCAATGTGCGTAAAGCTGTGAACTACGCAACTGACAGGGAGGAAATCGTCAGGATAGTCTACCTTGACACCACAACGCCGGCCTACGGCCCCCTCACCTCCACATTCGAGGAGTACAACCCTGAGGTGGAAGAGTACTACCTCTACGATCCGGAGAAGGCCAAGGAGCTCTTGGAAGCAGCCGGTTGGGTGGACACTGATGGAGATGGCATCCGCGAGAAGGATGGCAACGAGCTCAAAGTCACCCTCGTGGGCAGCGAAGGATCGTTTAAATGGGCTGAACTGTTGCAAGCGCAGTGGGCCAAGGTTGGCATCAGCGTGGAGGTATCCTACATGGCTGGTAGTGGTCTGGTGGAGGCACTCCATTCATGTGAGTACGAGGGGGGATGCCTTGGCTCTATCCACGCAGTCCTGTCCCGGCAGTTTGGCTTCTGGCATAGCTCGCAGAAAGGAGTGGGCTGGAATTTCAACTGCATCGAGGATCCAAAGTTGGATGAGCTCCTGGAAGCAGCCATTGGCGAAGTGGATCCAGCAAAGCGAACGGCAACCTGGAAGGAATTCCAGATCTACTTCAAAGAACAGGCGTACGCCATCCCAATGGTTAACTATGTCGTCCACACCGCTCTGGCCAGCGACGTCACAGGTCTCAAGGTGAGCAGCCGGGGATTCGACAAGTGGCTATATGACGTCCACTATATCCAAGACTGATCGTTGAGTGATCTGACTGCCAGGACCGGGGTGTCCCGGTCCTGGCAGTGCAGACATTTGATCCTATTCTGGTAAGCCGCAGAGGTTCTCGCTGTTCCTGGATAAGCGTCTTTACCGCTCCAAAGTCCGATGCAGGTGCGGTCGAAGTGCATTGCTGGCTTTCCAGTATTGTCAGGAAGTGAGGCAGGTCTTCGGTGCTGCAATATGTCGGAAGGCGCATTCTCGCTACAATCCCTACTCTAATTGGGCTATCTATCCTGGTCTTCTCAATCGTGCACCTGGTGCCTGGAGACCCGATCAGAGCGCTTCTGGCGGAATCTGGGGCCACAGCTGAGGTTA
>CAZVCJ010000026.1:15522-31704 GCA_964625745.1 uncultured Anaerolineae bacterium | reverse complement strand
CCTGGAGACCCGATCAGAGCGCTTCTGGCGGAATCTGGGGCCACAGCTGAGGTTATGGAAGCGATTCGCGAGCAGTGGGGGTTGAACGATCCCCTGCCTGTACAGTATATCAGGTGGCTTTCCAGGGCTGTGCGGGGAGACTTAGGGCGCTCCATCTCCTATAGACGACCCGTGGTAGAGATCATCCTGGGCCAATTACCGGATACTCTACGCCTGGCAATGGCCGGAATGGCTGTTGCCATCGTGGTGGGCGGAGCCTTGGGAATAGCCTCCGCTCTAAAGCGTGATTCCTGGCTGGACAACCTCTTCATGATCATCGCCTTGGTGGGGATCTCAGTACCTACATTCTGGTCGGGCCTATTGGCTATCTTGATCTTCGCCGTGACACTACACTGGCTGCCGATTACCGGGACCGGCGGTCTGAAGCAGTTAATCATGCCTGCTGGAATATTAGGCCTGGTAGCGTCAGGAACCATTGCCCGGCTCATGCGCTCGACCACGCTAGAGGTGCTAGGAGCGGACTATATTCGGACGGCTCGTGCCAAAGGGCTCCCGGAAAGGATGGTCATCCTGAGGCATGCGCTAAGAAATGCGCTCATCCCGGTGATCACTGTGGTAGGGTTACAACTCGGCACACTTATGAACGGTGCAGTAGTGCTAGAAATGGTCTTCGCCCGACCAGGTATAGGGAGCCTGGCCGTGCTCTCTATCCTGAGTAAGGATATACCTGTTGTGCAGGGGACGGTGCTCTTTGGGGCGTTGATCTACGTCTTAGTCAATATGGTGGTAGACATCCTTTACACTTTTGTGGATCCCCGTATTCGATATGAGTGAGGCGACACTCCGAGAAGACACACTAAGGCCATCTGGAGCAAAACTTCTTAGGCCGTCCCGGATCAGCGAACGGCAACGAGCCTTGCTTTCTCTGCTGCGCAACAAGGGTGCGGTAGCAGCGATAGTGGTGTTGGCTTTCATTGTCGGCGCGGCGGTGTTCGCTAATTGGGTGGCGCCATACAACCCGGTTGAGGTAGCCGTGACGGAATCGCTTGTGGCGCCAAGCGCTCGTCACTGGCTGGGCACGGACCTATATGGGCGAGATACGTTCAGCCGTGTGATATACGGGGCGCGCCTCTCTCTTCTTGTGGCTTTAGCGGTTACTGCCATCAGTTGGCCAATTGGGTTAGTTGCCGGCATGCTAGCCGGTTTCTTTGGCGGGCGGCTCGATAGTATCGTAATGCGACTGATGGACATATTATTGAGTTTCCCTACTATCTTGCTTGCGATGGCTATCGTCGGCGCCCTGGGGCCCGGCCTTTTGAACTCCGTATTGGCCATCGCTGTTACTTGGATTCCCTTCTATGCTCGTCTAGCTCGAGGCTGCACTCTGTCCGTCCGCAATGCAGTCTACATCGAAGCAGCGCGAAGCATAGGTTGCCCAAGCAGACGCATAGTGGTGCGTCATGTCCTACCGAATATCATGGCCCCGCTAATCGTCTATGCCACGCTGCGCTTCGGCACAGCTATCCTCTCTTTCGCTGCCCTGGGTTATCTTGGGCTTGGAGCTCAACCCCCTACACCGGAATGGGGAACGATGCTCCGTGATGCACGTGAGTTCATACGTCTAGCTTGGTGGCTGACCGTCTTTCCTGGACTGGCGATAGTGATCACTGTTCTCTCCATAAACCTACTAGGTGACGGGCTAAGGAGTGCTTTAGATCCCCGATTGCGATTGGAGAGGTAGTCTGTCGGGTTGAGAGCACTTGGCCCCAGTACTTCTGGCCAAAGTGATAGGTGGCTAGTTCCACAACTAGATCCTAAGTGAGGAGGTAAAGGCCAATGTCAATGTTGAACAAACCTATTGCGGTTTTGGGTGGCGGAAATGGGGGGCACACCATGGCTGCCGATCTGACCCTGGCTGGCTATCGGGTCAGCTTCTACGAGCATCCTGCCTTCAAAGATAAGTTCGCGACGACCCTAAAGACAGGCAAGGTCGAGATGACAGGTGTGGGACGACGAGGCACCGCAGACATCCATAAGGTCACCCTGGACATGGAGGAGGCCCTGGCGGATGTGGAGCTTGTGAACCTCGTGGTTCCTGCGGCTGGACATGACAGATTCTTCGAGGAGATGATCCCTTGCTTGCGAGATGGCCAAACGGTGGTGATCTGGCCAGATAACTATGGCTCGCTCCGCCTGGCCAAGTTGCTGAAGGAGGAAGCACCTGAGAGGAAAGTGACCCTCCTCGGTACCAACACGCTGCCCTACGGGACCAGACTCAAGGGGCCGGCCCAAGTAGACCTTCTTCTGATCGCACCGGGGATCATCATCTCCGCCTTGCCAGTCAGGGAGACGGAGGGGGTATTGAAGGAGCTCAAAGAGCTTTTTCCCATGTTGAAGCCGGCTGAGAATATCCTCGCTGCCTGCTTCAGTAACCCCAACCCTATCGTGCACCCCCCTGGCTCTTTGCTCAATACGGGCCGCATTCAGTATTCGAAGGGCGACTTCTACATGTATAGGGAGGGTATTACCGAAGCGGTAGCCCGTGTGATCCGGACTGTTTACGACGAAACCGCCGCGTTGGGCAAGGCCCTTGGCTTTGAGGTGCTCGAATACGAGGACAGGGATTTCCGAACAACAGCTAGCATTATGGGGGTAGCTTTTCAGGCTCCCTTTGACACTATTGGCGTCATTGCCAGCATCATTGGCCCAAAATCCTTGCAAGATAGATACATCACTGAGGATCTGCCCTACGGGCTAGTCCCCCTTTCGGAGCTGGGCAAGAAGCTGGGTATTCCAACGCCTGTGATCGACTCGTTGGTGAACATCGGTTCGGTGGTCTGTGGCGAAGACTTTTGGCAGACGGGGAGAACTCTAGACCAGTTGGGCCTGACAGAAATGACAAAAGACGAAATCATCAAACTTGTCGAGGGTGGCTCCTTCTAACTAACGTTCTCGCGTAGAAGCCTGCACGTAGCTAAAAGCGTACGAATACTCAAGGAGAGCGCTTCGCAGAGAGCTGGCATGCTATTTGGTGGGGAACAGCAGATTTTGTCTGTCGGCCGAGCTTTAACGTCCAAGCCCTGGGCGTTGGTTGAGCAGAACATCCGCGATGCTTTCGCATCGCGGACTATGGGCATATCCTGGAGATGGGCGAGATAGTCCTGCGGGGACCGGGAAGGAACTAGTCCACAACTATGATGTGAGGAAGGCATACCTGGGGTCAATAGAAAGCAGAGGAGGAGAAACGACGATGGCAAGAAAAGACCCAATGACTTTCGTCAATGAGGAATTAGAAATCCTTAAGAAGAAGGGGCTATATCAGAAGCTACCTATCTTGGAGGGGGAACAGCGGTCCAGGGCCATCATCAATGGCAAGAGGGTAATTAACTTATCTTCCAACAACTACTTAGGCTTCAATACCCATCCCAAGCTGAAAGAGGCAGCCCACAGGGGTATTGATGACTATGGTGTGGGTGCTGGTGCTGCGCGTGAAATCGTCGGCACCATGGACGTCCACATCGAGCTTGAGCACAAGATCGCTGACTTCAAACACACAGAGGCTGCTCTTGTCTTTCCAACAGGTTGTGACGCTAACATGGGTGTCATAGGCACTATCCTCAGCGAGAAGGACGTAGTCATTAGTGAGGAGCTCAACCACGCTTCCATCATTGATGGCATCCGCCTGACCAGGGCCGACCACGAGATTTGCCCTCACTTGGATATGGATGCCTTGCGAGAGATCTTGGAGAGAGCCGAATCTGGTGGTTACCGCAACATCCTCATCGTCTCTGATGGGGTGTTCAGCATGGATGGCGAGATAGCTCCCTTCGATAAGATCGCAGATCTAGGCAAGGAGTACGGAGCTATCGTTATGGTGGATGAAGCCCACGCCATAGGGGTGTTAGGGGGTCATGGCCGGGGCATAGCTAGCCACTTTGGCATCGAAGGACGCTTGGATGTCCAAATGGGGACCCTCTCTAAGGCTATCGGTGCCATGGGCGGCTATATCGCCTGTAGCCAGGAGTTCAAGGAGTTAATGGAGCGCCGAGCGCGGCCTTTTCTCTTCAGCACCTCCCCGCCGCCTTCAGTAATGGCTACCTGCATAGCTGCTATTGATCTCCTGGCCAGTGACGAGGGGGCCGAGCTCATCGGCAAGCTCTGGGAGAACACTGACTTCTTCAAGAAGAGGTTAGAGGGCTTGGGTTTCGACACTGGCAACAGCGAGACCCCCATTACACCCGTGGTCGTGGGCCCAGGGGATTTAGCTATGAAATTTTCCACTCGCCTTTTCGAGGAGGGCGTCTTCGCCATGGGCATTGCCTATCCTACCGTGTCACAGGGTAAAGCTCGTCTGCGCACCATCGTTACTGCCCAGCATACCAGGGAAGAATTGGAGACTGCCCTAGAAATCTTCGAGCGAGTAGGTAAGGAGTTGAGGATCATCTGATGAATAACTTGATTGTTAAGGAAAGAGACTGGCTGAAGGCCAGATGAATCTCGGGAGCAATTCACGTTAGGGGGGATAAAAAATGAGTGAATTAGAAGTTGTAGATCCCGAAATCGCCGCTGCTCTGAAAAACGAATTAGCACGTCAGGCCCTCACCATTGAGCTTGTTGCGGCGACCAACTTCAGCAACCAGGCCGTCTTGGAGGTGCAGGGCAGCGTCTTCGCCCACAAGACCTTAGAGGGGTATCCCGGAAAGCGTTACCACGGAGGCCACAAATACGTGGATGTCATTGAGAATCTGGCTGTCGAGCGCGCGAAGGAGCTTTTCGGGGCTGAATACGCCAATGTGCAGCCTCACTCGGGGGTAAGCGCTAACATGGCGGTCTATTTCGCCGTCCTGCAGCCCGGGGACTGCATCCTGGGGATGGACTTGGCCGCCGGGGGACACCTCTCCCATGGACACCCGGCCTCCTTCAGCGGGAGATTTTATCGGGCCTCCTTCTACGGCGTAGACCCGGATTCGGAGTTGATAGACTACGACGAGGTGTCAGCCATCGCTTCCAGGGAACGGCCTAAGATGATCGTCTGCGGGGGCAGCGCTTACCCCAGGGTCATCGACTTCGCTAGATTTCGTGAGATCGCAAACGAGGTGGACGCCTATTTCCTAGCCGACGTGGCCCATTTCGCTGGGCTCATAGCTGGCGGAGTGTATCCCTCCCCGATCCCCTACGCAGATTTTGTTACTTTCACTACTTATAAGACATTGCGTGGCTCCCGTGGTGGGATCATCCTCTGTAAGAAGGAATTTGCCGACAAGGTTGATGCCGCCGTCTTCCCTGGGGTCCAGGGCTCGATGCACGTGCACCTCATGGCGGGGAAAGCAGTGACCTTCCGTTTGGCCATGACCCAGGAGTTCCACGATTACGCCAAACAAGTGGTGGCTAACGCCAGGGCGCTGGCCAAGTCACTTCAGGAATGCGGTTACCGCATCGTCTCCGGGGGAACGGATAGCCACATTGTGCTGGTGGATTTGAGGCCTAAGAAGATGACGGGCAAGCGGGCCCAAGAGGTTCTGGAGGATGTGGGCATTGAGACGAACATGAACAGAATCCCCTTCGACCCCCTTGGCCCTAATGTAACCAGCGGCATACGTCTCGGAAGCTCGGCCATGACTACCAGGGGATTCCGCGAAGTGGAAATGGATGAGACCGCCAGCATCATTGATGCCGTTCTTTCCCATCCGAGCGATGAGAGGACGCTGCAGGAGGTCCGACATAGAGTGAGGGAGCTTTGCATAAGATTCCCTCTGTAAAAGAGCAAGCACTGTTCATCAGTGGGATCTCGAAGCGAAAGTCCTGTGTAGGAGGGTAAAAGGGGCCTGATGGTGCACATCAAGGAGGATCAACGATGATCATCGGAGTATTGAAGGAGATCAAGACAGCCGAGAGCAGGGTCGGCGCCACACCTGCCGGGGTGGACATGTTGGTCAAGGCGGGACACAAAGTCCTCGTCGAAAAGGGAGCTGGCGAAGGCAGCGGCTTCTCTGACCAGGAGTACAGGCAAGCCGGAGCAGAGATCGTGCCCAACGCCGCCGACGCCTGGGGAGCCGAGATGGTGCTCAAGGTCAAGGAGCCTATCGAGCCGGAATACCGGTTCTTCCGCGAAGACCTGCTTCTATTTACCTATCTTCACCTCGCCAATCCGAAACTGGAGGATTTGACCAGGCTCCTGATGGAAAAGAAGGTGACAGCCATAGCTTACGAGACGGTCGAGCTGCCGAACGGCGAGCTACCCTTGCTAGAGCCTATGAGCGAAGTGGCCGGCAGGATGTCGGTACAGGTGGCTGCCCATTGTCTGGAAAAGCCCAGCGGCGGGCGGGGCAAGCTTCTGGGCGGGGTGCCCGGGGTTCTTCCCTGCACCGTGGTGGTCATCGGAGTTGGCACCGTGGGGAAGAATGCGGTGGAGATGGCCCTGGGTATGGGGGCCAGCGTCGTCGCCATTGATCTCAGGATAGACAGGCTTCGTCACCTGGGCGAGATATTTCAGGGTAATCTTGTCACCTTGAGCTCGAACCCTCTCAACGTTGCCGAGGCCGTCAGGTGCGCTGACGTCGTGATCGGAGCCGTGCTCGTCACTGGTGCCAGGGCGCCTCACGTGGTCACGCGGGAGATGGTGAGGAGCATGAGTCCGGGCAGCGTGATCGTTGATGTGGCCATTGACCAGGGCGGCTGCATTGAGACAGCCCACCCCACCACCCACAACGACCCCGTCTACGTCGAAGAGGGCGTGATCCACTACTGCGTCACCAACATGCCCGGTGCCGTGCCGCGCACTTCGACCTATGCCCTGACCAATGCCACCTTGCCCTATGCCCTTCAACTGGCCAACCTGGGTTTCGTCGAGGCTGTGCATAGTAACGCTGCCCTGGCTAAAGGGGTAAACGTCTATAAAAGCAATGTCACTTGTGATGGAGTCGCCAGCGCTCACGGCCTGGAATACAAACCGTTGGATAAGGAGGCCGTCACAACTGTCGAAAAACCCATTTCTGATTCTGCCCACCCAATATCTAAAGCCTGACATTGTTTAGAGGCAGCAAAAGTAAAGTATTACCGACAGTCCAGCCAAAAGGGGAGGGAAGTGTCATTCTAAAACTGACAGGAGCACAGGTGGTCTGCGAAAGCCTGGTTCGCGAGGAAATTGAGACCATCTTTGGCATCCCAGGAGGGGGTGCAATACACTTATATCACGCGTTGCCCGAATACCCCATCCACCACGTGCTTATGCGCCACGAGCGGGCTGCAGCCCACGCCGCTGATGGCTATGCTCGTGCCACTGGCAAGGTCGGGGTATGTATCGCCACATCTGGCCCTGGTGCGACTAATCTACTCACTGGTCTGGCGACTGCCCTGAGGGACTCCTCGCCAGTGGTAGCCATCACCGGCCAAGCACCTTCCCCGGTCCTCGGCACTGATGCCTTCCAAGAGGTAGACATCGCCAGCATTACGCTGCCTGTCACCAAGCATAACTACTTGGTCACTGACATCCAAAAATTGCCCAGGGTGATCCGGGAGGCGTTCTATATCGCGCGAACTGGGCGACCGGGGCCTGTTCTCATTAGTGTCGCCCTGGATGTCCAGGCCGCTGTAATCGATTACGTCTATCCTAATGGTGTGGACTTCGCGGGTTATCGCCCCGTGGAGCAACAAAGGCATGACTCCCCTTTGATGGAGAAGACGGCTCAGATGGTCAACCAAGATGGGCGGGTTGAACCGGCCCAGCAGGATATCGTAGCACAAGAAACAGGCGAGCCTGTCGCGCACTATGTCACGCACCAGATCTGGCGCGCCACACAAGGCGATGCCTGGATGGTCTCCGATTTGAGGCAAGACCGAACGTGGGGAGCACAATATCCCGTCCGCGACTGGTGCCGGGACCTGATCTCCTCCAGCGGCCTCGGGACCTCAGGGTTTGCGCTGCCGGCAGCCATTGGTACACAGATGGCCTGCCCAGACGAACTGGTGTGGGTTATCGTGGGAGATGAGAGCTTTCAGATGAGCTTTCAGGAGCTGGCAACAATCGTTCAGGAGCAGTTGCCCATCAAAATCGCTGTTTTGAACAGAAGCAATCCGGGCCCGATGCACCAACTACAGCCGTTGCCCTCTGGGGGGCGCTGTAATGCCCTCAGCTTGCCGGGCCCAGATTTTGTCGGAGTTGCCAACGCTTACGGTATCCCTGGCCTGACGGTGCGAAAGAGAAACGAGGTGTTTCCAGCAATTGCGCGGGCCATGGCCAGCGAAGGTCCGATTTTAGTTGATTTTGGAATCTCCGAAATCCTTCGGCACGAGTGTGGTTAGTGGACAGTCCAACCACTGATCACCGATCATTGACTGCAAAGGACGCATCGAGCAGCGGACGACCATTGGCTACTTCGGGGTGCGCAGAGGACATACCGATTATACCCTCCCTTTTGGTTTCTTCTTTTGAACGTTTTGAGGAGGCTTTCTGCAGTAGAATGGGTTTTCCAGTTCCTACTAGCCACCGTCATGCACGAGGCCGGCAAGCTTGAGCTGTTGAATCAAGTGCTATCGAAGAGAAAAGCCACCTGCGTCAGCCGCACGGTGGCTATTTAGTGAGCGTATCACATTGGGGACATGCAGGTAGCTGAAATTGGCCTCCGGGCTCCGTAATAGGGCCGAAAAAGAGGTCTACGTCTGCCCATAATGGGTGTAGTGAGCAGATAGGTTTGTCCGCTATACACCAGGCACACAGGTTTGTCCACTTCTATGGTCAACTACCATCTGCATGTCCTGGTGATGTTCAGCATTCTTGCCCTGGCTATGGCGGGTCGTATGCCGGACAGTCAGGCGGGCTGGATCACCTGCCCGCTTCAACAATTCCCTCTTGACAAACAGTTAATGGTATGGTATAATATACTTAATTACGGATATTCGGATAAACGAATATATGACGCTAGAGAGATACAGCATGGAAAAACCGTTACAAGAGGAACTGGCACAACTTCACGCCAGCATCTGCCAGGCCCTCGCCGATCCGACCCGCATCGCCATCTTGTACGAGTTGGCTGAGGGACGCAAGAACGTCAGCGAGTTGGTGGAGGCCCTGGGGAGTCCGCAAGGCATGGTGTCTCGCCATCTCAAAGTGCTGCGGGAGAGACAGATGGTGGACAGCGAGCGAGATGGGGTGAACGTGTATTATTCGCTGAGTGATCATCGCGTCATCGAAGCCTTGAATCTGCTTCGTGCGGTGATGGCCAACATCCTGGCGCGGCGCGGGCGCCTGGCAAGAGCGCTGGTGTCGTAGGCGCTGAAAACGGAGGCGAAGGTTCATGAAGATAGCCGTTGGTTCGTTGGGAGCCAATTTGGATGCTTGGGTGGGTGCCAGGTTCGGTTATTGCCCTCAGTTTGTCGTGGTGGACACCGAGACGGTAGATTATTTTGTGGTGGCCATGCCGCCGACCGAATCGGAACAGGAGGCCAGCCTCAAGGCCATCCGCATCGTGGTTCAGAACGGAGCCGACGTGGTCATCGTGGAGGAGGCCAAGCCGGGCTGCCGAATGGTGATGACCCAGTTAGGCGTCGAAGTCATTGAGGGGGTGCAGGGGCTGACCGTTCGCCAGGTGGTGGAGCGATACAAGAGTGGCGAGTTGGCTAGGCCCGAAGCCCGCCAGGGAGAGCCGCCGAAAATCGCCGTGGCTGCCTTGGGAGACGATCTGGCCGCTCCTGTAGGGACGAAGTTCGGCCAGGTGCCGCGCCTCGTGGTGGTGAAACCACGCACTATGAGCTACGAGGCCATCCAAGTGAACCCAGTCGGCCCTGAGCACAGGATTCGACGGGAGACGATCCGCGCCCTGGTCGAAAAAAGCATCGGGGTGGTGATCACCCCGTCCCTCACGCCGGAGTGCTGCCAGGCGCTGTGGAGCTTTGGCATCGAGGTCATCATCGGCGGGGAGGGGCTTACCGTCGGCCAGGCGGTGGAGGAATACAAAGCTGGAGCATTAACAGAGGGAGGTTCTTCATTATGAAGATTGGCGTCCTGGTCCTCGAGGGGCCATACCAACATCAAGCGGCCGATTCGGCCTATCATTTCACTAAAGCGGCATTGGCCAGGGGGCACGAGATTGTGGGCATCTTCCTGTACACCGACGGCGTCAACAACGGCAACCGCTTCATCAAACCGCCGGGCGAGCGCAACATTGCTCAGATGTGGGACGAATTGGGAGCGCAGGGGATTGACATAGTGGCCTGTACTGCCTGTGCCAAGTTTCGCGGCTTCACCAGGGACTTGATGGTAGACCACGTCCAGCTCTCGGGCCTGGGCTCCCTGGCCGAGTATATGCAGACTGCCGACCGTTTCGTTACTTTTGGAGATTAAGGAATGACTATGAGAAATCAAGTAGCCGTGTTGATGCGCAAGGCTCCCTATGGGAGCGTCTACACCGCTGAGGGCTTCCGCTCGATCATGGGCGTCGGGGTGTTCGAGATGGATGTGCGCGTGATCTTCATAGACGATGGGGTATACGCCCTGGTCAAGGGGCAGGACCCGGCCGGGCTGGATATGAAGTCACTGGGAGATGGTTTCCCCATGCTGCCTGACTTCGGAATCACGAAGTTCTACGTGCACGACCACTCGCTGGCCGAACGGGGACTCACCCCGGACGACCTGGTGATGGACGTTGAGGAAGTGGATGGGAACGCAGTCGCCCGTCTGCTGGCCGAGAGCGGCACTGTGTTGCCATTCTGAGCTGAGGAGGTTATTAAAGTGTTGTACATGGTTAACAAATCGCCCCTGATGCACAAAAATCTGGAGACCTGCTTGCGTATAGCCCCATCCGAGGAGCCCATTCTTCTGTATGAGGATGGGGTTTACGCTGTGGCCCCAGGGGCCAAGGCCGAGTCACTGGTGACGAAGGCATTGCAGTCCCATCCCATCTATGCCTTGAAAGCCGACCTGGAGGCCAGGGGCTTGCAGCGGTGCATTGAGGGGGTAGAGGTCATAGACTACGACGGGTTCGTAGCCCTGGTGGAAGAGCACGATGTCGTGCCCTGGCTGTGAGCGGACTTGCGTCCGCACTCCAGAAGATTACAAAACATAAGGAGAGATGTTTAATGAAAGGGGATTTACTTCAAGATTCGCTGGGGCAGATGTGCCCCATGCCCATCGCCTTTATGGCCAAGAACATGAGGAAAATGGAGGTCGGCCAGGTGTTGGAAATCTGGGCCGACGACGAGGGCGCTCACGCCGACGTGCCCGCTTGGTGCGAACAGACGGGCAACGAGTTCCTCGGCGAAGAGGATGCTGGCGACTACGCCAAGTACTTCGTGAAGAAGACAGTCTGAGAGGAGAACACTTCTATGAGCAACAACAAAAAAGCGACCATCGTCGTCTTCAGCGGCGACATGGACAAGGTTTTCGCCGCCTTTATCATCGCCACGGGCGCAGCCGCTGCCGGGATGGATACGACCATGTTCTTCACTTTCTGGGGTCTCAAGGCCATCCAGAAGGGGAATCTCACCGGCAAGGGATTCCTGGGCAAGATGATCGGCCTGATGAACCGAGGCGGTATCGAACGCATTGGCCCGTCTCGCTTCAACTTCGGCGGCATTGGGCGGTGGCTGTTCAAGAAGATGATGAAAGACAAGAAGGTGGTCAGTCTCAGCGAGTTGCTGCAAACTGCCATTGACCTCGACGTCAAGCTCCTGGCCTGTAAGATGAGCATGGACGTGATGGAGATCACCAAGGACGATCTCATTGATGAGGTCGAGGATATCGTGGGAGTGGCCACGTACATGAAGCATGCGGCTGAGTCTGAGGTCACGCTGTTCATATAGAACGATATGAAACTATACAATCTGGGCCACGTGCCGTGGCTCGAATCGCAACTCGTTTACCACGCCCTGCCGCGCCTGGACATGGAGGGCCTGGTTCTCCTGGCTCCCGCTGAGCCCTACGTATGCATCGGCTACCATCAGGATGTGACTCAGGAAGTGGACCTCGACTACTGTCGCGCTCGCGACATACCCGTATTCCGGCGCGAGGTGGGCGGCGGAGCGGTCTACCTGGATGGCAATCAGCTCTTCTATCAGGTGATCCTGCACGAGAATAGCCCTCTAGCCTCGTCAGACAAGGAGGCTTTTTATCGTGCGCTGTTGGAGCCGGCGGCCGAAACCTATCGCCAGATGGGTATCGCCGCCCGTTACAAGCCCGTCAACGACATCATCACCGACGAGGGGCGCAAGATCTCCGGCACCGGTGCGGCCGAGATCGGAGACTACCTGATACTGGTGGGCAATGTCATCATGGACTTCGATTACGAGACCATGGTCCGCGTCCTCAGGGTGCCCGATGAGAAGTACCGCGACAAGGTTTACAAGAGCCTGCGTGAGAACCTGTCTACCATCAGGCGGGAGCTAGGGGCAGTGCCGCCGCTGGAGGAGATCTCTGCCGCTTTGGTCGCCAACTACGAGGCCGTGCTGGGGCCACTGGAGGAGTCTGAGCTGCCGCCTGCCGTCTACGACAAGGTGGCCGAGCTCAAGCAGACTCATACCACCGACGAGTGGTTGTACAAGCGGGGCAAAAAGCGCGAGGAACGGCAGGACTTCGGCGAGCTCAGTCGAGCCGTTAAAATCGCTACCGGGGTGGCTGTGTCTCAGCAGGTGTACAAGGCTCCGGGCGGGCTGATCAGAGCCATCGTGGAGACCATTGAAACTTCCCCCCCAGGGCCTGCCCTGAGCAAGGTCGAAGGGTGGGGAGGGACCGAGGGGGGGCATCGAGGAATACGCATCGCCGAGGTGTCCCTGAGCGGCGATTTTTTCTTCTACCCGGCTGACAAGTTGGAAGCACTGGAGGACGTCCTGGCCGGAGTGAAGTTGGCTGCGGTCGAGCCGACTATCGCTGAGTTCTATCGTCGGGAGGGGATCGAGTCGCCGGGCGTGACCCCGGCCGACTTTGCCAGGGCGCTTACGGGTCAGGAGGTCCCATGAGCGTTTTGGAACTTCCCCCCCAAAGCAGTGTCCTGAGCCTGTCGAAGGATTGGGGGGGACCGAGGGGGGGCTACGTCATCACCGCGACCTATGTCGGGGATGACCGGGCGGTGGTGGAATCGTCGGGGGAGCGAACCTTCGTCGTTGACCAGCGGACCAAAATCTGGCGGGAAGGGGCGAAGTTCTGTCCTGTCGAGCTGATCGCCGCGTCGCTGGGGGCTTGAATGGTGCTGACCATAGCTGCGGTCGCAGCCAACAAGGGTATGACCCTCGATAAGCTGGAGGTCCAGGTAGAAACCCGCGTAGAAGAGGCCGGTCGCCAGCAGAAAACTACTTTCGTCACTGCCGTTGACCTGGGCTTGGGCCTGACCGAGCGTGAACGGAGGATCCTCTTCAACTCGGCCCGCCTCTGTGAGGTACATAAGTTGTTAGGGGGGGGCATTGAGTTCAGGGAAAACCTGATCAGTAGACCAGACCATCGGGCAGCCATCACAACTCAAGCAGTCCCCTAAACCCATCCTCGCTGTTGAAGGGGCCCACCACAGCCAGGTTCAGCTTCTCCTCCAAGAAAAGCGCCTGCGCTACCCTCCGAATGTCGGCTGTGGTTATGGCTTCGATTGCCTCTATTGCTTCCCCGTACGTTAGGATCTCGGAGAAGAGTATCTCCTGAGAGCCGAACCAGAGAGCTACGCTGAAGCTGTCTTCCATAGAAAGCAATAATTGTCCTTTGGTGAAGTCTTTGGCTCTGGCCAGCTCTTCAAGTGGTACCTCTTCTTGCCTGAGCTCGTCCCACTCTGCCAGAATAGCTTCGATGGCATCCCCAATGTGCTCTGGGTCAACGCCAGCGTAGGCCCCTATCACTCCAGTGTCATACAGCGCGCTGATGTAGGAGTGAACGCTATAGGCCAGATTTCGCTTTTTCCTGATGATGTTGAAAAGCCGGGAGCTCATGCCCTCTCCCAGTACGGCGTTGAGCAGGCGCAGAGCCAGGCGATCGGGGTGATTGCGAGGAAGGCCTGGTACGCTCAGGCACAGATAAGCCTGCCTGGTATCCTTATCGTGAACCCGCACCCGAGGTTCGCTTTGGCCATCTTGGGCTGGCTGATACGACGATACCTCTCCCCTGACCCAGTCACCCAGACAGGCATCTACCTGGTTTACCACCGCTTCGTGCTCGACATTGCCGGCTACGCTAACCACGGTGTTATTCGGCAGATAGTGGTTGTTCATGTAAGCCAGCAGACTGTCGCGGTTCAGGTTGGCGATGCTCTGTTCGCTGCCGGCGACATCGCGCCCCAGGGGGTGATTGGGCCAGACCAACTGATTGCTCAGGATGTAGACCAAATCATCTGGTGTGTCCAGGGTGAGGTTGATTTCTTTGGCGATTATGTCTCGCTCATTATCAATCTCCGCTGGCTCGAACCTGGCGTGGCGGAGCATGTCCGCCAGCACATCAATGGCGATGTCCAGGTGCGGATAGGGGACCTTGGCCCAGTAGGTGCTCTCCTCCTGCCCTGTGCTGGCATTGAAGATGCCCCCGATTCGTTCGATGGCGATGGCGATTTCCTTGGTCGTGGGTCGTTTCGTCGTGCCTTTGAAGAGCATGTGTTCGATGAAGTGGGATGCCCCGCTCTGTTCATCCGATTCGTAGCGGGAGCCCGCGCCGATGAAGAAGGCGATGCTCACCGAGTTGGTGTGCGGCATCGTAGAGGTCAAGATACGCAGGCCGTTATTGAGAACCGTTCTTTGGTACATTTGTTCTCCTTGCTACTCCGGCGCGCTGAAGTGATACCCCACTCCTCGCACCGTTCTCAGGTAGCGGGGACGATAGGGATCATCCTCTATCTTCTTCCTCAGCCAGCAGACGTGGACTTCTAGTGTCCTGGTATCCCCGAGGTAATTCGTTTCCCAAACTTCCTTCATCAGAAACCCACGGTCCAGAACCTTCCCAGGATTGCGCATGAACACTTCTAGCAATCGGCAGAGCATGGGAGTCAGTTTTTGCGCCCCATTACCTGTGACAACCTGCCTGTTTCTCAGATCTAAAGTCCAGCCGTTGGCACGCAGCGGTACAGATGGTCTTTTACCTCTGGTGCTAGGTTGGGGCTGTATTCTCTCCTCGAATTCAACTTTCGTCAATTGCTATCTCCAGCTCCCAATAAAAAACCTGCGTCCCCGGTTCAACCGGGAAGCCGCAGGCATTCTTCCGACCTATCACCCAATTAAGCGATAAGCTTGCCCGCTTCGGCAACCCGGTAGCCATAGCTCAAATCGGAGCCTTAGACCCGTGGCTTTGCGCTCTCCTCTCTTTCGAGAGGTTAGCCTTTATCGGCGGACACATCTTTGATTTATTCGATTGCTATAGATTTGCTACTATTATATCATAAATCTCGGTATTTTGCAAGTTTACAGGTCGCCTTGAACCTTACAATTTCTGATGATCGGTAGATGCAATTTTGCTTGGCCTGGATTCCTTCGGCAAGACTTCGGCGAGCCTTTCGGCTACCCCTTCGACCACGCTCAGGGCATGGCTCAGGACAGGCTCAGTCGCTCAGCCAAAGACCGCCGCCGGAGTCTTCTCTAGGGTGCTGTCGGTAGTTGAAAGTCGGCCCCGATGATGAGGCGGATGTCAATCTCGCTATACGAGCCGGTGAACGGCTGGATGTTGGCCTGCGGAATATTGAGCAACTGGGCTAGATATTGGATGGTGTATTCTTTGCCCGTGAAGTCTACAATAATGGTAGTTGGATAGTCGAAACGTTCCGCGTTGCCAAACTCTACTATCTGGAAGCCTCGTTCCTTCAGGAAAGCACTCGTTTGGGCGGCCAGGTTGCCAACAGTGGAGCCGTTGTGAACAACAATTCTCGCCCCTTCCTCAATTAACTTGTCTTTGTTCTCTCTCTCGTCCTTCTCGGCATTTTGCTCGGCTTCTTGCGCAGGTTCGGTGAAAATCTCGTCCACCACGGCGCGGATCTCGTCCCGCATGGGGATCAGAACCTGGGCCCCATTGGGCGTGATGGTGTCCACGGTCATGGAGCTGTCAATAACGGCGGTCTTGAGGTGTTCTTCGTCTATTTCGCTGGCCAATTGAACCAGGCTGAGCATCTCGTCGAGTTGGAGGTCTGTCTGCACCGAGTCGCCCACGGTTTTCAGTAGATCGGGCAATTTGAGCAGCAACTGGGGCAAAAGCTCAAAACGCAGAACCTTATCGCGCACCGCCATGATGACCTGTTG
>CAZVCJ010000026.1:0-15422 GCA_964625745.1 uncultured Anaerolineae bacterium | reverse complement strand
GGGGCAAAAGCTCAAAACGCAGAACCTTATCGCGCACCGCCATGATGACCTGTTGCTGGCGCCGCAGCCGGTCGAAGTCGCTGCTGCTGTGACGGGTGCGAGCGTATTTGAGGGCCAGCTCACCGTCCATGTGTTGGAGGCCTGCTGGAATATAGAGGGGATCGTAGCCAAAAGCGCTATCCGGATACAGGGGATCGTTAATCTCTTCTTCTACGTAGATTTCTACCCCGCCTATGGTGTCTACGGCCTCCACGAAGCCGCCGAAGTTGACGCGGACGTAGTAGTGGATGGGGATGCCCAGGTTATACTGCACCGTTTTGGTGGCCAGGGCGGGCCCGCCACCTGGAAACTTCTTCAGGTCGCCGGTGTAATGGGCGGTGTTAATGCGATTCTCGCTATAGCCAGGGATAGGCACCCACAAGTCACGGGGGATGGAAAGCATGCCCGCCGTCATGTTCTCTGGATCAATGGTCAGCACGATCATGGTGTCGGTGCGCCAGGGGCCATACTGGTCCTCTCTCTCGTCAATGCCCAGGAGGAGAATGTTCACCCGCTCTTTTTTCTGCCAGTCGGGCAGGGGCTCACCGCCGATGCTGATATTGCTTTGTCTCTCCTGGCTTTGGCCGGAGACGGAGGGCAACACATTGGTCAGCAAAGGAAGCTGAGAATGCGCTACAGATTCTCTTACGGCGACGTAAAAGCCACGGCCGGCGGAGATAGTAGCCAGGAGTAGGGGTAACCCGATTATTATGAGGGTCACGGCGAGCACACCACGTAACAGCCTGGACCCAGAAGAAGGGCGGTTTCTCGACGTACGGCTCATGTATTGCCTCCAGGTGAAGCAAAAGCACTGTCAAAACTTAGCGTCTATTATAGCACATTTTCCCCGCCAGGGCAAAAAGCAGCGCAAAGCGGTTTGTCATCGTGGGGCAGCAGGCCCATTGCATTGAGTGTCTTTGCGCCAGAGCTTGCCCCGTGCTGTCCTACTCCGAAGGGATATTGGTGACATAAAGTTTGTTGCCGCTGATGAAGTAGAGCAGGTTATACTTTTCGAGTGCAAACAGGCCCTTCAATTGATCGAATGCCTCGCCTTGGCCAGCTTGGAATTGCCGCAGGAAGCTCCCCTCTTTCGTGAGCTGCACAATGCGCTGGTTGCCCGCGTCGGCCACGTACAGGAACTCTGTCTCTTCGCTGGTGAAAAGGGCGGTGGGATTTTGCAACGGCTCGTAGAGCCCCGTCATCTCGAGGGGTATTGGTTGGCCATCGTCGAACTTCAGGATGTGGCCATCGGCGTAGAGGACGTAGATTTGGCCGTCCAGGGCCATGTCCACTACCCCCGCCAGGTTCACTCCCCCAGGGGTGGGGAAGTAATCCACAGGCAAACCGCTGTAATCGGGTTCGTAGCGAAGGATCTGGTTCAAGCTCGAATCCAGCAGATAGATGTCGCCGTCGTAGCTTCCCACTATCTGTGGCTGAATCCACCTGTCGCGTCCGCCGACGGGCAGCACGCTTATACCCTTAAGCGGGTCATATTCCAGTAGCGAGCCACCACTCTCCAACACGAGGAGGTTGCTCCCCAGCCGCCCGCCCTCGGCCTCCGCCCAGACCATGTCCAACAACTCACCCACCACGATGGGGTCCCGCTGGTCACCTTTGCGCATGAGCACCGGATCGGCTTCCGGTCCCTGTAGCTCTTGCAGTGCTTGCATGGTGTCGTCGAGGAGATGCTTGTAGACTCGATGGAGGGTCTTGTCCAGGACATAGACATCAATGTCGTTAACGATTATCACCCGGCCGGGGTCGCTGCCTGGCTCTCCGTACTCCCATAGGGGGACTATCCAATTGAGTTTGGTGACTCTGTCTATCTTGTTCAGTGTGTACTCTGCCTGCTCTCGCAGGTCACTCGCCTGGGGATCGCCTGGCTCTAGCTCTTCGGCTTCGGCTAAGGAGTCGAGGGCTTCCAGCAAATGGCCCCTCGCTGTGGCTTCGTCGTAGCCAGGTCTTGCGCCTTCATCTAGTTGCCCGACCAGCTCCATCTGCTGCTGGGCCTGGGTCACAAGCTCGTTGAAGCGAGCTTGCCTGATCAACGCCTGTTGCCAATAGACGACGATCACCAAGATGAAGACGATGACGGGAATGGCGATGGCGAGTCCCATCCAGAGGTTTCTGCGCCCTTCGGTTGGGGGCCGGCGCGGCCGCGCGACACGCTTGCTTGGAGTTGGGGTCTCCTTCGCTTTGGCTGGGACTTCGGTGAGCTCGGTCGAGTCGCTCAGTACACGCTCAGGCAGGAGCCTTCTCAGGAAGCTGCCTGTTCCTTTCAAGGCGTTTTCGAGCAGTGACGACACTCTGCGCTCCAGGCTATCCCCATCGGGGCGGGGTGGCCGCTCTCGTGGCGCCTCTCGGTCCCTGGGGCTGGTTGGCTGCTCCTCTGGCGCCTCTTTGACCTTGGGCCTGACTGGCCGCCGCACAGCAACCTGGCGTTTGACTCTGGGCTTTTCCTCCACTGGGGCAATTCGGATGAGCACGGCAGAGGCGTCTTCCTCGCCAGTTAGCTCTTCCAGACTAGCCAGAGCCGGGCCCATGTCTTTCCCAACGACGGCCTGGGCGATCTGTTCCGGGCTGGCTTGTTGAGCCAGGAAGCCACTCACCAGGAGGATGACGTCTCCCGCTCTCACTTTACTACGGTAAAAGCGGATTGGCATCCCCCTCTTAAAGCCCAGGGGCGTTGTCTCCTCAGCGGTCAGCTCGGTTACGGGGCTTCTGGGGAAGCTCGTCAACTTGCCTTGATAGGACACGTGCGCCGCGGTCGGCCCTGCCTGGGCGATGTAGACGTTTCCCTCCCTGCGCACAGCGCAAGTGACGCCCCCGGCGCGGTGTTCGTGGGGAAGCGCTTTGAGATTCTCTTGCAATAGAAAAGAGTTAGCGGCTCCTATGGCCTGGCGCAGTTTCGCCGTGACGCTGCCCTGGGCCTGAAAGTACTCTTCGCCGATGATCCTGATCAGTTCGCGATAGATCGCGTCCCGACCCACGGGATCGCCCGTCACATCCAGAATGATGTACAGGCTCTCCTTCTTGCGTTTCCGGAGGATACCACGCGCCGGCTTAACGGCAGCCACGTTCTCGACCTGTTCCTGCCTGGCCCCAGCGACGAGACTGAGCTTGCCTATGACGGTTCCTACTTTGGGACTCATGGTTGGGCCTCCGTTTTGAGTTAGCGATTGAAATCGCCTCTAGTGGGCTTGCAGCCGACCGTCTACCTACGTGGACGCACCTGTCCACGCAGGTGAACAGCCAGCTTTAGCTCTTCAGGCGCGGTTTCAACCGCTAGTTTCTAGCTCCCGAAATATATCCTCGGCATGCTCCAAGAGCAGTTCTGTGCGTTCGGGAGGCGTCTGCTTCACCTGAAAATACCGCTCCAGCATTTGGCGGGGCGTCATCTCTTCGATGGGCTGATCGCCCAGACGCAGCCGCACCTTG
The DNA here is from genome assembly GCA_964625745.1 of uncultured Anaerolineae bacterium. Taxonomy (GTDB): domain Bacteria; phylum Chloroflexota; class Anaerolineae; order VGOG01; family VGOG01; genus CAZVCJ01. The sequence continues at coordinate 11,945 of CAZVCJ010000026.1, read as the reverse complement.
CGCTCCACGTCCTTGACAATGGCTGCGATGTGGAAGGCCCCTGCCAGGGCGCGTCGGATCTCGCCCTCGTTGACGAGAGGCTCTTTTTCGGCAGTCGTGTGGACGATGATCCGCACCACGGCGTTTTCGATGTTGCGGGCGGCGATGGCCTCCAGTATCTCGGCGGTGGGATCGTCGCTCTGGGCATCCACCTCGATGGTGACAAAGGGACGGGCGTCGGTTTTCACGAACTGCCAGTTGGCTCGCCCTCGCTCTACCTCGGCCACCACGAAGCCCTTGTCCTCCCGCTCCTCGCCAAAATCAATGCGCTCGATGCTGCCGCTGTAGATCACGGGAGGCTGCTCGTTCAAAACCTGGTGCTTGTGGATGTGGCCCAGGGCCACGTAGTCGAAGGCCGGGTTCTTCGCCAGGCTGGGCGGCAGGATCACCTCCTGGCCCAGCATCACGCTCCGCTCCGAGCCATATTTTGCTCCCTGGACGGTGGCATGGGCGGCTAAAATAGTGGGCACAGCCGGATCCAGTTGACCGAGCAAGCCATCGTCCCCCTCGAAGATGTTGGTCACTTTGTCCAGGATGAGCTGGTTGATTTCCTCCAGGTTCTTGTTCTTGTACTCGTCGCGGGCCAGCAGCGCGCTGCGGGTGATCCAGGGCAGAGCCACGACCTGCACGGGGCCGCCCTTAGTTTCGATGGCGATGACCTCCGGCTTTTTGGCCACGTGGACGTTTTCCACCTCCAGGGTGGCGAAGATCTCCACCGTGATGGCCCGGCCTATGGCGCTGGGGGTGTCGTGGTTACCCGCCACCAGCACGGTAGGGATGCCCGCCGTCGAGAGGCGCTGGATGCGTCTGGCGAACTCTCGTTCATAAGTGGGGTTGGGGTCGCGGGTCTTGTAGGCATCGCCCGCGAAGATCACCAGGCTGACGTCGTTGTCCAGAGCGTAATCCACCGCCTGGTCGTAGACGTGCAGAAAGTCCATCAGGCGGGTGCTGAGTCCTGTGGCAGGGTCCATCCGCCCATAGTTTTCCACCCCCAGGTGGAGGTCTGCGAAGTGTAGCAGTTTAATCAAGAGAAGACCTCACTACCAAACGACTTCCACTAAACAAACATCGAGCGTTTAGCGGCCTCAATGTCCTCGTCAGTGATGTCTGCGCCAGCCCATATTCCCTCCAGAGAAACAGGGTGGCGACAAATCCTTTCCGCTGGCGGCTTTGTGGTCAAGAAGAGCATTCTCAGCTCTCGAATGCTCTTCTCTAAATCGAGTAGCTTGTCGTAAATAGCGTAGCTGCTGATGGCTTCTGTCTGTGTCATGGCAATTAACTCTCCTTTCCTAACCTGGACAGGCCAGAACCAGAAGGCTTTTTGCCACGAATTACACGAATTTTCACTAATTTTCTCTTTTTCGTGTTAATTCGTGAAATTCGTGGCAGATAAGATGTCTCACTCCCACTCTATGGTTGCTGGTGGCTTGGAGGTGATGTCGTAGACCACGCGGTTGACGCCTGTTACCTCGTTCACGATGCGGCCCCCGATGCGGGCCAGCAGGTCGTGGGGAAGCCGCGCCCAGTCGGCGGTCATGCCGTCGCGGCTGGTCACCGCCCGCACGGCGATGGTCGTCTCGTAGGTTCGGCTGTCGCCCATCACCCCTACGCTCCGGGCAGGGGTGAGCACGGCGAAGTACTGCCAGACCTCTCTCCCCAGCCCAGCCCGCTCGATCTCCTCGGTCACGATGGCGTCGGCGGCCCGCAGCATCTCCAGCTTCTCCTCCGTCACCTGGCCGATGATGCGGACGGCCAGCGCCGGCCCGGGAAAAGGCTGGCAGTAGACCACTTCCTCCGGCAGTCCCAGCTCCAGCCCCACCTGGCGCACCTCGTCCTTGAAAAGATAGCGCAACGGCTCGATGAGCTGGAAGCGCATGTCCGCCGGCAGGCCGCCCACGTTGTGGTGGGTCTTGATGCGGGTGGCAGTACCGGTGGCGGCCGAGGCACTCTCGATAACGTCGGGGTATAACGTGCCCTGGGCCAGGAAATCGAAATGGCCCAGCCTGGCTGCCTCCTCCTCGAACACCCGCACGAACTCCTCGCCGATGATGCGCCGCTTCTCCTCCGGGTCCATCACGCCTCGCAGCCTCTCAAGAAAGCGTTCCCTGGCATCAACGAAGACCACGTTGAGTCCCAGGCGGCGGAAGCGTTCCAGGTTGCGCTCCGCCTCGCCCTGGCGCAGCAGCCCGTGATCCACGAAGATGCAGGTCAGCCTATCGCCCACTGCCCGCCTCGCCAGGGTGGCCGTCACCGTGGAGTCCACGCCGCCGGAGAGAGCGCAGATGACCCGGCCCTCGCCCACCTGCTCCCCAATCCGGGCCACAGCCTCCTCGACGAAGGAAGCCGGCGTCCACGTTCCCTTCAGCCCGCAGACGTGGTAGAGGAAGTTACGAATGACCTCCTCGCCTTGGGGGGTGTGAACCACCTCTGGATGGAACTGGAGGCCGTAGAGCTGGCGCGACTCGTCGCCCAGGGCCGCGATGGGTGCGTTGGCGGTGGAAGCGAGGGCCACGAACCCTGGGGGAAGCTCCTCCACACGGTCGCCGTGGCTCATCCACACCTTCATGGAGAAGGGCAGCCCGGCGAAGAGAGGGGAGGAAAGGGCCAGGACGGAGAGCTCGGCGGGGCCGTACTCCCGCTCCCCGGCCGGAGCGACCCTGCCCCCCAGCGCGTGGGCCAGCACTTGCATCCCGTAGCAGATGCCCAGCACGGGCAGGCCGCTGGCGAGCACGTAATTGGGCAAAGTGGGCACGCCCTCGTCGTAGACGCTGGCCGGCCCGCCGGAGAGGATGAAGCCACGGGGGTTGAGGCGCTCGACCCGCTCGCGGGGCGCGTCCCAGGGGACGAGCTCGCAATAGACGCGGGCCTCCCGCACCCTGCGGGCGATGAGCTGGGTGTATTGGGAGCCGAAATCCAGGATAGCTACAGCTTCAATGGTCATTGGTCACTCCCCGAACACGATGCGGCCATCGGACATGTCGGAGATGACTACCAGGGACTCGATGGGGATACCCAACCCGTCCAACAGGGCCCGCCCCCCTTCAAACCTCTTCTCGATGAGGGTCCCGATGCCCACCAGTTCCGCCCCTGCCTCCTCCACCAGCCTGGCCAGGGCGGCGATGGTCTGGCCGGTAGCCAGGAAGTCGTCCACGATAAGGATCCTGTCCGAGGGCCGCAGAAACTCAGGCGAGGCCATCAACTCCACGAGGCGGCCCTTGGTGTGGGAAGGGGCGGTCTGGCGGTAGATCCGCTCGGGCATGGTGATGGGCTTGGTCTTGCGGGCGTAGACCACCGGAATCTCCAGGGCCAGGGCCGTGGTCAAGGCGGGGGCTATCCCTGAGATCTCCGCTGTCAGCACCTTGGTCGCCCCAACGCTGCCAAATCGCCTGGCCAACTCCCGTCCGACCGCCACCATCAGCTCCGGGTCAACTTGATGGTTGACAAAACCATCAACCTTGAGGATGCCTCGTCCTAGATTTTGGCCCTCTCGCTTGATCCTCTCCTTCAGCGCTTCCACTGACCTTCGTCCTCCTTTTGCCCTTTGAGGGAGGAGTGCGGACGCAAGTCCGCCCCATAAGCAGGCTTGCACCTGCACTCCCTTTATTATAGTCTCGGGGCAGTTCTACCACCTAATTTTACTACAACCTGGCCGATGTTGCAAGTCTGTTCTTGTCAAGAGGGGCACTATGAGGTATAATTGACTGTGGACAATGAGGCAATTAGGCAATGAGGTAACGAGGCAACGAGTCAACAGGGGGATTGGATTGCCCTTAGAGTTAGGACCCATCAGCCAGCAAGTGGATAGGATGGCTGCATCATTTGTAGCCGAGGAGCGCGGAAGTTTACTGGGGAGGGCTCGGAAACTCCTGCGCTCTGTGGACGCCAAGGAGCTGCGGGCCAAAGTGCGCGACCGCCGCGAACGGTTCCCCTGGCTGGTGGCCATCCCTGTCCAGAGCCTCAGCCAGACCTTCTCGCCCCCGCTGCCTCCCGCCGACTTTAGCGTCATCGCCTCCGACGGCTCCTCGATTCCGCCCGACCGCCACAGCTCGCTGCGCTATTACGTCATCAACGCCGGCCACGCTGTCCTCACTTACGGCCGCCATCCCAACGCCGATTTGGATTCGGACGGGCGGCTCTATTTCGAGGACGACGACCTCTACCTGTCGCCTGGGCAAAAGAATGTCCCCATCGAGGGGGAGCGCCTGAGCGTGAAGATGCAAATCGCTGAATTGCAGGCGGCGTTGAGAGCCATTCAGTTGGCGACCGATCCGATGGTGGTGCTGAGCGACGGTTCCCTGATCCTCTGGCCGTTGCAGAGCGAGGAGAAAGATGTCAAGGATGAATTCCTGGATCAATTTCGTGAGTGTCTGAATAGATTTCGAGCGGCCAGCGTGCCTGTGGTTGGCTACGTCAGTTTCACCGGCAGCCATGACGTGGCTAACGTCCTGCGGGTCTCGCTCTGCCAGGACGATCCCTCAGACTGCGAACGCTGTTCCCTTCCCGGGGAGCAGCGCGCGCTCTGCAATTTCCTCAGCACGGCCCTGGATCGGCAGTTGTTCGAGGGGTTTCTTGAAGAAGGCTGTCGCTCCGACGTCTTCGAGAGCACCTCGGCTATCCTGGACGAATATGAAAGCCATCGCGTTCAGTTCTTCTACCTGAACGTGGGTGGCGAGGTGGTGCGCATTGAGGCTCCTCAGTGGATCATGCGGGACGAAAGGATGCTAGACCTGGTGCACGCCCTGGTCTACGACCAGTGTCAGCGCAGCCCGGACTATCCGCCCTTTCCCCCAGCCCTGCAGGAGGCCCACGAGCAGGCCGTCATCACCACAGCGGAGAGGCAGTTGGTGGAGCAGTTGGTGGAGAGGGCCCTGGCGGAGCGAGGTATCGTCTACGCCCGCTCGGCCAAAGACCGCAGCAAGCGGAGAAGGGGAGTCTGATCAAGGTCTGATGGTAACTGCTGGTTCGGGGGAACTTGGGGGAACTCGGGGGAACTCATGACTGATGACCAAGGACTATCCGACCAAGGACTATCTGACGAAGGACGATTTGACCATGAGAATAGGTGAGATTATCGAAACGGGGACTACGGGCTTTGTGGCCGAGAGCCTGGAGCTCAACCAGCCACCGGCCCTGGGCAGCCTGGTGAAAGTTGAGGTGGGCGAGGGAGGCTGCGTTTACGGCGTGGTCAGCCACGGCACCACGGCTGGCCTGGACCCTGGCCGCCGCGCCGTGCGGCGCAGCACCGAGGCGGTCTACGACCAGGCCATCTACGACGAGCATCCGGAGCTGAGGCACACCCTGCGCACCGAGTTCAGCGTCCTCCTGGTGGGCTGTGTGGAGGGCGGTCTCCCCCCTGGCCCCCCAACTTTGGGGGGAACGGGGGGCATTCGCCAGCACCTGCCCGCCCAACCTCCGCCCCTTCACTACTCAGTGCATCAATGCACGGAGGAGGAAGTGCGAGCCTTCAGCGAGCGCCTCTACTACCTGCGCCTGCTCCTTGCGGCCCCTGGCGAGGTGCCCTCCGAGCAGTTCCTCGCCGCTCACGTCCGCCAGGCATATCGCCAGCGGGGCCAGGACAGAGAGTGGCTGGAGCGGGCCGCGCGCGAAATCGCCGCCCTCCTCAAATACGACTACGAGCGGTTGATGACGGTGTTGTATGCGATTGAGGCTGGATAGGGAGGAATGGTGTCTGATTTTCCGCAACAACTCTCTCTGCTTCTGGAGAAGCATCATAACCACTACCTCTTCTCTGACTACTACCTCGACCACTTACTGCCCCGGCGGCTCGATTGGCAGGGGGCGACCAACGAGGCTCGGGCCGCCATGAAGCGGCTCCAGGCTATCTATGCGGCCTTCACTCCCACAGAGAACGAGGCTCAAACTGAACGGGACTGGATCCGCCCCGTGCTTGAGGCTCTGAATCATGTCTTCGAGGTGCAGCCTAGCATTGCCACACCCGATGGCATACGCAGGCCCGATTATGTTTTCTTCCCAACGGACAAAGCCCGAAAGGCCGCCAAGCCTCTCCAGGGACAGGAGGATTACCCCGCCACCGCCCTGGCTGTGGGCGACGCCAAGCACTGGGATCGCTCCCTCGACCAGACTCTCAAAGGCGATGGTCGCAAACCTCGCGATCCCTTCACCAACAAGAATCCCAGTTGGCAGATCTACTTCTACATGCTCCACACCGGGCGAGCCTGGGGCATCCTGACCAACGGCCGGGCCTGGCGGCTCTACCACAGGGACACGGCCCACAAGCTGAACTACTACTACGAGGTGGACCTACCCGCTCTGTTGGGCAATGGCGATGTCGAAGCTTTCAAGCATTTCTACCTCTTCTTCCGCCAGGCATCCTTTATTCCCAATGGCGAAGGGCGCACCTGGCTGGACATCGTCTTGCAGGAGAGCCGCGACTACGCCCAGGGCGTGAGCGAGAACCTGAAGGAGCAGGTCTACGACGCGCTGCGCCACGTGGCCCAGGGCTTCCTCGATTGCACGGGCAGCGGTCTGGCCCCTGATTCCGATACCCTCAAGGCCGTCTACGACAACTCGTTGATTCTGCTCTACCGGCTGCTGTTTATCCTCTATGCCGAGAGCCGGGGGCTGCTGCCCTTGCAGGACAACGAGACCTACCGCTTGAGCTACAGCCTTGATGCCATCAAGAAGGAGATTGAGCGCACCCTGAGCAAGCCGATTCTGCCCACATCTCGTCTTTACTGGCCACGCCTGGAGGAGTTGTTCGGAGCTATCAACAAGGGCAACGAGCATCTGGGCGTGCCAGCCTACAACGGCGACCTCTTTGCCCCGGAGAAGCATCCCTTCCTGGAACAGTACGCCGTGGGCGATCACGGACTGCGGCAAGCTATTGACCTGCTGGCTCGCATTGATACCGAGGAGGGGCGGGTCTTCGTGGACTATCGCGACCTGGAGGTGCGGCACCTGGGCTCGATCTACGAGGGGCTGCTGGAGTATCAACTGCGGTACGCCGAAGAAGACCTGGCGGTGGTGAAGGAGAAGGGACGAGAGCGGTACGTCTCGGCAGGCGAGGGACAGGAGGTGGCCGTCCTCACTGGTCGGGTCTACCTGGTCACCGACCGGGGCGAGCGCAAGGCCACCGGCAGCTACTACACACCTGACTACATCGTCAAGTACATCGTGGAGCAGACGTTGGAGCCACTCTTGGACGAGACCTTTGCCCGCTGGGCTGACCGCAAGGGTGTGGCTGAAGAGGACTTGGTGGACGACATTTTGAGCCTGGACGTGCTGGACCCAGCCATGGGCAGCGGGCACTTCCTGGTGGAGGCCACGGAGCACATCGCTCGCTACTTGGTGGGGTTAGGCCTGGGGGCCACGGCCGGGATGGGAGATGAGGCGGAACTGGACTACTGGAAGCGGCGAGTGGTGCAGAGTTGCATCTACGGGGTGGACCTGAACCCGTTGGCGGTGGAACTGGCCAAGCTGTCGCTGTGGCTGGCCACGGTGTCCAAGGACAAACCACTCTCGTTCTTGGACCACCACTTGCGCTGTGGCAACAGCCTCATTGGGGCACGGGTAGCCGACTTGGGAGCGGCGCCAGTGGTGAAAAAGCGCCGCAAGGCCGAAGACGAAGAAGCTGCTGGCCAGCTTTCGATGTTTGAGGATGACTCCTTCCGCCAGAGTATGATGACCGCTGTGGACAGCATGTGGCTCATTGAGCGGACACCCAGCGACGACGTGGCTGGAGTGAAGGAGCAGGAGCGCATCTACCGGCAGCTTCGGGAGGAACTGACCCGCCGCTATCGTCTGCTGGCTGATTTGTGGACTGCCCGCTACTTTGGAGTGGTCGTTGAACTTGAGAACCAGGTGGTTCAGACCATTGAGAGCTTCCGAGCACAGCAACAGGGTCTCAAGGGTGTAGCTGAGGCCAGGGAAGTCTACTCAGAGCAGAAACGAGGGAAGCCAGTTGATCTGTTAACGGTGTACCGGTTTCTGGCGGATGCGATTCAGAATGGCCGGGCCGATCATCTTCCCCGCCCCCTGGTGGAAATGATAGAAGTCGCCCAGAGGATTGCCGGGGAGAAGCGTTTCTTCCACTGGGAACTGGAGTTCCCCGAGGTATTCTTCGACCGCTTCGGCCGCTCACTGAAGGAACAGGCAGGGTTTGATGCAGTGGTGGGGAATCCGCCTTACGACGTATTAGCTGAGAAAGAACGCGAAGAGGATCTGTCATATCTGTTTGAGTATATCGAGTCTGATGATGACTTGGCTCCAGCACTGGGAAGAAAAATCGATCTATTTCGATTGTTCACTGCCAAAGTCGCCCACATTGTCAGGCCTGGGCGCGTATTTGGATTCATCACTCCAATGTCTCTGTTGGCAGATCAGCAAGCCTTCAACCTACGCAAATTCCTCTTGGCAGAACGGAGGATGCTGTTGATTGATGCTTTTCCACAGAAGGATGACTCCAAAAGACGCGTATTTCCCAAGGCAAAGTTGCCGACTTGTATACTTGTAACGACGAGAGAAGAGCCCGACAATGAACCCTTCAGGGTGAGAGTTCATCCTGGTCGAAAGCTAGAAGAAGTATGCGGAGAGTATCAAATCACACCGACCCAGATTGAAGCGCTTGATCCTGAGTCCTTGATGATACCATTGTTGAGCTCTCAGACCGCAGTGAATCTAGCCGTAAAGCTGGCTTCTGCTTCCCACTTGCAACCCTCTGGCGAGGTATTACAGACTTTCCAAGGGGAGATCAATGAAACCACAATGCGCGATTTGCTGAGTCTTAATCCACAAACTGGCCCAAAAGTGCTCCGGGGGGGGAATGTTCAGCGCCATCAATTCCTCGAAAACGCCAGACAAGGCACTGACAAATATTTGGACGTAGAGAGATATCGAGCAGAAGTCGGAGGCAAACGTGTTGCACATACGCAGCTACCCAGAATTGGCTACCAGAGAAACGCAGCACTCGATAATTGGCGCCGTTTGATTTTTGGCCCTCTACCTCAGCCTTCCTATTGTTTTGACAGCGTATCCTACTATCTGGCTGGGGACAAAAAGCAATCTCACGCATATCTGGCGTTTCTAAATTCGAAACTTCTGGAGTGGTGTTTCAGATTGACTAGCACCAACAATCATGTGAGCACATCTGAAATAGCCAGCTTGCCGTTCCGCCACATTGAGTTCACCACCTCCGCCGACGAGCGCGAGCGGCTGGGGGCGGCCGGAATCACTGAAGCCACTGAATGGCTTGACGCCACTGAAAGGTGCTTAGTGGACTCAGTGACCTTCAGTGCATTCGGTGATTCCAACGTCGGCCACTGGCTGGACGCCCGGCTCACCGCCGACCCCGAACAATCCGATGTCGTTCACGACTTGCTGGCTCACCTGGCAGAGCAGATGATCGAGATGAACAGGGAGAAGCAGGCTGAGGAGCGGGGCTTCCTGAGCTGGCTGGCCGACTACACGGGGCTGCCTGTCGAGGACTGGACGCTCAAGACTAGCCTCAAGGCCTACTACGAGCACGACTGGACGGAGATACGGCGCGTGCTGGACCGCAATCGGCGCAAGGTCACCAGGGTGGATGTACAGGGGCGGGCGGCGTCGGAGCGCATATGTGGGGAGTGGGAAGCCTCGACGGAAAAGCTGAAGCCGCTGCTGGCCCGCATCGCCGCCACCGACCGGCTGATTGACTTGATCGTGTATCGGTTGTATGGTCTAACGGAGGAAGAGGTGGCGGTGGTGGAGGGATAGCCTGGAGGACAAGAGCCGTGAGTAGAAAGCGAAAGCCTAAGCGCCCTCGAAGATCACGTCTTGCGCGATCAAAGGTGCCGATTGCACAAGCATCGACCGCATCGACAGAACCACCGCTCCTTGTATTCGTTAGCTCGGTAATTCGTGGCATGGAGAAAGAACGCCAGGCAGTTGACCAAGCTGTGCGGTCCATTTCTATCACTCGCCCGTGGCGATTCGAGGCCACGCCGGCTTCTACAGAGGATGTCGTAGAGTCATATTTATCCAAAGTCCAAGGGTGTGACATTTTCATCCTCTTGATAGGTGACACGGACTCTGACGCCGTCCGACGCGAGTACCAAACGGCTCTGGATGCCAACAAGCCGGTTCTGGCATTTATTTGCGACGCGGAACGTCCTCCTGAACTGGATGAGCTTGTCCGCTCAATCTGCACCAAGTATGCTATGTATTCGGGATCTGACGATTTGTGCTGTTCTGTCCAGGCCGCAATCCGTGATGAAGTGATTAAGAGATACAGGGGTGCAATTCCCCAGGCTGACACGGGGAAATTCGTCGAATACTTGGCACCACTGGTACCGGTGCGTCCAACAAGCGATATCCTGGGGCATGTCGTTTTCGGTTTAGGAGGCAAACCCTCTTGGGCGGTGTCCCGTTGGGAGGCACTCCTCAAGGCGTTTGGTGGCGTGACTTCGTACGCGGAACCACGTGAGACAGTCTCGCCATTCGAGGATCTATACTTCGACGACTTCAATGAGATGAACGAGGTATTCGCATCTCTCAACAGGGTCATGATGCGCGCGAATAGAATGAGCGGCGACCGTCAGATGGCATTTGAACAAGCTTGGAAAGACGAGGTTCTTTCACGTGCCAGTCACTTTGTGGTTCGCCGCCTGGATTTGGGAGCCGAGCCGCCGGCTTCCACGGAGATGGGTTTAAAATACCTCATTTTGGGAGTTCACCGTGAGTACGCTTCTCTTATTCGACTGCTTCGCACCCGGGAGGTCGTAGAAGGGCCGACGTCGGGGAGGCGAGATGCCCGAGAGTTTGTTTTCGAAGATGCTGTCGTTATTCAACAAATGGCCACAGTCCTCCAGCGAGCCCAGCGAGATTCGCACGGCGACTCTAAGGAGTGGCTTCGATTGGTGATCGAGGGCGCCATGCGTGTACGTATCTCGCACTCTTCAGACGTGGGATAGCTGAATATGCCCTCCCATGATTTCTAGGGACGAAAGGAGATAGGTCACCATGAAACCATTTCGCCAACACGTCGCCATTGCCGTTGACGGCGGCGGCATCAAGGGGGAGATTGGAATCACTGAGGCCACTGAGTAGATTGAGAGCACTGAAGGGTCCTCAGTGAGCTCAGTGTCCTTCAGTGTCTTCAGTGGTTCCAACTTCGGCCGCTGACTGGACGCCCGGCTCACTGCTGACCCGCATTGCGGCTAGAGACCGCCTACGAGACAGACTAGGCGCTGGAGATCAAGGCCAGTCAGGCGCCACGGCGATTGTAGAAGGCAGAGAGTATGGTCGCAAAAGGTCGAGAATGCATTAGTTAGGAGGCAAGTGAAATGAGTGAAATGATTGAAACCACGATTTCTAAGCCAATTCACAAGATCCTGGTGGACCTGACGGGGGAGACTAGGTTCGATGTCGCCCTCCATCTGGCTACAAAGGATCTGGTGCGTCTCAAACTTAGAGAAGTTGGGGAACAGCGTAAGCGGTTTGAGGAACGCTACCAGATGGAATTTGAGGTCTTCAAGCAGGCGTGGAGCGAGGGCCAGATTCCGAACAAGTACTCCTATGAGGTGGAGCGCGATTACTGGGAGTGGGAAGCCTCTGTGACCGACGAGAAGCGGCTGCGGGAGACGCTGGAAGAGGAGTGAAGATGAAACGCAAACGACTAGGTGTAGTGACCGACGGCGCGTTTAACGCGGGATTGACGGTGCGGCTGGATGCGGGGTGTTCGACGGAGGATTTGCGCATCGGCGATTTCGTGATCGTGGAAGGGAAGCATAACCGCTACTTCAGCATGATCTCGGACTTGCAACTGCGGGCCACTGACCCCACGCTGCTGGCCAACCCGCCCCGTGATGCCTCGCCCTTTATCACCCAGGCCCTGTCAGGCATCAGTACCTATGCTACGGTGGAGGTCAGACCCAGGCTCATGCTGGAGA
>CAZVCJ010000025.1:0-34284 GCA_964625745.1 uncultured Anaerolineae bacterium | reverse complement strand
GTGGTTATCTGTTGGCGAACCCGCTGCCAGGCCTCCTTAAGTTGACACTAATGAATGACCCGCCCCCCTGTCAACGAATACCAAACGAATAAACGAATGAGGTTTGTCATCAAGGCTTATTCGTTGCTTCATTCGTTGACAGGATGAAAGTGTCAACACCAGGGCGATCCTACACGAGGGGTTGTCACTGGTGGAATGTCTGGCGCCAATGCTCAAAATACGGTGAGGGAAGCTGCGGAGTATCTGGGGGCCAGCCTACACATTTTGAGGACGATGGACAAATATCTCAAAAAGACCTGAGGATGTAGCATGTTGGTTGGGTTCGGAGACGAATCGGGGACGCCGCACCCGGCAAGCGAAGAACGATTCTTCACCGTGGCGCTGCTTGTTGTGCAAAATCCGCGCCATATAGAAACGCTCGTCCGTCGTACACGCCGATCGCTGTGCAGACGTGCTAGAACCAGTGAGTTGAAGGCTGCTCGCTCGCATCCACGAATCATTCGCCGTTTCCTGACCAAGTTGGCTACTGTCGAGTGCGAGATCTACGTCACGGTGGTGGATAAGCAAGGCATCACTCCGCAGCAAAGCGAAGCAGTATATCGCGCGGCGATGGCACGAGTCGTTCGCCATTGCGTCGAATGCCATCCCCAGATGAACTTGTACCTGGACAGGCGATACACCAATCGCACCCAGCAGGCGCAACTGGAGCAAGCCATACGCGAGGCCATTGCTCACGTACCCATGCAGGTCGTGTTGATCGAACAACTGGATTCGTGGGCCGTGCCTGGGTTGCAAGCCGTGGATTTCGTGGCCTGGTCGTTTGAACAGAAGTACGGGCTAGGCAAGGACTGGGCAGCCCAAATCATTGCCGAGAAGGTCACCGTGGAGGAAAAAGTACGGGGAACAAAAATAGCGGCTCTGCCTGGGGGCCGATGACCACCGCCCACTGCGGGGCGGAGTGGGGTGTTCTACGAACACCCAGCCGATCCGGGACTTACAATACCGCTACTTGCTTGAAGTATACTACCAATTGGCATCAAAGTCAAGTTTCAAAAGAGGCCCACATCGCACCTGAGATCTTCAGCGGCGAAATCGCTAATTGGGGAAACATGGAATCGCCCAGAATAAACGTCAGCAGAACACGTGGAGGAAAACAACCCCATGCCCCGCATATTTGACAACATCGAGCAAAAACTACTGCCCGCATTACAGGACACCCTTGACGTATCGTACCGCGCTGACTTCTGTGTAGGGTATTTCAATCTGCGTGGCTGGCGGCAGATTGACGCCAAGATCGAGGAGTGGGCCGGCGGGCCGGATTATTGCTGCCGCCTGCTGGTGGGTATGCACCGCCGACCGCAGGACGAGCTTCGCGCCGCCTTCGGCTTTCTCAAGAACGACGAGCGCATGGACAACAAGACGGCTGCCAGGCTCAAAAAAGAGCTGGCCCAGGAATTCCGTCATCAGTTGACCATTGGCGCACCGACCAACGCAGATGAGGCTGGGCTACGCCGCCTGGCGGCCCAGATCAAGGCCGGGAAGCTGGTGGTCAAGCTCTTCTTGCGCCATCCCCTCCACGCCAAGCTGTACCTGCTCCACCGCACCGACAGTATCACCCCCATCGTCGGCTACATGGGCAGCAGCAACCTCACTTTCTCTGGCCTGGCCGGCCAGGGTGAACTGAACATTGACGTGGTTGAGCAGGATGCGGGTAACAAACTGGCCCGCTGGTTCGAGGATCGCTGGAATGACCACTGGTGCGTGGACATCTCGCAGGAGCTCATGGAGATCATTGACGAAAGCTGGGCCAGTGAGAAGCTGATCCCGCCCTATTACATCTACCTCAAGATGGCCTATCACCTCTCCCGTGAAGCGCGGGCTGGCCTGACCGAGTTCACCATCCCCCGCCAGTTGCGCAACACGCTGTTTGATTTCCAGACGGCGGCTGTCAAAATCGCCGCACGGCATTTGAACCAGCGGGGTGGGGTGCTGATCGGTGACGTGGTCGGACTGGGCAAAACGCTGATGGGCACGGCGTTGGCCAAGGTTTTCGAGGAGGACTACTCGATAGAGACCTTGATCATCTGTCCCAAGAACCTGGTCAAGATGTGGGAGTTCTACCGGGATGAGTACGGCCTGCGGGCCAAAGTGCTGTCCATCAGCCGCGTCATCAGAGAGTTGCCCGACCTGCGACGATACCGCCTGATCTTGATTGACGAAAGCCAGAACCTGCGCAACCGCGAGGGCAAACGGTATGGCGCGATTCACGAATACGTCCAGAAGAACGAGAGCCGCTGCATCCTGCTGTCGGCCACCCCGTACAACAAGACCTATCTGGACCTGTCGAGCCAACTGCGCCTGTTCGTGCCAGAGACAGCCGATCTAGGCATTCGCCCGGAAAGACTGCTGCGCGAGATTGGCGAGATCGAGTTCAATCGCCGCCACCAATGCCCCCTGCGCTCCCTGGAAGCGTTCGAGAAGAGCGAATACGCCGACGATTGGCGAGAACTGATGAGCCTGTTCATGGTGCGGCGCACGCGCAGCTTTATCCGCGACAACTACGCCACGCTAGACCCGGAGACCGGGCGCAGGTACCTGTCTTTTGCCGACGGTTCCCGCAACTTCTTCCCCACCCGTCACCCTGAGACAGTGCGTTTTCCCATAGACGAGAGCGACCCCAACGACCAGTATGCGCAGTTGTACACGGACAATGTGGTGGACACCATCAATGGCCTCGACCTGCCCCGCTACGGCTTGGGAAACTACGTGGTGGAGAAGCCCAAACAACTGCCGACCCCGAGAGAGAGCAAGATATTGGATGACCTCTCGCGGGGCGGCAGGCGGCTGATGGGTTTTTGCCGTACCAACCTGTTCAAGCGACTGGAGAGCAGTGGGCACGCCTTCTTGCTTTCGGTTGAGCGGCACATCTTACGCAACTACATCTTCGTCCACGCCCTGGAAAACAACCTGCCGCTGCCCATCGGCACGCAGGGCGCGGAGATGCTGGATACCCGTTTTGAGGACGAAGACGCTGACGCAGTTGACTACAGCACCCTCGATCTGTTTGACGACGACGCCGGTGAAGACGGCGACGAAAACGCTGACGCGACGGCCACCCCCGCCCTGGCACCCCTTCGCACAGAAACCGCCTTCAGAGAACGCGCCGCCGCCGTCTATGATCTCTACGCCACCCGCTATAAGCGCCGCTTCCGATGGATACGGCCCGACCTGTTCAAGAAAAGCCTAGGCCAACACTTGCGAGCCGATGCCAAAGATCTGTTGAGTATCTTGCAACCGTTTGGCGAGTGGGACGTGGATCAGGACGCCAAGCTGAACGCTTTGCACCAGTTGCTGACAGAGGCGCATCCGCAGGACAAGGTGCTGGTTTTCAGCCAGTTCGCCGACACGGTGCACTACCTGGAGGAGCAATTACAGGCGCGGGGCGTAGATAGGCTGGCTGGCGTCACCGGCGACTCGTCCGACCCCACCGGGCTGGCATGGCGCTTCAGCCCGGTGAGCAACAACAAGCGGGAGCAGATCAGCCCCGACGACGAATTGCGGGTGCTGATGCCTACCGACGTCCTCAGCGAGGGGCAAAACCTGCAAGATGGCTTCATCGTGGTCAACTACGATTTGCCCTGGGCCATCATCCGCCTGGTCCAACGGGCCGGGCGCATTGACCGCATCGGGCAACAGGCCCCGGACATTTTGTGCTACACTTTCTGGCCCGCCGAGGGCGTGGAGCGGATCATCCGTCTGCGCGAACGGCTGCGCCAGCGATTGCGGGAAAACGCGGAAGTGGTGGGCACAGATGAGCTATTCTTTGAAGATGATGTAGATGCTCAACCGCTCATTAACCTGTACCACGAGAAGATGGGCATTCTGGACGATCCGCCGGACACCGAGATTGACCTGGTATCCAACGCCTACCAGATCTGGAAAAATGCCACCGATGCCAACCCCAAACTAAAGACGATCATCCCCAGACTGCCGGCGGTGGTCTACTCGACCAAAGCGCACCCCGGCGGCGACCGTGAGCGCTCCGCATTGGGAACTCGTTTGGGAACTCGTAGTGACGACTTTAGTCGTTCTGGCCCGGCTGGGGTGCTGGTCTACTTGAGCACCACTGAGGGCAACAGTGCCCTGGCCTGGATGGACCAGAACGGCAACAGCGTCAGCGAATCCCAGTTTGCCGTTTTGCGCGCCGCCGAATGTGCTTTGGACACCCCTGCCCTGCCGCGCCAGGAGAACCATCACGACCTGGTGCAAAGCGGCGTGAAACATATCATGACCGAGAGCCAGTTTGTCGGCGGGCAGTTGGGCCGTTCGTCCGGGGCGCGGTTCAGGACATACGAGCGACTGAGCGAGTATGCCAGGCATCTCCGCGGCTCGTTGTTTGAGTCCCTACCCGCCTCACAAAGCCTGTTCAAAGCAGTGGAACAGATCTACCGCTTCCCTCTGCAGGAAAGCGCCAAAGATAGGCTCAATCGGCAGCTGCGCAGCGGCGTGCAGGACGAACAACTGGCCGAGCTGGTGGTGAACCTGTACGAAGATGATAAGCTGTGCCTGGTGCAAGAGGCACAGGAGGCACAGGAACCGCGCATCATCTGTTCGCTGGGGCTGGTCTCTGTAGGTGTTGTCGAAGGGTGACTCTCTGCTCTTGCGCGTCTAGCGCGAAATCATCCTGAGCCTGTCGAAGGATGACTTCGTGCGGGTCTTCGAAGCTAACGGTACGAGCCGTGCCAAGCCGTCATCCTGAGCCTGTCGAAGGATGACTATCTGGCAAGCATAAGTCGGTTTACGAGCTGCGATCAACATAACAACGGAGCACAAGGGGGAGCAATCGTGAAAGCCTGGCTTTACATACTGAAGTGCGCCGACGGCTCCTACTACACCGGCTCGACTAATAACTTATCTCTCCGCCTGGCCCAGCATCAGGTGGGAGAAGGTAGTGCCTACACTCGCCGGCGCTTGCCAGTCGAGCCGGTCTATATACAAGAGTTCCCGTCAGAGCACGAGGCGTTCCTACGGGAGCGGCAGGTCAAGGGCTGGTCACGAGCCAAGAAAGAGGCGCCGATACGTGGTGATTTTGAGGCTCTGGTTGAACTGTCGAAATCCCGATCTTCATCCGATCCAGGCGTTAGTCACCCTGAGCCTGTCGAAGGGTGACGGGGCGTTGGGGGCCGCGTCCTTCGACAAGCTCAGGATGCTTGTTGGTGAGAGGATAACGACATATGACATTAGACACAGCACGGGTCCGACGCTACCTCAAGGGATTCGACTTTGAGTCGCTGTTCATCGAAGAGCTGGGCTGGGGTCACTACACCACCAGCCTGGACGTGGAGGTTGTCGAACAACGGTTCACGCTGCAAGCCGTGGCCGAGAAGCGGGGTGTGGTGGCCTTTACCTGTGCCGTGGGGACTATCCCTCCGTATGCCACGCGGCGCAAGATCGACGGGCAGCCGCACGGCCATGAAGTGGCCGTGCTACAAAGCTCCCGCCCGATGAAATCGGGCTCAAGAATCCCGTTTACGGGATGGCAGCTTCGTAGCCGTGGCACTTTATGCCACGGCGGAGCTGGCCAGCAACCATTTTCCCGCAGGCGGCCGTCTTAGCTTGACGCGCATGATTCATTTCTGCGCGGGCTGGAAAAGCAAGTGCCATTGGGAGGAGGACGCATGATACTCGATACAGCGCGAACTCGACGCTACCTCAAGGGATTCGACTTTGAGTCGCTGTTCATCGAAGAGCTGGGCTGGGGTCACTACACCACCAGCCTGGACGTGGAGGTTGTCGAACAACGGTTCACGCTGCAAGCCGTGGCCGAGAAGCGGGGTGTGGTGGCCTTTACCTGTGCCGTGGGGACTATCCCTCCGTATGCCACGCGGCGCAAGATCGAGCGGCAGGTGGCCCGGTCCTTCCGCGAGCATTTCATCGTCTACGTGAATGGGGAGCGCACCGAGCAAATCTGGCAATGGGTGCGGCGGGAAGTAGGCAGGCCGCTGGCCAGCCGGGAACACCACTACACCATCCAGCAGCCGGGCGACTCCCTCATCCAGAAGCTACAAACCATCGCCTTCAGCTTCGAGGAAGAAGAGACCCTGATCCTGGTGGACGTGACCGGCCGCCTCCGCGCCGCTTTCAACGTGGAACAGGCCACGAGAAGGTTCTATGACCGCTTCAAGAGTGAGCGCGACGCCTTCCAGAAGTTTCTCGCAGGGATACCAGACGAGGAGACTTCGGCGAGCTCAGTCGAGCCGTTGGAGCGGTGGTACGTGTCGGTGATGTTGAACCGCCTCATGTTCATCTACTTCATCCAGAAGAAAGGCTTCCTTGATGGCGACCCGGATTACTTGCGCCACAAGCTGGCCCAGAGCCAAGAAACCAGGTTTTTGGCTGAAGAAAGAGCTCTTGCACGCGGTAGCGAATATCAAGAACAACAATCTCCCGCCGCAGATGAGAAAAACCTGGTTTCTCCAGATCGCTTCTACCGTGACTTTCTGTGCCCGCTGTTCTTCGAGGGATTCGCCAGGACGCCAGATGAGCGGTCGCCCCAGGTTCGGGCCTTGCTGGGAGATATTCCCTTTCTGAACGGCGGCATTTTCCAGCGGCACGAGGTGGAGCAGTTGCACGGTCGGACGATCCAGATTCCCGACGCGGCCTTCGAGCGGCTCTTCGACTTCTTTGACGATTACCAATGGCATCTGGACGAGCGGCCGTTGCGGGACGACCGCGAGATCAACCCCGACGTGTTGGGCTACATCTTTGAGAAGTACATCAACCAGAAGCAGATGGGCGCCTACTACACCAAAGAGGACATTACCGGATACATCAGCAAGAGCACCGTCATCCCCTTCCTCTTCGACCAGGCGCGGGAAAAGTGTCGCGTCGCGTTTGAGGGAGAGCCATCGGTCTGGACGCTGCTGGCCGCCGACCCCGACCGCTACTTCTACGAAGCAGTGCGCAAGGGAACCAACCTGACTTTGCCGCCAGAGATCGCGGCGGGGATCGACGACGTGAGCCAGCGCGGGGCGTGGAACACCCCCACGCCGGGTGAATACGCCCTGCCCACCGAGATCTGGCGGGAGACCATCGCGCGGCGTCAACGCTACGAAGAGGTGTGGCTCAAGCTCGTGGATGGGGAGGTGCGTTCCATCAACGACCTCATCACCTACAACCTGGACATCCAGCAGTTTGCCCAGGACGTGATAGAGAACTGCGAAGGGCCGGAGTTGCTGCGCGCCTTCTGGCGAGCGATCAATCAGGTGAAGGTGCTCGACCCCACCTGTGGGTCGGGCGCTTTCCTGTTCGCCGCGCTCAACATCCTGGAGCCGCTGTACGAGGCCTGCCTGCATCGGATGGAAGCGTTCGTGGCCGAGCTGGCCCACGGCGACCATCACCCCCACAAGTACCGGGACTTTCGTGAAGTGCTGGAGCAGATGGAGCGGCATTCCTTCGGCTCCCCCTTCGGCCCTGCTCAGGGCAAGGCTCAGGACAGGCCCAACCGAAGCTACTTTGTCTTCAAGTCCATCGTGGTCAACAACCTGTACGGGGTGGACATCATGGCGGAGGCGGTAGAGATCGCCAAGCTGCGCCTCTTCCTGAAGCTGGTGGCCCAGGTGGATCGGGTGGAGAACATCGAGCCGCTGCCCGACATAGACTTCAACATCCGCACCGGGAATACACTGGTGGGCTTTACCACCAGAGCGGAAGTAGAGCAAGCCATGAAGGTGGCACAGGGCGGGCAGGCCAAGATGATGTTTGGTGAAGATGTGGCCACACTGCAACGGATTGATGAAAAGGCGGCCGATGTAGACCGCCTGTTTGGGAAGTTCCAGGCCATGCAGACTGCGCACGACATGCGCGAATATACCCAGGACTCTATCGAGACGAAAGAGGAACTCCGCAAGCGGCTGAAAGCACTGGAAGACGAGTTGAACCGCTACCTGGCACAGGAGTATGGGGTGGATGTGAACAGGCCCGCAGCGTACCAGAAGTGGCTGGCTTCCCACCAGCCTTTTCATTGGTTTACAGAGTTTTATGGTATTCTGAAGCAGGGTGGGTTTGACGTGATTATCGGGAATCCGCCATACGTCGAACTCAGGGCAGTTGGAGACTACAACACATTTGGCTACACCTGTGAGAGAGCCGGCAATCTGTACGCATTAGTGATAGAGAGATGCCTGCGGCTCTATTCTGAGAATGGACGATTGGGTCTTATCGTTCCAGTTTCTTCTGTGTCAACTGACCGCTACAGGAGTCTCCAGGGCTTGATCACTAGTCGTGAGCTCTGCTATAGTTCCTTTGATGACCGTCCCTCACGCCTCTTCGACGGTCTTGAGCACTCTCGTCTAACCATCCACTTAATTGGTGAACAGACTGAGAATCCGATCAGATTTTCCACTCGTTACAACAAATGGTTCAAAACAGAGCGATCCATGGTGTTCCAAGGATTGGAGTATACAAGCGCTGAAGGATCGTTGGTCGATAACAGTCTGCCCAAGCTATCTTCTCAGCTAGAGCAAGGCTTGATACTGAAACTTTCCCGGCAAAGACGGCGACTTGGACTATTCTTCACTCGCGGAAGTGAACATCGAGTTTTTTACTCGCGAAAGGTTGGTTATTTTCTTCAGGTTCTGAATTTCGTTCCGCGTGTGCTTGATGGACAAGGCAAGCGTCGCCCCCCTTCTGAATTCAAGGAACTCAACTTCGGTAGCGATCTCCATGCTAAGGCTGCGCTTTGCTGCCTCAACTCAAACCTGTTCTATTGGTTCATTACTGTCTTTTCAGATTGCCGCCAT
This sequence comes from uncultured Anaerolineae bacterium, assembly GCA_964625745.1. Lineage (GTDB taxonomy): Bacteria > Chloroflexota > Anaerolineae > VGOG01 > VGOG01 > CAZVCJ01. Next base: position 25,483 of record CAZVCJ010000025.1, on the reverse strand, counting down.
GTAAACAAGCGTGAAGTGAATAGCTTCCCGGTGGATTTGGACAAGCTTGCAGAGGGTAAGTATGGGGTCCTGCTGGCGGGGTTAGCAGATGAATTGATGGCTGATTTGCGTGCCAACTCTGAAGATAGAACAATGCAATTCAGACATGACACACTTACCATTCAGGCAATTATTTCTAAACTGAGCAAACCGATCGTTGACGAGATTGACCACGTACTAGCGCAGCACTACGGCTTCACAGACGAGGAACTGGACTTCATCATCAACTACGACATCAAGTATCGGATGGGCGACCAACTACTGGAGGAAGAGGGCGAGGAGGAGTAGCCAGTGCGCGCACCAAGAGCGATCCTGCGCGAGAGTGAAGCCACCTATCCGGCCTATGCCCTCCAACGCCTGGCAGACCCCACCCTGGGCCAGGTGACGCTGTGGGGCAACCCGACCCTTTGGATGGAGCGGCAGGGGCCGCTGCTGGCCCTGTTCTGCTCCACCAAAGCACCAGCCAGCATCCTCTTGCAGGTGCACGACCTGGCGCAGCAGTGGCGCACAGGCGGGGTCATGATCATCAGCGGCTTCCACTCCCCAGTGGAGCAGGAGTGCCTGGCAGTGCTGCTGCGCGGGCCAGCGCCGGTCATCGTCTGCCCGGCCCGCAGCCTGGACAGGATGCGCTTGAAACGGGAGTACAGAGAACCCATGGCGGCGGGGCGGCTGCTGCTCATGTCGCCCTTTGGAGAAAAGGTGCGGCGCATGACGGCGGACACGGCGCTGACCCGCAACCGCTTCGTGGCAGCCCTGGCCGATACCGTGCTCATCGCCCACGCCCAGCCCGGCAGCAAGACAGAGCAGTTGGCGCGAGAAGTGGTGGGGTGGGGGAAGCCAGTGTACACGTTGGATCACCCGGCGAATGAGCATTTGCTGGCGTTGGGGGCGGAGCCGTTGGGGCGGGCGCTGGCCTGGAGGGTGAGAAGGGGCTAAGGATTGTGATGGGAGAGAGATAATATGCCGAGTCTGGGAACGCCAGAACTCTCACTGATTTTTCTCTTGGCTTTGTTGCTCTTTGGCGCCAAATGGCTGCCAGAGGCCGCGCGCTCGTTGGGCCAAGCGATTGGTGAGTTTAGACGAGCAATACAATCACAAGATTTGGACTCACCAACCAAACAGGTGACCCAAAGTGAAACTCCTCTTCTAGTCTTTATAAGCTCCCAGATAGGAGAGTTCGCCGTTGAACGTCGCGAAATAGCGAAGGCAATCGCCGAAATACCGGTTATGCGCCACTGGATCTTTGAGCAGTCTCCTGCATCCAGCGATGCGCTTGATGAAAGCTACCTGAACAAGGTAGCCAGTTGTGACATCTTTGTTCAGTTGCTAGGCGAAGCCATATCAGAGCCTGTGGTGGCTGAATACCGCGTTGCGCAAGAGCACAAGAAACCATGTCTAATTTTCGTGCGAAACGACCGAGCAGAGTACAGCCAAGCGGTGGAAGCTTACATGAGGCAGCTTGATCTCAAGTGGGCTAAGTTCCACGATGCAGAAGATCTATGTCTCCAAATTAAGGGGGCCCTGTCGGACGAGTTGGTCAAGGGATATCGGCGCTACCGCCTGTCGGCTGAACAGGTGCTGGAGCTGATTGCCTTTGGGGACTTGCTCAGGAAACACAGGGTCGGCAAACCCGCGCCTATGCCAGCCACCTCACTGGTGCCTGAGATGATCCTCATCCCCGCGGGCAAGTTCCTCATGGGCATCGATCTCGAGAAGGACAAAATCGCCAGTCCCGATTATTGGACCCAACACATCTTGTATCTACCCAACTACTACCTGGCCAAGACGCCAGTGACCAACGCTCAGTACGCTGTCTTTGTACAGACTACCGGCCGCAACCAGCCGCATCATTGGGAAGGTGACAACCCGCCGAGAGACAGGCAGGATCATCCCGTGGTTAACGTCTCCTGGCATGACGCCATAGCCTACTGCAAGTGGCTGTCCGAGGTTATGGGCAAGCCCTACCGCCTGCCCAGCGAAGCTGAATGGGAGAAGGGCGCGCGGGGCACGGATGGGCGTATCTATCCCTGGGGCAACCGTTGGGATGTGATGCGGTGTAACACTCGTGAAGTCGGCATGGGCGATACGACGCCAGTGGGGGCCCATCCCCAAGGAGCCAGCCCCTATGGCTTGCTGGACATGGTGGGCAACGTGTGGGAGTGGTGTTCCAGTCTCTATCAGCCTTATCCCTACAACCCTGATGATGGCCGTGAAGATTCGGAGGCCAACGGCCCCCGGGTGTTGCGTGGCGGCTCGTGGGCCTACGTCAGTAAGGAGGTCGCCCGCTGCTCCTATCGCTACGACGCTCTCCCCTCCTCCTTCGGCCGCGACGTCGGGTTTCGGGTGGTGGTGGGGTCCGCCGCTCTCTCCCCCTGGTTCTGAATTTCTGCAATTCTGATTCCTGGTTTCTGTCCGCGCCCCAGCCCTGAGCACAGATGAAGGAAAGCGCGGTCGCTGGTGGCGGCGGTATGCCTCTGGTGCGGTGGCGCTACACGTTCAGCAACGCAGGCGAGGTGTGCAGCGTGGTGCGGCCAGAGATGAGCAAGGAGAAGGAGCGAAAGTTGGACGCGGCCTACTTCCACCTCTACGGCATCGCCCGCGACGACGTGGACTACATCATGGACACCTTCCTCATCGTCAAGCGCAAGGACGAAGCCGCCCACGGCGAGTACCGCACCAAGCGGGTCATCCTGGAGATCTACGACGCCATGCAGCACGCCATCGAGACCGGTCAGCCCTACCAGACCTTGCTCGACCCGCCGCCTGCGGATCCACGGGTGGCGCATCCGCCACGGAATGAATCCGATGTACTGGCGCGAATGGAGGGCTGAGAGAGAACCCGACGTTGTATCTGGAGAAGTTGTTGGAGGGTTGAGTCCGGTTACAGTCATAATCAGACGCTTTCGCATCGTCTGACGGAGGGCAAACCTTATGGCAAACGAGGAACATCTCAAGATTCTCGAGCAAGGGGTGGACGCTTGGAATACCTGGCGAGGAGAGAACCCTGACATAGAGCCAGACCTCAGACGGGCGGACCTCAGCGGGGCGGACCTCATCGAGGTGGACCTCAGCGAGGCGGACCTCAGCGGGACGAACCTCAGCGGGGCGGACCTCAGCAGGGCGGACCTCATCGAGGCGGACCTCAGCGGGGCACACCTCAGCGGAGCGTACCTCAGTTGGGCGTACCTCATCAAGGCGGACCTCCGCGGAGCGCACCTCATCGGGACGCACCTCATCGGGACGAACCTCATCTGGGCGGACCTCATCGAGGCGGACCTCCGCGGGGCGGAGCTTACAATGGCTACTCTTGTCGAGACAAATCTCACGGGTGCTGATCTTACAAGTTGTTCAATCTACGGAATTTCCGCGTGGGGGCTAAAATTAGAGGGAGCGACACAAACAGACCTGATCATCACTCGCCACGGCGAGCCTACCATCACGGTAGACAACCTCGAAGTTGCCCAGTTCATCTACCTACTCCTCAACAACGAGAAAATCCGCCAAGTGATTGACACCATCACCTCCAAAGTCGTGCTGATCCTGGGTCGCTTCACAGAGGAGCGGAAGGCTGTCCTGGATGCGATCAGGGATGAACTTCGCAAGCGTGACTACTTGCCCGTTCTGTTCGACTTCGATAAGCCCGCCAGTCGGGACTTCACGGAAACCGTTCGCACCCTGGCGCACCTGGCCCGATTCATCATCGCCGACCTCACGGAGCCGAGAAGCATCCCTCAAGAGTTGCAGGCCATTATCCCAGACCTTGCGGTGCCGGTTCAGCCGTTGCTGCTGGAAGGCTCAACGGGAGAATGGGGCATGTTCCAGGACTTGAAGAAATACGACTGGGTTCTGGAGGTGCATCGGTACGACAGCCTGGAGGGTTTACTTGCGTCGCTTGGAGACAGAGTCATTGCTCCTGCCGAAGCGAAGGCGAAAGAGTTAGCGAAGCGGTGACCGAACTGACCTATCAGGAACTTGTGACCAAACTGGTGGAAAAGCCACCTGCGTGAACTGCACAGGTGGCTTCTTCGCTGTTGCCAGACCAGGTGAAATGTGGTATAGTATGCTCCGCGCCGCTTCCTGGTTAGGGGCGGCGGCCCTTCCTAAACTTGCCCGCCACACGAAATGGAGGTTTTGCGATGAGAAGAAACAAGCTAGGGTCCTTGCTGGTAGCGATGGGCATTGTCCTCACCGCAACAGCCTGTGCGCGAATTCCAACGCTTGCACGAGCTACTCCAACATCACAACCTGTGCAGGCGGCTTCAACGCCTATCCTGCTGACGGCTACCGCTACCACGCCGATGCCGCCTGCAGGGACTCTTGTCCCTGCAGCGACGACTCCCACGAACCCTATGCCAACGGCAACGCTCATACCGTCCGCCCCGCCTACCCCTACGCCGGTGATCTATGTGGTTCAGGCTGGAGATACTTTGGGCGCCATCGCCAAGGAGTTCGGAGTTACCGTGGAAGCCCTCCAGGAAGTCAACGCTATCTCCGACCCCACACGTTTGCAGATAGACCAGGAGCTCGTCATTCCCCAGAGGCAGATAACGGCTACAGTCACATCAACCTCCGTCTCACCGAGCACCGCGCCTGTGATCCATCTGGTTCAGGCCGGCGACACTCTGGGGGCCATCGCCAGGCAGTACGGGGTTACAGTCGAGGCTCTCCAGGAGGTCAACGCCATCTCCGATCCCAAGCGGTTGCGGATAGGCCAGGAGTTGATCATCCCCCAGGGTGGGACGATAGCGCCCACGAGCACCGCAACTGAAGTCAGGGCAACGACAACCTCGACCCCGCCGACTCCGCGCCCCGCGGTAGAGGCGGCCATGATCGCCATCCCTGCTGGAGAGTTCACCATGGGCAGCGATGTCGAAGACGAGAGGCCGCCGCACACTGTCTTTGTTGATGGCTTTGAGATGGACAAGCTTGAGGTGACCAATCAGGAGTTTGAGAGGTTTGTGCAGGAGACGGGCTATGTCACTGATGCGGAGAAGGCAGGTGACACGTCGTGGCGGTACTATGCTAAGGACAAGGCTCAGCATCCCGTGGTGAAAGTGAGTTGGAACGACGCCAATGCCTACTGTGGGTGGGCAGGGAAGAGGTTACCTACCGAAGCGGAGTGGGAAAAGGCTGCACGGGGCACCGATGCGCGCCGGTATCCCTGGGGCAATCAGTGGGATGCAGCCAGGGCCAACGCCAAGGAGGCAGGTAATCGCGGGATCACCGCTGTCGGGAGCTTCCCCGCCGGGGCCAGTCCTTACGGTGTGCTGGACATGGCGGGCAACGTGGCCGAATGGACCACCGATTGGTTCAAGGCCTATCCTGGCGGAGACTTCTATTCTCCCTATTATGGGGAGAAGTATAGGGTGATCAGGGGGGGCGGCTGGTTCAGCGACCAGAATCTGGTGCGCACCACTGAGCGGAGCGCTAGCGCCGTTGAACTGGCCAACGACGACGTCGGCTTCCGCTGTGCACGTTAGCTCATACCTTAGAATACGCCAGAGACTCGTTCGCCCTCGCGCCTCCAACAGTTGCCAGGGAGGGAGAGTTGTGGTAAAATTGAGCAGATGATCGAGGATTACACACCAGACGAATTCGAGGCAGTTCTGAATGCCTTCGTCGAACGGGAGATCGAGGATGTGCCAATGGATGACTTCTTCGCTGCCCTGGCCGAGATTGACCGTCGCCGCCGACAGGAGGTCGTTCAGGTGCAAGGGCGGATTGTCCAGGGCCAACTGGTTTTCTCCCTGCCTCGCTTCGCCTCCCCCGCTGTGGCCGTCGAGGGCAACCAGATCATTCTGGATCAGACCCATCGGATCGTCGTCACCCTGGAACCGACTGCATCTTCGTAGCCCTGTACACTGATGCTGGTGTCATCCACGGATCAGCGAATGGCAAAGAGCGTCGTTCGCTGATTTGCTTGTTCGCCTCGTGGAGGAGCTATGAGCGTTGACAAGAAGGACCTAATACACCGCGTCTCAAAACGAATACACAAAGGCACAGGCACCATTGAAGAGATGGTGGATGCCACGCTGGAGGAAATCTACGAAGCGCTGAAGCAGGGCGAGTGCGTCTCCCTTCGCAACTTCGGCACCTTCTATGTGAGACCAGAACGGGATAGTTGGGTCTTCAAGTTTAGCCCGTCGCAGCGCCTGCGCAAGTTGTTTGGCTGGTCGTCCACCTACAAGGGAAAGTTGTAGGCTGTGGCCAATATCCATAATCCCAGAGAGGAGAACACTTCAATGGTCAACATCGAAATGAAGATCGAGGGTAACATCCTCACCATCAAGGTGGATCTGAGCAAGACGGCCGGGCCAAGCGCGTCGGGCAAGAGCGTCATCATCGCCTCCACCAAAGGCAACCAGCCGCTGCCTGAGCCTCATTCTGATGTAAAAGTGGGGTTGAACGTGTACAAGGTGCGCTGAGAGGGCCGTATCGGGTGACGACTCACACTGTCATTGCGAGCCCTTTGATACCTCAGGATAAACTCCGCGAAGCAATCCCTAAACCGCAAGGGGGAGATTGCTTCGTCGCAGAAAGATGCTCCTCGCAATGACACGGCTTGAGCAGTTGCCTCATCGGAATGAAATGAGAGGAAACATCATGGCCAAACGAAAACGACGCCGAAAGAGTGAGTTACTTGATCTGGAAGCCTTCACCGCCCACCTCGCGGCGGCCACGCAGCAGGCTGGCTACGAGGTGGTCAAACGCGAGGCGGGTGTGCTGCACATCGTGGTGCACGGCGAGCCCATGCGCTGCAAGCTGGATATCAGCTACCAGGCCTACCTGAACTCTCCCCACCGCCTGGATGACGTTGTGGAGGCGCACCTGAGTGCCCTCGGCCAGGCCTGCCCTGAGCCCTGTCGAAGGGTGCCCCCGCCGCCGCCGACCGAGAAAGAGGCCGCTGAATCGCTGCTGCCGCTGCTCAACCGGCCTGAGTTGCTGGAGTACGTACAGCGGAAAGATGCCCCCCCACCAGTGCATCGCCCGTTCGTGGCCGGTTTGATCGTTACCTATGTGTTTGATTTCCCTCACCACCGCGCTTACGTGAACGAGAATATTCTGGCCCAAATGATGGCTGGGCCAGAGACCACTTTCGACATGATCCACGAATACGCGCTGGAGAACCTGCGCCTGCGCACCACGAGCGACGTCTATCATACGCACGGGCTGCGCGACAAGACCATGGTGGTGTGCGATACGCATGACGGTTACGCGGCCTCGCGCGCCCTGCTGCCGGATCTGATGGCCACGTGGGCCGAGCGCATCCCGGGCCGCATGTTGATCGGCATTCCTAACCGCGATTTCCTGATCGCTTTCAGCGACCGCGACCCGGCCCACGTGGCTGCTATCGCCCGCCAGGTACGCCGTGACGCAGCCGAGCGCGATCACCCCCTCTGCGCCGACCTGCTGCTCTGGAAAGACGGGCGAGTGAGAGAGTACCGCCGCGAAGACTGACCCTGGATGTTACCGTACAGGTGCGTCAGAAATACTGTTCACAGTTCGTGTTTTGTTGAGTCAGTCAGGTGCGGAGGAAGAAGCAGAGAGGATGGGATAGTGGGAAAGCAAAAGCGCTGCCTTGCTCTCTGGCAGCGCGATGGGGGACAAGCGTTGGACTCAGGGCAGGATCTCGTTTTCGGATTTTCCTGTCGTAGCGGGCAATTTTCTTCAAGAACTGAGGTGAAGGGATGACATCCATCAGCTACTCCGCTTCTTTTTCGATGCCAGCCTCAATGTAGTCAGCCATCTCCTGGACCGACTTGAAGCGTTTTAGCCCGCCTCGTTTGTAGGCTTCCGTGGCTTCGCGTTCTGCTTTGACCCACGATTCAGTGTAATAGCGCTCTTCGCCTGACATGTCAATGAACTCATCGCGGATGAAAACCACCATCTTGTAGACCCTCTCCAATTCATCTGGGGGAAGATCATCAATCTCAGCCAGTAGCCGTTGTTTGTAGTCTATCGCTTGCATACTCAAATCTCCTTACAAATGTCATCTGATGCTCTACGCCGCATTGAATTATACTCTATCATCTGTGAATGGTCAAGCAGAAAGAAGGGATCTCCATGAATCACCGACAGTGGTTGCTCCAGTTATCCAAAGAAGAGCTAATTGACTTGCTGGAGAACGCGGCCAGGAACTGGCTGGCTCACGACGGGCTTTGGTTTCTGGCTGCCGAAGGCGCCTTCGATATGGAGACGGCTATCGAGTTGGACGCTAAGGCCTGGGAGGGGTTCACCGTCATCGAGGCCAGGCGCATCATGCGCCACCTGGGGATCGAGCCGGGGGGCGGGATTTCCGCTCTCAAAGAAGCTCTACAGTACCGCCTCTACGCCTACCTGAACGTGCAGGAGATCATCGTCCTGGATGAGCGCACCATTATCTTTCGCATGAACGAGTGCCGGGTGCAGGCGGCGCGCCAGCGGGATGGCCGCCCGGATTTTCCCTGCAAACCAGTGGGCCTGATGGAGTATGCCGGCTTTGCCAAAACGATTGACCCCCGCTTCCACACTCACTGCATCGCCTGCCCGCCCGATCCGCATCCCGCTGAGTACTGGTGCGCCTGGGAGTTTACGTTGAATGATTAAAAAAGCAAATGTAGTCATCATCGGCGGTGGGGTCATGGGCACCAGCACCGCCTACCACCTGGCCAGGCGGGGCTGCCGGGACGTGGTGCTGGTGGAGAAGAAACAACTGGCCTCCGGCTCCACCAGCCTGTCCGCCGGCGGCATCCGACTGCAGTTCTCCCTTGAAGCCAATATCCGCATCGCCCTGGAGAGCCTGCGGACGTTTGAACGCTTCGCCGAGGAGTTCGAGGCAGAGATTGATTTCCGTCAGCATGGCTACCTGTTCCTGGCCACCGAGCCTGGGGGCTGGGCCGAGTTCCAGGCCAACGTGGCGGTGCAACAGCGCGTGGGCGTGCCGGTGCGCTTGCTATCGCCAGATGAGATCGGCGATATGGCTCCCTATCTCTACCTGGACGATGTGGTGGGGGGCACCTTCTGTCCCTGCGACGGCTACGCCGATCCCTACAGCGTGGCCATGGGCTTTGCCAGGCAGGCGCGGCGTCTGGGGGTGAAGATCTGCGAGGAGACAGAGGCTCTTGACGTAAAGGTGAGCAACGGAAAGGTGAAGGCGGTGTTGACCAACCAGGGGGAGATCGCGACCCCGGCGGTGGTCAACGTCGCCGGGCCGTGGGCGGCGCAGGTGGGGCGGATGGCGGGCCTGGAGCTGCCGGTCGTGCCCTATCGTCGCCAGGTCTTCGTCACCGCGCCCTTCGACGAGCTGCCGAAGCAAATCCCGATGATCATTGACTTCGCTCCCAGCTTCTACTTCCGCCGCGAGGGGGCCAGCATCCTGATGGGCATGACCGACCAGGAGGAGCCACCCAGCTTCAACACTAACTTCGATCTGGCGTTCCTGGTCAAAGTGGCGGAAAAGGCCGCTTATCGCGCGCCAGTCCTCGACCGAGCGGACTTCATGCGTGGCTGGGGCGGCCTCTACGCCATCACCCCCGACGACAATCCCATCATTGGCCAGGACATCGGCGGCGTGGAAGGCTTTTACTGTGCCGTGGGCTTCAGTGGCCACGGCTTCATGCAATCGCCAGCCGTGGGTCGGATCCTGGCCGACCTCATCACCAGCGGCCAGACCGACTTTGACCTCAGCCCCTTCCAGTTGGAGAGATTCAAGGCCGAGGAGATGGTCGGAGAGAGGCGGGTGGTTTAGCTTTACAACGTGACACTTGGCCTGGGATCTAATATTGTCAAGTTAGAGGCTACCCCGCGTTCCTCCTCTGGTAGGGAGAGCCTGTCCTGAGCAAGGTCGAAGGAGCTGGGAGGAGGTGGGTTCTTGACTAATTTTGCAGATTGTGGCATACTTCCTGCGCAGAGTGGCACTAAGAAAGAGCCCTCGTAACAACGACGTTAGTTAGTAGGAGGAAGTAGATGGGTAAGATCATTGTCCCAGGCGCGAGCGAATTCCCCAGGCAAGCTGATGTGGTGATTATCGGCGGTGGCATCCTCGGTACAGCCACTGCTTTCTATGCCTCACGAGCTGGCCTGGATACGGTGGTGCTGGAAATGCGGGATGGCCTGGCCACCCTCACCACTGCGGCCTCAGAGGAATGTTTCCGGGCGCAGTTCAGCGAGCCGGAGAACGTGGCCATGATGAAGGCTTCTATCGAGGTCTTCGAGAACTTCCCCGAAGTGATCGGCGTGCCAGGCTATGACATCGGCTTGCACCAGCAAGGCTACCTCTTCTACACCGACGCTCCCGAAGCCCCGCAGACTCTCCGCTCCCAGGTCGAACTCCAACAGAGCATCGGCCTGGGCGACGTGGAGTTTCTGACTGGCGATGAGGTACGGCGCCGTTTCCCCTGGGCCTCTCCCCGAGTAGCTGCGGCTACCTACCGAGCCGGCGACGGCTGGCTCTCGGCCCACGAACTGACCCACGGATTTGCCAAAGGCAGCGAAGCCCTGTTCCTCTTGCGCACCAAGGCCACAGGAATCGAACTCGGCAGCCAGGGTGTGGGGGGCGTGGAGACCAATCGCGGCCCCATCTCCACTCGAACGGTGGTCATTGCTGCCGGCCCGTTCTCTGGCCGGGTGGCCGGGTTAGTCGGCCTGGAGTTGCCTTTGAGCATCCTGCGACGTCAGAAGGTGATCGTCGGCCAGGACCCTGCCATTCCCCAGGATGCCCCCATGACCATCTCTCTCCCATCAGGAGCCTATTGGCGGCCCGAGGTAGGAGGAGGCGCTATAGGTTGGGCCACCCCTGAGGAACCGAGCGAGCCTCTGGAAAAAGTCCCCGCCGACTGGGCCTTCCCGGCCATAGCCATTGAAGAGGTATCGAAGCTGGCGCCTTTCTGGGAGGAAGTGGTTGGACGGCTCACCCGCGACAGCGTCTTCCTCAGCGCTGGTCAGTACACCTGTACTCCCGACTCGAAGCCCATCCTCGGCCCTTCTCCCGATGTCGAGGGCCTTTTCTTCAATCTGGGCTACAGCGGCCACGGCATCATGGCCGCTCCTGAGGGCAGCCGCTACGTGGTGGCCATGATCACCGGCCTTATGTCCGACGAGGACAATGCCTTCAGTTGCCGGCGGTTCGCCAGAGGCGAGGTGGTGGTCTCAGAAGAGAAGATGGTGATTTGACAGGTCCCTTTGAGCGGGCGGTTGAGGAAATTGAGTGAGTTGGTACGCGACGAGCGCGTGAGGAAGGCGTATCTGGGGGAGGAGTGAGAAAAATGACAGTTGCAATTTAAGAGCGATATGTTGTGGACGAGCAGGGCAAACAGGTTGGCGTTTTGCTCGATATTGGCGATTATCGAAGAATCCTCGATGCGCTGGAAGAATTAGAGGTCATCCGCGCCTATGATGTGGCAAAGGCATCGGGCGACGAAGCGATCTCTTTTGAGCAGGCGATTGAGGAAATTGAGCGAGTTGATACGCGACGAGCGGGTGAGGGAGGCGTATCTGGGGGAGGAATGAGGGGGAAAAATGACGGAGCCGATCTTGCTCCCGCTTTTTGGGCTGGAGGATACGTGGTCGAATCCAAGAACGTGTAGTCGTGAGTTTCACGCCACTAACCTTCAACATGTAGTTTCACCTTGAACCAGAGAAAGGAGTAAAGACATGGAACAGCGTCGTCCCTCATCTGCACCTTTATCGTCCGCTCCGTCTCGCCCTGTGGAGCCGTACCGCGCAGACCGGGAAACCGAGTTGTTACCAATTGTAGATGATAACCTACGCGAGGGGATTCGGACGATTCGCGAGCATCTTGAGCGCAAGGACAGACTCGACCGAGATTTGATAGGAATAGACAAAGGCATCCTGCTTGTTTTCGCAGTCGCTTTTCTGACAACGCTGTTTTTCACTTTCTACTTGATTGCAACCAATAGATTAACCCCTGTTGTTAATGTGCTATTCCCGATCCTTTCCCTCGTCCTAGGTTTCATGAGTGGATACTTTGCAGGTACTGGAAGAACCAAGGGACAGGGAGGATAAGAATCACAAAGCAGTTTGAGAGCGGCGTGAAACACCTGCCCGCCGATCACGGCAGCATCGTGGCTTTCTGGCATCTTCGGTTGGCACGGTTGGAAGGTGTCTTCATTTCTCGTGTGGCTTCGGACGTGGTCGGCGTGCTACAGCGTTCCCCGTCATCCCCATCTTGTGAAGGTTGCATGCCATAGGAGCGCACGATTGAATATCAGAAAGGAGTAGACGAAAATGGAAATGCTGCAGGAACAGTACGTCATTGACACAAAGGGAAGGAAGTTGAGCGTGATTCTTTCGCTCGAACGGTACGAGCGACTGATGGAAGACCTACACGACTTGGCAGTAGTAGCCGAGCGGCGAGATGAACAGCCGATTAGTTTTGAAGAAATGAAACGGCGATTGAAGAAGGATGGCATCCTATAACGTTGACTTCAAACCATCTGTTCACAAAGATTTCTGTCGCTTGCCCAAGTCGGTAGCTGGACGCGTGATGAAACGCATTGAGAAGTTGAAAGATGAACCATTCCCTCACAGCGTAGACAAACTGGAAGGTGTTGAACGACTATATCGGGTTCGAGTAGGCGACTATCGGATCGTGTACGAAGTTGACACGCAGGCCAAACAAGTAATCATACATTACGTTCGACACCGACGTGAAGTCTATCGCAGGCTGTGAAAAACAATCAAAAAGCCTCGCACGAACTGCAAACACTTGCCTTGTGACCGTGCTAGACGCACGGCGAAAGGCTCTGCTGTTGACTGCCATTCCTAAGAGTTGCAGTTGCATTTCGCTGAGTCCTTATCCAACCTGGAAGACTACCAGGATAATTTGTGGCGATTGAGTACGACTCGAGGGCTAGACTTTGTTGGTCTTAGCCCTCGAAGTTCTTAACGTGACGAGGAGGAATGATGAAACTACGAGTTCTCTCCAAGCAGGACGTCCAGCGAGCCGTCCCCATGCGGGAGGCCATTGAGATCGTGAAGGGGGCTTTTGCCCAGCTATCGGCGGGGAAGGCGGTGGTGCCCCTGCGCACCCAACTGCCAGTGGAGAGGCACGAGGGGGTGACCCTCTTCATGCCCGCCTATCTCTCGGAAAGCGACGACCTGGGGGTCAAGATCGTCTCCGTTTTCCCCCGCAACCTGGAGAGGGGGTTGCCGACCATCTTTGCCCTGGTGGTTGTCGTGGAGGCATCTACCGGGCGGCCGGTGGCGGTGATGGACGGGACCTATCTCACCGCGCTGCGCACCGGCGCGGCTTCGGGGGCGGCTACCGATCTTTTGGCCAGGCAGGATGCCAGGGTGGCGGCCATCTTCGGGGCGGGGGCCCAGGGGCGTACCCAACTGTTGGCGGTCTGCGAGGTGCGGGACATCGAAAGAGCCTGGGTCTACGACGTCAACGCCCAGGCAGCGGAGAGGTACGCCCAGGAGATGGCGGGCGAGGGGAGGGTCCCCGCTGACCTCAGGGTCACCTCCTCCCCGGCGGAGGCCGTCCGCGCGGCCGATGTCATCTGTACCGCCACCACCTCTCAGACGCCCGTCTTCGCCGACGCTGACCTCAAGCCAGGCGTCCACATCAACGCCGTCGGCTCCTTCACGCCGGAGATGCAGGAGGTTCCTGAGCAGACGGTCGGCAGAGCCAGGATCGTGGTAGGCTCGCGGGAGGGGTGCCTGTCCGAGACGGGCGACCTGATCATCCCCATCCGCAAGGGTCTGATCACCGAACACAACATCTACGCCGAGCTAGGAGAAATCGCGGCTGGGCTCAAGACAGGGCGGGATGGTGCTGAGGAGATCACGCTCTTCAAGTCGGTGGGCAACGCCGTGCAGGACGTGTCGGTGGCCCGCGCGGTGCTGACGCGGGCCGAGACGTTGGGGCTGGGCATCGAGGTGGAGCTCACGTGATGGGCGAGGGTCTCTGACCGAGCCTGTCCTGAGGTCGCTTCGCTTACAGTCGAAGGGCCCTTCTCGACTCGGTCGGGAGACCGTGGAGGAGGACTTCCCGCGCGATCGATGGGGCTGTGAGGATTGCTCAAGGGGCGTACTTGAGGAGCAACGCCAGGCCGATCAGGGCCACCACAGCGAACTCGATTAAGATCCGCCGATTCAGGAGCTTCAGAAGTCCCTGTCGGGCGAGGCCGGTGATGAGGTAGAAAACGAGTAGCAGGAGGATCCCGGCGGTCAGGCTGGTCATCCTGGAGTAGCTCAGGGCCCAGACGATCTCGCCCATGACCAGGCCAACGATCAGGGCGTAGAGGCTGGTTCGTCTAAAGCTCTGCTGAGCGCCGTGCAGTAGATCCAGGGCCAGCAGGCTGCTCCCGGCCAGTGCTGTCACAGCCACGAGCAGGCTGGGGGCTTTGCTCTCGTGGATGAGGGAGAAGAGGACGATGGCTATGAGATAGGCGACGAAGTTCAGGCCCAAGCGAGTTGCCCTGTAGCCAGGAGCGCTCGTATCAACGGTGCGGTATTCGGCTGTGATTATTAGCGGGAGAAGGATTCCCGTCATGGCCAGGCCGCCCAGCGCGTAGATTCGATCGGGGGCTCGAGGCAAGAGGATTGCTGCCAGCAGTATCGCCAAGCCAGGGAGAATCCAGAAAACGAAAGTATGGGGGAGTTTGCCTTCCTGGGACAGGGGATGGAGGCGCATGATGGAGGCGGTGCCGACACAGGCCATGCTGACCAGTAGCGCAGCCGCCAGCCAGTTCTGGGATAATCGGATCGTCAGAGATGAGCCCAGGACAACGGCGGAAAACCTCGCTAAGGAGAAAGTCTCCGTCGGCAAGACGACGATCAGGGAGAGGGCCAGACAAAGCAGTATCACACTTACCACAACGCTCAGTTTGTCGTAGTTGGGCATCGTAGGTTCATTTTACAACTACCCTGTGTTTTTGTCAAACAGTTCTGTCAGTAATGGGTAACGAGGTACTCATTACCTCGTTGACTTATTGACCCGTTGCCCTTTTTTGACAACTAGCTGGCAAAGGTGTTATAATCAGGGAAAGATTGCCAGGAGCTATGGAAGATGAGCGAGGGACACCCTCCCGTCCAGCGAATCGAGGAGCTGTGCAAGGAGATACGTTACCACAACTACCGCTATCACGTGTTGGACTCCCCCCTCGTCAGCGACGCCGAGTACGACAAGCTGATGCAGGAGCTGCGAGAGTTGGAGGCGGCCCATCCAGAGCTGGTCACGCCAGACTCGCCCACTCAGAGGGTGGGTGCCGAGCCGCTGGACAGGTTCGAGAAGGTGCGCCATCCCAGGCCGATGCTCAGCCTGACCGATGCCTTCGAAGAGGAGGAGCTTTGGGCCTGGCTGGAACGCATCAGCAAGCTCTTGCCGGAAGGGGTGGCCCAGAGTGATTTGCAATTTGTGGTGGAGCCTAAGATTGACGGCCTGACGGTGGTGCTAACCTACGAGAATGGACGCTACGTTCAGGGCGCTACGCGGGGCAACGGCGTCGAGGGAGAGAACGTCACGATTAATCTCAAGACCATCAGAGGCGTTCCCCTGCGCATCCCCGTCTCGCCCGACGGCCCACCGCCAGCCCGTCTGGTGGTGCGGGGCGAGGCCTACATGCCTATTGACCAGTTCGAGGAGTTCAACCGCCGTCAGGCGGAGCTGGGCCAGAAGACCTTCGCCAATCCCCGCAACGCCGCCGCCGGCTCGGTGCGCCAGCTCGACTCTCGCATCACCGCCTCCCGACCCCTGTCCATCTTCACCTACGCCGTGGTGGATAGCCAGGGGATCTCCGTCGCCACCCAGTGGGATTCCCTCCAGTACCTTGAGCAGATGGGCTTCCCCGTCAACCGCGATAGCCGCTTGCTGCCGGACTTCGAAGAAGTCATAGGCCACTGCCACGAGTGGATGCAGAAGCGGGATACCCTCAACTACGAGGTGGACGGGGTGGTGGTCAAGATCAACTCCCTGGCGATCCAGGAGCACCTGGGAGCCGTGGGCAACGCCCCGCGTGGAGCTATCGCCTACAAGTTCCCTGGCCGGGAGGCGACGACCAGGCTCCTGGACATCGGCGTCAACGTCGGCCGCACCGGCACCTTGAATCCCTTCGCCATCCTGGAGCCAGTGGAAGTGGGGGGCGTCGTCGTCAAGCAGGCGTCTCTACATAACGAGGAGGACATCCACCGCAAAGACATCCGCATCGGCGACACCGTCATCGTGCGGCGGGCCGGGGAGGTCATCCCCTACGTGGTGGGGCCCATCGTGGATCTCCGCAGCGGCGGTGAGCGGGTCTTCCACATGCCCGACCGCTGTCCTGCCTGCGGCGAGCCGGCGGTGAAGCCTGAGGGAGAGGTGGCCTATTACTGCGTCAACGCTGCCTGTCCCGCCCAGTTGGTGCGGCGGGTGGAGTATTTTGCCTCGCGGGGAGCTATGGATATCGAGGGCTTCGGCTCTCAAGCAGCCGAGCAGTTCGTGAAAGAGGGGCTGCTCAAGGACGTGGCTGACTTCTACTATCTGCGGCGGGAGGACGTCCTGCCTCTGGAGGGCTTTGCCGAGAAGAGCAGCGATAATCTGCTGGCTGCCATCGAGGCCTCCAAGCGCCGGCCCCTCTGGCGCCTGATCACCGCCCTGGGCATCCGCTTCGTGGGGAGCACCGTGGCCCAGCTCCTGACCGAGCACTACTCGTCCGTTGACGAGCTGATGGCTGCTACCCAGGAGGAACTGGAGTCCATCGAGGGCCTGGGGCCTCACACAGCAGGCAACATCGTGGAGTGGTTTGGGCGGGAGCGACACCGCGCGCTGATCGAGAAGCTGCGGCGGGCTGGGATCAGGATGGAGGAGGGGGAGGAGGTCGTCGAGGAGGAGACGCCATCAACCCTGGCGGGTTTGACCTTCGTCATCACCGGCACCCTACCCTCCATGAGCCGCGATGAGGCCAGGGCGTTGATCGAGCGCCACGGCGGCAAGGTTACGGGATCCGTCTCCAGCAAGACCGATTACCTGCTGGTGGGAGAGGCCCCCGGCGGCACCAAATACAACGAGGGCCGAGAGCTGGGCGTGCCCATGATTGGGGAGGGAGAGCTGCTGGGGATGATCGGGAGTGCGCGGGAACACGGAAGCACGGAGAGCATGGAAGTTCCGTGACTCCGTACCTTCCGTGATTCCGTGATCCAAACTCTAAGGCGCGGACCTGAGCACCTCCCGCACAAGCTGGCTGGCCTTCTCGGTTCGGAGGCAAAACTGAGCGAGAGTGAACCCCACACGCAATTACAGATGGTGTGGCCCGAGCATTTGCTGAATGTTCTGCCTGCTGTGCAGCTACCTCCTGGATATACGTTGCGCACGTATCAACGGGGGGATAAGCTCTGCTTTTACGAGGTCATGGAACTGTCCGGATGGCCAGGGTGGAACGACGAGGTATTGAAGCCTTGGCTCCCAAGAATTCTGCCAGAGGGCTGGTTCATGGCCATCCATGAGGAAAGCAGCGAGATTGTGGCCACTGTCATGGCCCTGCGCTCGGATGTGTATCCCTCTGGCGGTGAGCTGGGTTGGCTGGCCGGTGACCCTGCCCACGCTGGCAAGGGATTGGGTATGGCTGTCTCTGCCGCTGTCACTGCGCGGTTCATCGAAGCCGGGTGCCACCCTATCCATCTTTATACCGAGGACTACCGGCTGCCGGCGTTGAAAACCTACCTGAAGCTGGGGTACATGCCTTTTCTGTGTACACCGGAGGTGCCGGAACGCTGGCGGGCGATCTGTGCCCAACTGCAATGGCCTTTTACGCCTGAGGTGTGGAGTGATATGACATGGCGCGAGTTGTCTTAAAACGAGGGCGGGAGAAGCCGGTGTTGAACCGACATCCCTGGATTTTCTCCGGAGCCATTCAGCGCATTGAGGGAGAGGCCGCCGATGGGGATGTGGTGGAGGTAGCCGACCACCAGGGACGCTTCCTGGCCCAGGGCTACCTGAACCGCCGCTCTCAGATCGTGGTGCGCCTCCTCGCCTGGGACGAAAGCGAGGTCATCGGGCGGGACTTCTGGGGGCGCCGGCTGGAGCGGGCCTGGGCCAGCCGCCAGGCGCTGGCCGATGACCTATCCACCGACGCCTATCGCCTAGTCAATGCCGAATCCGACCTCTTGCCCGGGCTGATTGTGGATCGCTACGGCGATTACCTGGTGGTCCAGTTTCTCACCCTGGGGATCGAGCGGTGGAAGGCTGAATTGGTCGGCCTGTTGGCCGATTTGCTGAAACCCAGGGGCATCTACGAGCGGGGCGACGTGGAGGTGCGGAAGAAGGAGGGATTGACTAAGGTCAGCGGCCTCCTGTATGGGAAGGAGCCACCCGACCTGGTGGAGATAATGGAGAATGGACGCCGCTTCCTGGTGGACATAAAAACGGGACACAAAACCGGCTTCTATCTTGACCAGCGGGACAACCGCCAAAAGCTGACCAGGTACTGCCCAGGCGGGGCAGTGCTCAACTGCTTCGCCTACACGGGGGCCTTCGCCGTCTACGCCGCCGCGGCCGGGGCCGGGGCCGGGCGCATCACCAACGTCGAATCCTCGGCCGAGGCCCTGGAGTTGGCCCGGCGCAACGTGGCTCTCAACGGCTTCGCTGACCGCGACGACGAGTACGTAGAAGGAAACGTTTTTCAAGTGCTGCGGGGGTACCGCGACCGGGGGCGGGTCTTCGACCTGATCATCCTCGACCCGCCGAAATTCGCCTACTCCCAGCATCAGGTGGAATCGGCCTGCCGGGGCTACAAGGACATCAACCTCCTGGCCATGCAGATCATCGCCCCCGGCGGCATCCTCTTCACCTTCTCCTGCTCCGGCCTGGTGAGCCCCGGCCTCTTCCAGAAAGTGCTCTTTGGAGCCAGCGTTGACGCCGGCCGCGACGTGCAAATCATCGAAAAGCTCTCCCAGTCCTCCGACCACCCGATCCTGCTTACCTTTCCGGAGTCAGAGTACTTGAAAGGGCTGGTGTGTCGGGTGCATTAAGAACGTAGCTGGGTGATAAGCCTCCTGGTTCGTTTGAAACAAACGTGCAAAAAGCCCCTACCTCTTTTTGAGGCGAGGGGCTTCTGTCATAGTTGGGGCTGTGACTTTTGAATACAGAGCGACAATACCAGTAGTCAGATGCGTTGCGCCGTATCCCTACGATCCCAACCCTCCCACCACCAGATACCGCTTCCCATTGGCCGTCTCATCCATCCGCCAGCGACTGGTGGGGAAGGCGGAGTGCAGGGGGATGCGATCCCGGCCACGCACCAACTCCACTATGCGCGGCAGTTCCCGCTCCGTTAGGCTGGCGTTGCGCAATACGAAGACAACCCAGGCGCGGGGGTTCTGCGACAGGCGCAAAACCATCAACTCGCGCATGCGCTGTAACACGGCTTCCCGTTCCTCGGGCAGCACGTAGAACAGCAAGTCGTCCAGGCCCTCCACAACGAGGGGGAAGTCGAGAGACGTCCGTGCCTGAAGCTGGGCCAGGAAGTCCAGCACCTTGAGCCGTGATGCCTGGGCGAAGGCCCGGGCGTTGCGAGGGACCATGAACTGCAGGGCGTCCTCGAGGGCGGATCGGGACGCCACGTAGATGTCAGGGATTTGCATAACTAGCCTTCCTTCAAGCATACGGTTTCATGCTTCTGCAATGTTGTATTTACGTTGACGCAGTCGATAAGGATCTGGGCCACCTTCAAGGTGCTTGATAACCTCGCGCTTTACTTCTTCCCGGTCTATAGCACCAGAACATATCACGCGACCACGCTCGGCACCGCCCTTAATGATCACGAACTTGTCTGAATCAGACGCTACCGCCACGCTGGAATTGTGGGTACTCAGAATGAACTGCCGGTTCTCCTTGCCTGCCCTTAGTTTGAGCGTAATATCCTCCCAGACTGAGGCGATATCTAGGGCGTCTTCGGGCTGATCGATAATCACGGGCATCGTACCATCAGAGAGAGCAATGATAAGTAGAGCGGAACACTTCTGACCCACTGACAATTCCTTCAAAGGATAGTACTTTCTGTCTTCCTTCCGAAACTTGATTGATGGGCTATCTCCAGGGTAGCAAGCATGCTGCATATGCAAGACATCCTCAAGCTCTTCAGTTCCCCACAGCTTCTCAAGAATGCGTGTGACGTTCTGTTCGCTCAAACCGGTGGTTGTTACTAACTCGTCTACCTTTCTTTCAATGATCAAATCAATGAACTCGCGTGGTGTCAAGTTCTCGGCAATAACCTCAAAGTGGACCACTCGACTCCCTCGGCTTTTGGCGAGTCGTCGCAGCTCGTCAAGAAAGTTCTGGCGATTGGCCAAGTGAGCCATTTCTAGCCTCAGCTTTCCACCCGACCTACGAGTAAGATCATCGAACTTGCTCTTACGAAGCTCAAAATACCCCTGATATGCATTGTCCAACTCGTCTAGCAGCGTGTTTCGCTCTCCTTGCAGTTGATCGTACTTATTCGCTGTCTCCTCCCGCTCACCGACTTTCTGCTCGGCTTCACGCTGTTGCTTTTGCAGCTTTCGCCGCTTGGCTTCTAGCGCTTTCTTGTCTGCTCCGATCTCCTCCAGCATGTCTTCGTATTCCTTGTGCTTGTCCTCGAAGTCAGGCAACCACGCATCCATCATAGACTGCACACCGGCTCGTTGTTTTCCAATGTTTTTTCCAAGCTTCTTCAGAGCAGCCATTACACTCTGACGTGCCTTCTTGACCAGCTTCTGGGAGGCAACCAAGTCCGTATCGTCTGCAAGAGCCGACTCAAGATCAGCCAATGAGACATCTTTTTCAGTCTCCTCTACCCACTTTGCAACTCTTGCACCCAAATCATCCACGAACTTCACCTGTTTTTCAAAGGCGGCCTTCTTGAGCTCAAGGCTTTTCATCTCCTCAAAGAGAGGAGCCTTCAGTGATCGGTTGATGTTTTCAAGTTGCTCGGTTAGAGTTTCCAGGTTCCTCCGATGGTCAATCAATTCTTCTCTGGCCTCAATAGCCTTGGCCAGTGCTCTATCGTTCCCGCTCAATTGGCGTGAGAGTTCGTCAATCTTAGCCAGGAATGGTCTTGGATCAATCAGGCCATCAACGAGCCGGAGCTGAGCTTCCTCGTCTTCAGTAATTTTGATTACCTCTGTCTGGCTATAAGCAAGTATTGGGAATAGGTATGGAATATCGCCTTCATAAGGCTGCCCCGTCGTCAGGTTTGTGCATTCGTAGATATTTGTTGTACCGTCATAGGTTCTGCAGATCTGGTATCGCGTACCATCTTCCAAGTCGCAAATCAACTCCACTTGGTTGAGGGGAAGTAGCCGCTTCTCTAGCTTTGACTTATGATCCTCCAGCAAGGCTGAATCTTGAGAAGGTTGACCAAGTCCGAAACGCAGAAATTCAATAGCCAAAGACTTTCCCACTCCCTTGCCACCAATAATGCTGTTAAGCCCGGGATGGAACTCCAGTATCTGCCTCCCCAAGAAGCCCTCTCCGCTGATAAACATACTCACAATCCGTGGAAAGGCTGGCTCCGCGAGTGCCTCCTCCAAGCAAATACGTACTTCGGCATCAGCAAAGCACTGCCGCAACCCTTCCAGGTTTATCTCCTCTCCCAGCTTGAAGAATGAGCATCGCGTGCCGATTCCTTCAAGGGCATGCTTGGTCGGGTCACTTGGATCGGGATTGTCAGATGTATGGTAGAAGGGAGGTATTCTGCGAAACCCATGCGCTTTGTCAAAGCCGTCTGGAAGAGCATCACCGACACATTCTACCGCCAAGTACTGACCCTCGTTAAACAGTTTCACACACTCCTTGGGCACATGAATACCGCCTCCTGGCTTCTCCTTTGTCAGCTCTTGAAAAGCACCTCTGGGCACGTCTATATGGCACAAGATCGCGATGCCATGACGGTCACGGATCTTGTTGATGACATCGTACGCACTCTTGGTGCATACGGCATCATGTTGACCATAGGCCTCGGCTGTGATGTCAATCGCTCCCAAGAAGTTCTCGACATCGGCGCGTTGCCTGTCCACATCGAAGAGAGCCAAGATGTGATAACCCTCTGACATCGAAATCTCGACCCCAGGAAAGACTGCCAAAGAAGTTCCTCTTGCAGCTTCCTTCACGTCGTCGATCTGTTGTGCTGTATTGTGATCCGTGATCGCGATGGCAGAGAGTGCTGCCTTCTTGATAGCGTAATCAACAATGTCTTGCGGGGTGATGCTCTTGTCCTTGAAGCACTTTGACGCAGGCGTGTGTACGTGCAAATCTACTTTGCGGAACTGCAATCCCGTAGGCATACTGTTCCTCCTGTTTATCCGTCAATCCCTGGCAATTGTCTCTGCCTTGCCTCCCCCTCCCCCACGTCCCTCCCCATTCGCTCCAACGTCCGCCGCACTTTCTTGTAGGTCTCGTCGCCGGTGCGCATAAAGAGGGCCGCGGCCAGGCTCTGACCCCGTTGGAGCAGGTCGTTCCAGCCTCGGTTGGACGGCAGCTCTGGCGCGTTGCGGCGGGGGTAAACCTTGCCGCTCTTGACGAGGTAGTAGACGTGATCCACGACGTCCAGGTCGTAACGATATTTCCCCTGCTTGGCAATTCCCTCGCCCCGCTTGTCGGCTGGCACCGGCCTGTACTGCTCCCGGCTGGAGCGCAGCAGGTTGGCCTCGACGAAGGCTTCGGGGTTCAGGCCCCGGGGCTGGAGCATCTTGCTCAGTTCGTCGAAGGAGAGACTCGACTGTCCGGAGAGGCGCATGGCGAAGATGGTGCTCACCAGGTCGGCGTCCACCTCGTCCTCGCCGGCCAAGAGCGCTCCCACCAGACCGTGCATCTCTCGCGTGGCCTCCCGCGCTGTGAAAGTCTCGCCCTGTTCGTCGGTCACCAGGGAATGTTGGGAGTAAACCTCCAGGCACTTGCCGAAGATGATGGTCTCCACGTCGGGCAAAAAGTCTTCCATGAGCTGAGGGTGGGTTCGACGCACCACTTCGATGGCCTCGGTGGCCTTGCGGTAGACTTCGTCTTTGAGGCGTTCCCAGGAGATCTCGCCCTGCTCGGTGGCTGGCGTCTTCTTGCGGGCCACGACGATGGTGTCGAAGGAGCGGGCCCGCTTGCCCCGGATGTGGCCTGAGGTGCGCATCTCGGAGAAGACGGGGTAGACGGCGACGACGTAGAAACTGGCATCGAGCAGAGCCTGCAGCACGTCGGCCCAGGCGTCGGCTTCGGCGTGGTGGAAGGTAAAGGCCATGATGCCGTTGTCCTTGAGGACGCGGCGACATTCCCGGAAGACGCGGGCCAGGCCAGAGAGAAAGAACTGCTCGTTTTTGCCCTGCTTCTGGTTGACCACGATCTCCCGGCCCTTGGGGGCGTAGGGCGGGCCGAAGGCTTCGGGGTAGCGATCTTTGAGCCCCAGGCGCAGCCAGATGTAGAAGAAGTCCGAAAGTTCGGCGTACATGACGTTGGAGTAGTAGGGTGGGTCGGTGATGACCGCGTCCACCTTGCCCTCAGGTACGAAAGACAGGTCCTCCGCTGTCTGGCAGCGCAAGAGACTCGTCCCATCGCCATCGGCCAGGGCCTGGAAGTCGGCGGCCAGCGTGCCGATAATCTCGATAGGCAGAAAGACACGGTTTCTCTTAACTAGCTTCTTGGCAGCCTGATCGAGTAGCTTGTTGCGCACGCCGTTGTAGCCTGCGGGCAGCGATTCGTAGGGCTCGTAGGAGTACCGCTTAGCCCGGATCGCCTGGTTTAGGAAGTTGTGGTAGCCTCCGCCCCCTGCCTTCGCCATGCCCCACACGTTGCCTTCGGCAGGCGTGTTAGGGGGCCAGAAGGCATGTCTGGTGAACATGTGCATGACACCAAGCTTGGCAGGATTGTAGAGGCAGAACATGTTGTTCGTGGTGAGGGTGTTGGAAAAGGCAACCAGCATGAACTCCCTCAGGTTCTCATCCTCCACACCCAGAATGCCCTCCAGCAGGTGGCCTAGACACAACAGTTGCCGTTCGTTGAATATCTGTTGGAAGTAGCGATGGTTGTGACGTAGCAGGTCTCGCGTCTTCTCGCCATCCAGGACTTCCTGGTCTGGGATAAGCCGCCCCAGCCAGTCGGACCACCGCTCAGCCAGCTCAGTCTTGGCCTGGTCGAACAGGGCCACGTCGGGCGGGTCAATCCGCTTGTAGGCGCGGGCGTCACAATGGGGGCAGTAGTACTCCATGCCGAACATGCGAGTTGGCAGGGGCTCCTCCAGCCGCCGCAAAGCACTCACTACCTGGTCTGTCTGGCCGCAGGCCGGGCAGGTGTATTTCCCCCGGCCCACGTAACCCTGGGATGGCACGAACCCCCGTCCGCAGGCCGGGCAGGAGACCTCCTCCTCGATGGTCGTGGTCTGGAAGACTTCCTCGCAGGTAGGACAGAGGACCGTGAAGTGACCCAAAGGAGCGTTCTTGCGCTTGCGCTCCTTGTGATCGGCCAGCATGAACTCGTCGAAGAGAGGCACGTCTTTGCCGCAGCCCGGGTTGCCACAGCGGGCCACCTTCACCCAGAAGACGCACACTATGTCGGCCTCGCCCTGGCAATCGGGGCAGATCGTCTTGTAGTAGCCCTTGATGCGCTCCCCCACCGTTGCCTCCAACTGCTCGAACTCCCGCTGGGGAGCCTCCAGGTCAACCGGGTCCACCTCTTTCTTGGTCACGAACCAGGCCACCGGGTTCAAATCCACCCCGACCACCTTGCAGCCCAGCTTGAGCCCCTCGACGATAGTAGTGCCACCGCCCATGAAGGGGTCGAGGACGATGGGTGGCTGTCCGTCGGTGGTGGACAGGGGACGGCTGTCGTAGAACAGCAAGCGGGGGTCGGCCTCGTCGGAGTCCAGCTCCCGTGACAGCGCAGTGAGCAGCATCATGCGGAAGGTGGTGCCCACCCGCCGCGCCCACCAACGGTGCAGGTTATAGATGGGCTTCTTGCCCTGCACTTCCTTGTGCACTATGGCGTTGACGAATTCGATGGGGAAATCTCGGGTTATGTAGGGCATCTCTTGTCCTTTGTCTACATCGTTCATGTCAAGTGCGTTGCACCTTTTCACCCTGCACCCCACAGACGCACGGTGCCGTCCTCTGAGCTGGACACCAGGAGAAGCCCATCGGGTGAAAAGTTCACGCTAAGAACCGGATCCGTATGCTCCTCTAAGATCCGCACCTGCCGCCCCGTCTGAACCTCCCACAGGCGCACAGTGTTATCATCCCCACCGGAGGCCAGGAGAAGTCCGTCGGGGGAGAAAGCTACGCTATAGACTGTACTCTTGATCCTCTCCAGAACAAGCACCTGTCGCTTCGTCGCCACTTCCCACAGGCGCACGGTTGCATCGCCACCGCCATAAAATGAACCAGAACTGGAAGCCAGAAGGGAGCCGTCTGGGGAGAAGGCCACGCTATGGACCGCATCCCTATGCCCCGTCAAGACGTGTACCTGCCGCCCCTCCGCCACCTCCCACAGGCGCACCGTTGTATCACCATCACT
>CAZVCJ010000024.1:16739-34329 GCA_964625745.1 uncultured Anaerolineae bacterium | reverse complement strand
TTACTTGGGCATGTCGTGCACGGCCGCGTGGGCTCGCCGAGGAGTCCAGTCGCGATACAGGATGCTGGGAGTCGCTCCACGTTCGCCCATCAGCATCGGGTGGGTTGGCCCCGGCAGGCGTCAAAACACCGCTGACGACGATGGCGCCCTCGACTATCTCGCACCACCGCTCGCAGGTAAGACGCACACCTTGCCGGCGGTTTTCTCTTGAAGCAGCTCTTCCCTGAGGCAGGGGTTGAGCATGGGAGCTTACGCTTGACTCCCTACCTCTCGACGGTCACCTGCACCTGGCAGGGCTGCGGATAGTTCCCGGTACCGTCCACCACCACGAGTCGCAGTTGATACAACCCCTCAGGCAGGGCTCCGGTTTTCCAGTCGCCGAGGTAGCCACTGGCCACCGGTTCGAAGTGGAGGTCTTCGATGAGGAACCATTCCGTGGGCCACTCGCCAAAGGCGAACTCCAGTTTATAGTACCAGAAGTTGTCAATGGCGGCCGTCCCCCTTACGAAGGTAATCCCAGACCCATCGAGCTCGGCGTTCACGGTGGGTTCGGTGATGTTCACCTGAGGGGAGCAGACGGCTATCTGGGGAGTGGGAGTAGGCGTCGGCGTTGGCGTCGGCTTCACCACTGACACGACGGTAGTAGTGGCGACGTAGCCGGGGATAACCAGCGCCTGTCCAGGGTAGATGTAATTTGGATTCGAGAGGTTGTTAGCGACGGCGATGGCCCAGTAGGTCGTGCCGAAGCGCCAGGCGATGGAGGAAAGGGTGTCTCCTCGACTCACAATGTAGTAGTAGCCGGTGAGAAGAGGCGACTGATAGGTCGTTCCGGTGGGGATGAGCAGCACCTGGCCAGCGTAGATAAGGGCGGGGTTGAGGATCCCGTTGGTCTGGGCGATGGCCTGCACCGAGGTGCCATGGCGGCGGGCGATGGAGTAGAGGGTATCGCCCCGCTGCACGGTGTAGTAGGAGCCCGGGGAGGCGTGGGCGACGATCCCGGTCGCTAGCACTAACTGCATCACCAGCAGCGCCAAGATAAGGGTTTTGCCTGACTTGCTTTTCATCATTTTATGCCTCCTTTTTTTTGGTCCTCGAATGTCCGAGGATGCTTTTGGTAAATGCTCCCCAAAGAGCAAGATTGTCCGCCGACAGCAGGGAGCACAGTCTTGCTCCATGCTTCCCACTTGTCGTCGAGCTTACTTGGGCATGTCGTGCACAGCCGCGTGGGCTTGCCGGGGGGTCCAGTTGGGATACATTATGCTGAAGGCGGCTTTCTCATCTCCCGCTCCGGCCACGGGGCCAAAGTTGAGATTCCAGAGGAACATCGCTCCCACCCAGCCCCAGCCCTTGCCCATCTCGTAGGCCTTGACGATGTACTGGGCCTGCTCCAATGCGGTGTTGTCGGCGGCGTACTCGTAGCCAGGCGCCGGCGAGACCCCCAGGCCATCCACCGAGGCCCAGCCGAACTCCGTGGGCCAAAGCTTCTTGCCGCTATCGCCATACCTGACCATGATGTCGCGAGAGCCCTCCATGGTGCCCCGGAAGACCCAGCTATGATGATGGTTGTCAGAAGGACCCCGGAAGACAGCCGTAGGATCGCTCCACGTTCGCCAATCGGCATCGGGACGGACGTTGTAGCCGCTGGGATGCACTCCCACAGCATCACAGTAGTTCTTCAGGCCCGCCTGATACATCTGCTCCAGGTAGGTGAGATCATCAATGGCCACGGGCGGGTTGGCGCCGGTGGGGGTCGGGGCGCCACTGACCACGATGGCGTCAGGATCCTGCGCGTTGATGGCCTGATAAGCCGCAGCCAAAAGCTGGACGTAGCGACTGGCATCCAGGGCCTCGTTGCCCCACTCGTAGTGCAGATTCTGCTCGTTCCAGACCTCGTAGGCCTGCACCTTGCCCTTGTAGCGCCCGGCCATGGCCCCCATGAAGTCGGCCAGGTCCTGCGGGTTAGCCGGCGGCCCGTCCACGGTCAGGTCGGCATTAGCACCCCGCGCCCAGGCCGGGGCCTTGACCACGCTGAGGAGGACATTGAGGCCCGCACCGTGGCAACTGTTGACCAAAGCATCAATGTCGCCCCAGTTGATGTTCCCCTTGGACGTCTCAAAGTTCTTCCAGACGATCTGGTGTTTGACCCAGCCAAGGCCCATGTTCTTGACTGTGCTGGTGATCTGGGCATGATCTTGCCCGATCATGTGCACCTGAATACCGTAGCCAAAGCCTGTCGGCGATGGCTGAGGCGAGGTCGTGGGAGTTGGCCCCGGCGTGGGAGTTGGCCCTGGGGTGGGAGTTGGCCCTGGAGTAGGTGTAGGCGAGACAGTCCCCGGCCCTGGGATGAGCAGCACCTGACCACGGTAGATGAGGGACGGGTTAGAGAGGTTGTTGGCCACGACGATGGCCCAGACAGAGGTGCCGTAGCGCAGGGCGATGCGGTATAGGTTGTCGCCCCGCTGCACGGTGTAGTAGACGTCACCCGAAGGTGGCGGAGGCGGCGTCCCCCCGGTGGAAATGTATAGAACCTGGCCAACGTAGATCAGAGAGGGGTTATAGATTTGGTTCGCCTGAGCGATGGCCTGCGCCGTAGTGCCGTAGCGGGCGGCGATGGAGTAGAGAGTATCGCCTCGTTGCACGGTGTAGTAGCCGCCGGTGGGGGCCGGCGGGGCTGCCCCGGAAGGGATGCACAACACCTGGCCGACGCGGATAAAAGAGGTGTTGGAAATCCCGTTGGCCTGGGCGATGGCCTGTACCGTGGTACCGTGGCCACGGGCGATGGAGTAGAGAGTGTCGCCCCAGCGCACGGTATAATAGGTACACGAGGTTCCCGCTGCCTCAGCCGTGCCAATGCCCACCACGAGTTGGGACACCAGCAAGACTACGATTAGAACTTTGGCTAATGGGGTTTTCATTTTTTTGACCTCCTTTTGTGTGTGGAGGAATGGCCTGGAGCACAAGCCTCCGGCGAGGACTTCGGCTGAACTTATGGGAAAGTATAATACAAAAAGCCACCTATGTCAAGACAGGCGTGGCGGCTTCTTGCTGTTGCCAAATAGCCTGAAATATGGTATAGTATGCCCAGCAGCCAAACGAAGGGGTTCCAGTCAAAGAGGTTCGCGTATGAATTCGTACCAACGCGCGATGAGACGTCTGCGTGGGGAGACGGTCGATCGTCCTCCCAACTTCGACATTATGATGACATTTGCAGCGCACTACGTCGGCCAGCCGCTTTCACGCTATTACCTGGACTACCGAGTGCTATGTGCAGCCAATCTCGCTGTGCAACAGGACTTTTCCCTGGACATTGTGCAGGCGATATCCGATCCCTATCGCGAGGCCGTTGATTTTGGCCTGGAAGTCGAATTCCCCGAGGACAACCTGCCGATGCGCAAAGCGCCTTTGTTGAGCGAACCTGCTGGCTTGAACAAGCTCAAGCCACCCGATCCCAGTACGGGGCGTCGAATGAGCGACCGGCTGGCAGCCGTGCATTACCTGCGAGGGCAGGTCGGCGGAGAGGTGCCAGTTATGGGCTGGGTGGAAGGTGCATTGGCGGAGGCAGCCGACTTGCGTGGCGATACTGCCCTGATGTTGGATCTCTACGACCGCCCCAGGTGGCTGCACGATCTACTGGAAATATGCACCGAGGTTGCAATCACCTTCGCCCGGGCCCAGATCGAAGCAGGTGCCGACATCATTGGATTAGGCGACGCCATCGCATCGCAGATCTCACCCCCAATGTACCAGGAGTTTGCGTTGCCCTATGAACAGCGGATCTTCGCCGCCGTACACGAAATGGGTGCACTGGCCCGGTTGCACATCTGCGGCGATACGACCCACGTACTACCCCTGATGGCCCAGAACGGCGCTGACATCATTGATCTTGACTGGATGGTGGATATCCGCTTGGCTGCCGAAACGCTGGGTGACTATCCGGTGATCTGTGGCAACTTTGACCCTGTCGCCATCATGTTGCAGGGCACACCTGAGCAAGTTCGGGAGGCGACGATGCACTGTCTGCGCTGGGGTGGCAGACGCATTATCAGTGGTGCGGGTTGTGAAGTTCCAGACGGGACACCGCACGAAAACCTGTTGGCCCAGACACGGGCGCTGCAGGAGTTTGAGAGGGAATAACATGCAACACACTAACAGGGTCGCAACCTCAGTAGCACTGCTGTTAATGGTAGCTGTCTCAGTTCTGGCGGGGTGTGCTCCCAGGCCGACAGCCGAAGTGATCCGTGAGACCGTTGAGGTTACACGGGTGGTTGAGAGAGTGGTCACAGCCGCGCCAACGACAGTAGAGCTCACACCAATACCCCTTTCACCGCCCCAGCTATCTATCTCCGTTGGCACCTATGACAACGTTCTGATCATTGGAATGGATGAAAGCCTTGACGGCCTGGTTGATACCCTACAGAGCGCTGGATTTACCGTGGATGCCCTGGAGGGGCTATTGACCCCAGACGTTGTGTCACAATATGGGGTCATCCTATTCTGCAACCGCGCCGACTTAGGAGCCGGTGAGGGTTCGCTCCTGAAGGATTGGATCCAGGCAGGCGGCGGAGCTTTGTTCCTTCACATTCTCTGGGGCTCCGCGCACAACCCCTCGGGGCAGGGCTGGCGGGAGGCAGCCAATGCGGTGTTGGTGTCTGTGGCGGGCATCAGAGTAGATGACAGCGGTATCCAGGACCCAGAGAATGAAGCCGGGGAAGGCCGTCGCTTCACTGAGCAAATCCACACTCATCCGACGACCGCTGGGGTGCGGAGAGTCGTATTCGACGACGGCGATTTCAGTGTCACCCCCATCAACCCGAATGACCCGAAAGTCACGATCCTCGTGACGGGTGAGAAAGATGCCCACAATGATTACTACAAGCAGAAACCGCCGATAGCGGTGGCTGCTGAGGCAAGTCAGGGCCCTGTCCTGAGCTTGCCGAAGGGCCGGGTCATCGCCGTCGGGTGCAGGGCCGCGTTTGCTTCGGACATCAACGTGGGAGACAACCAGCGTTTTGCCCTGGGAGTCGTTGAGTGGCTGGCGCGCAGAAGATGACGTCGCATTGGTTCATCAAATTGCGACCCTCCTCGCCATCTCGGTCGCCAGCTTGATGGCCTCGACGAGGCTCCGGGAGTTGGCGATACCCTGCCAGGCGATGTCGAAGGCCGTTCCATGATCCACCGAGGTGCGCACGATGGGCAGTCCCAGCGTCACCGTCACGCTACTTTCGAAGCCATGAGTCTTCACCGGGATGTGCCCCTGGTCGTGGTACATAGCCACCACTACGTCAAACTCCCCGGCGATGGCTCGGAAAAAGATGGAGTCCGCCGGGTACGGCCCCCTGGCGTCAATCCCCCTGGCCTGAGCCGCCTCCACCGCCGGGCCGATCTCCTCGATCTCCTCGCGCCCCAAAAGCCCCCCTTCCCCACCGTGCGGGTTCAAGGCAGCCACGCCCAGGCGC
The DNA here is from genome assembly GCA_964625745.1 of uncultured Anaerolineae bacterium. Taxonomy (GTDB): domain Bacteria; phylum Chloroflexota; class Anaerolineae; order VGOG01; family VGOG01; genus CAZVCJ01. The sequence goes on along the minus strand of CAZVCJ010000024.1, from coordinate 28,873 downwards.
GGCTCGACGACGCCCATCGCTGACAGGCCCTCGGCGGTGAGCAGGATGGTCTCCAACACGTGCTCCCTGGTGATAGATTCGGCCACCTGGCGCAGGGGAAGGTGTCGGGTGACGTGTACCACTCGCAAAGAGCCGCTGATGAGCATGGTCGTGCAGCGCGAAGCTCCGGTCAGGTCGGCCAGGATCTCCGTGTGGCCGATGTAGTCGTAGCCGCCCAACTGCATGGCTTCTTTGTTGAGAGGAGCAGTGGCTATGCCCTGGACCTCACTGGCCAAAGCCAACTCGCCTGCCTTCAGCACATATTCCACCGCCGCCTTGCCAGCCATGGAGGAAACCTCCCCCACCTTCAACCTGGCGAGGTCAATGTTGGCCAGGTCCAGCACGTCAATGCTTCCCGGCTCGAAGCGACCGCCAACCACGTCGGCGATGGGATGCAAGCCCACGCGCAGACCCAGCATCTGCCTGGCCCGGGCCAGGACGCCCGCATCTCCCACGACCAGTGGTCGGCAGAGGGCGTACATTTCCTCAAGGGCCAGGACCTTGACCACGATCTCCGGCCCCACCCCTGCCGCATCCCCCATGGTGATAGCGATGATTGGTCTACGGTCCATCGTCCTCCTATCCTCAAACTAAAACGTGAAACGTGAAACGTGTTGCGCAAATCTCACGTTTTACGTTTCACGTTTGCCGTTTCACGCCGCCCTTTGTACTCGAACTGTTTTTCGTAGAGCTGGCGCAAGGTCTGAATGGTATCGGTTTCGGCAGGGCTTTTGTCCTCTCGGACGCGGGTGATGCGGGCGAAGCGCAGGGCCAGGCCGGATTTGTACTGGGAGCTCTCTTGGAGCTCGTTGAATAGCACCTCGACCACCACCCGTGGCTCGACGAAGACGGTGCCACCACGGCGGGAACGTTCCAGGGCCAGGAGCCGCTGGGTCATCTCCTGGAACTCCTCGTCGGTGGGGCCTTTGAAGGTCTTGCCCACCTCCAGGTACTCCCCTGTCCCCTCGTCACGAACGGCCAGGTGATAATTGGAGAGCCAGCCGTGACGCCGCCCGTAGCCCCAGTCGGCAGCGACGATAACCAAATCCAGGCTGAGGACGTGCTTCAGCTTTAGCCAGGCTTTGCCCCGCATCCCTGGCCTGTAGCTGCTGGCCAGGTCTTTGGCCATCACACCCTCGTGCCCGGCTCGATAAGCCTCTTCAGCGAACCCCTCGCCCTCCTCCACCGTCTCAGGAATCAAGCGGGACACCAGATTGAGGGTGCCGACGATTTCCTCCAGAGCTTGCCAGCGGTTTTCGCAAGCCGTGTCTATCAGATCGCGGCCGTCAACGTAGAGAAGGTCGAAGAGGTGAAGCTGAAGGGGTATCTCCTGTACCATAGCTGCCACGTCGTGCACCCTGCGGAAGCGGCGCATCAGGTGCTGGAAGGGGAGAGGACGGCCCTGGGCGTCAACGGCAACGGCCTCGCCTTCCACGATGGCCTCGTTAGCTTTCAACCCTGTCTTGATCTCTTCCACCACGTCCGGCAGGCTGGCCGTCACGTCGGAGAGTTGACGGGAGTAGATTTTGACCTCATCGCCCCACTTGTGGATCTGCACCCGCGCTCCATCGAGCTTGTACTCCAGAGCCACCCTGCCCTGGTAGCGCTCGAAGGCTTCGGCGAGATCCTCAGCGGTCTGGGCCAGCATGGGCTTGAGGGGGCGGAAGAGGCGCACCGTGGCCTGCTTCAATGCCGCCTCCCCCTGGGTCAGAGCTGCCAGGGCTACCTCGCCCAGGTCACCCCAAAGCATGTTGGCCCGACGGACCAATTTGGGTTTGACCCCCGCAGCCTGGGCGATGGCCTCCAGCATGATCCCTTCGCCCACTCCGTGGCGCATCTCGGCCAGCACATCCTTGACGATGTACTTAGCTTCCACGGGCGTGGCTCGTAGCAGCAAACCCCGCAAGAGCTCCTCTTTTCTCTTGCGCGAACCTGGCCCTGTGGCAGCGGTGATCTCCTCAAAGGCTCGATACACGTCCAGGATGGTGAGAGGCGGAGGCTGGGGCGGCTCAGACCGGGCCTGTCCTGAGCCCTGTCGAAGGGCCCGCTCCAGCAGCAGCCGCACCGCCTCTCCCGTGTCCTCCGCCTCGGAGAAGATGGCCTCTCGATCAGCAGCCGTGGGGCTGGCCAATTCGCCCACCACCTTCATGGCCGCCTTCCAGCTCAGGTTGAGGGCCCGCCCGTCCCATTCAGGAAACACCTGGCCGATGGTCAGGCGCACGCCGGCCGGAATCTCCGCGGGGTCTAGCTTCTGCAAGAACTCAGCCAGCAAACCGGCCAGCTCCAGACGGCTGGTCGTTCTCTCCAACTGTTCGCCCAGGCTGGCCAGCTCAGCGAAAGGTGTTTCCCTCACCTGGCCTCCTACGTTAGACCAGAATCTGATCTCTCGGCAGGGCAAAAAACAATTTCCGTCAGTCGCTCAGAATGACAGCCTTTGAGTTGTCGGTTTGAGGCGAAACTTCGGTGGACACTTAAACGGCCTGTGACCGTCCTTGGACTAGACTCTTTGACCATTGCCAGCCGCGCCATAGCAGCCAAGCGATGCTGATGATGATGCACCAGTAGAACATGAACTCAAATACTGCGATAACGACTGCCGCCACTGGGCTGGCTCCCTGCAACATCGGTGGCTTATCCACTATCCCCCTATAAACCGCCCACACGTGAGTGACCATACCCCATAGGCCGCCGAAGAGACAGAATCCCACGACCGGGTTACCTGAAACATGCAAAGCACCCCACCAAAAGACGAACGCCACGACAGCATAAAGCAGACCGAAGAAAGGCGGAAGGAATGGGCGCGTCCAGTCTGGAAATAAGTGGCGGTAGACGGAATCCCAGAAGTTACCCAATGCCCACGTCCAGATCATACTCCAGACAATCGCCGTAGCTATTACCAGTGCCCATTTGAGTTGCCGAAATCTCGTTCGCTTGATGCGCCAAGCCAAGAGGAGGACAAACCCCAAGTCAATCAGTGCAAACATGAGCGTCCCTTGCCAGAGTATCTCTGATGTCACCTTGATATCGGACGGCAATGTCATAGCGAATCCCTTTGCTACTGCGACGGAATGTCGCCAAACAGTCGTTTCTCGATTTCCTCCAAGAACTCCGTCGCGTCGCAATCAACGACCTGGACGTTCTTTTGCTCCCAGTACTTGACGTCTAGCTCGCGGGGGCGGAGCTGCACGGCGTATGCCCGGCGCTTGTGGCGACCGAGGTGGCGCACCACCTCGTGATAGAGCCGCTTGAAGTCCTCGTCGGCCAGGCCGAAGCCCAGAAAGAGGAGGGTTCTGGTGGCGAAGTAGGCGCCGACCACCTTGGCGATCTCAGGCAGGCGGTAGAAGACGTCGTAGTAATCATCGCCGGTGATGACGATGGTGTCCTTCTGCTCAATGGAGCCGTGCAGCTTGATGAGCAGCACCTTCTCCTCGTCGGCGAAGGCGATGTCGGCATCTCGCACCGCCTTGACAAAAGGTTTGCGAGCCTGGCGCAGGGCCTCTTCGAACAGGTTGTCCCAGTTGGTGGTGATGACCTTGTTGAAGGGCAGGGCAGCGATGAGCTGGTGGGTGCGCAGCGGCGAGTATTTTGGGTCGTCAATGCGGTTGATCACGTACTGGATGAGGCTCTGGTGGCCCAACTCCAACTCGTAAGCCTGGGCCACCTCAGGCAGCCCCATCCCGCTCACGTCTCCCAGTCCCGCTCGCTCGGCCAGCTCCTGGGTCAACTGCCAGCCGCTGGGCAGGCCTCCAGGGCCCATGGATATGCCCGCCCCGCAGAAGAGGACGACGTTGCCCTTTCTGATTTGCTCGATCAGTTCAAGTGGAATCTGCATCTTAAAAGCCACCCTCTTTCATTTCCGTCGCTCAATGAGGAAACCGCTTTCGCCAGCGGCAATCATATCAGCAAAGCGAGTACGAGCATTGGCCGAGGCGATTCCACGGCGCGCGGCGCTGATGTTCACCGCGTTAAGGTCGTTGGCTACCGCTTCAGCCAGTTCAGTAGCCGGTTCATCGCCCGAGTCATACAGTATCACTGCATCAAAGCGCTCGTGGCCGGTTTGGGCCAGTAGACTTCTCGCCAGGTTCGGGTTGTATTCTGCTTCCTTGGGATCAGCCAGGGTCTCTTCCGAGTCGAAATCCACTAACACCACTTCCCCAACTTCTTCTCGGAGTGCGGGCCAGTTGAGGGCCAATCCCATGGCTACTTGCACCAATGCATCATTGAAAGGCTCGCCACCGCTCAAGAGGGAGAACTTTTCTGTGGGCAGCACGGTTATCGCCGCGCTCACTACGCTGGATAGCTGACTGGCCGAATCGCGGGCTTGAGCGTGGATAGTGAACTTGCCCTTCTTGCCCGTCCATTTCTGGGACCAGCTTTTATCAAATGATGTTACCCCTCCATCGTAGACAAACTCCCCTCCGCTATCCAGGGACTCATCTCCTGTGCCCTCGCTCCACCATCGAATGGATTCCAGGCCGATGTCATCGCTGGCAGTCACTCGTATCCCCAACTCAGCCTCTCTGTAGATCGTTGCCGGCTTTACGGATACCGTCACCTGCGGTGGGTAATCCGGGACGACGTTGATGTACACGTAGCTAGTTCGGCCATCGGGCCAGGTTATATCATTCCAACTGACGCCATCCGGGCTGTAGTACGGCGTAAACCAGTGCCGGCCAGAGGAGGAGAAGCTCCTGGACTCTGAATAGGTATCTTCGGCACCAGGAGCCAGTGAGAAGTCCTCTCTCGGACGGAAGTCCTGTATGGAACCATCAGGGCCTTGACCTTTGACCAGGAGCTTTGCGGCTTTGAAGGCTTGCTCCCCGTAGTTCCTCACCTTGAAAGTCGCCTCTACACTCTCCCCAACGAGCGGACTGAGGTTGGATATCTGCAGGTCAGAAATCAAATGAGCCTTCCCTGGTATGAGAGTTGGCGTCGCTGTCGGAGTGGACGTCGGAGTGGATGTCGGAGTGGGGGTCGGCATTGGAGTCGGAGTCGGCGTGCTTGTGGGGGTTGGTGTGGGTGTCAAGGATGCGGCGATAACTTGCTGGATAGATTCCACTTCTTCCTCAACCTGACGTGCTCTATTTGCCCAGGCATCTACCGCTGTCACACTGACATCAAAGGGAGGCCGGGGCTCCTTGTAGGGTTCTACCCACGTCGCTTGGCCAGTGCGGACAACCGCTGTGTGCCCCTGGGCCTCCACTTCTGCCTCACCGTAGAACACCACTACCCAGGTACCCTCATGGTCATCCACGGAGACCAGACATGCCGTGGATACGGCCCGGATCGTCACCCAGTATGTCTCCATGGTCACATCCACTTGCTGATCCACCTGACGCTGCAGCTCCTGAAGCATTGTCCCTGAGACGAGATAAAGCTTCACGGTGGGAGAACCATCGGGGTCAGGAACTGTGTTCACCCGCAGTCGAGCCTTACTAAACGCTTCCACCCTCAAGAATTCAGCGACGGTCAGGATGCCTAAGCTCTCATCGCCGATGGTGATCTCATCGCCAGTATGCACCAGCTCAGGCTGGTACACAGACGTCGCTATGATAGGCCCATCCGGATGCTGCAAGTGTACCTGACCACGCTCGCCCCAGAGCTTGACCACAGGACCAGGCGTGGGAGTTCGTATGGTTGCTGTACAGGCCGCTGCAACCAGAGCTAACGACACCAGATAGACAACTTGCGCCATGCGTTTGGCAGCCATGATCCACCTCCTGCGGTTCTATGAGGTCATCGTTGCTCAATGAGCAAATTCCTTTCGTCACATGACAGGCCGACTGATTATCCAGGCCGAGTCTCGCACAACTCGTTGTTTGCGTCGTTGGATTCGACCACATATCCTCCTGAATTCACAGTGATGCACACAGTGCAATTGGGGTCGTAGCAGTTGCCACCTGAAGGCAGAGACTCCTGGAGCGTCATTGTCTCGCCAGCCGCAAGACCATTGATGCCTACAGCCCTTTGTTGCCCCAGTGTCGGGTCGGCCTTGATGAGCACCTTGAACGAGCCAGCGGAGGCCGTTCCAACGTTGGCAATTGTGAAAACCACCGTAGTTGTACAGCTTCCGCTAACACAACTTACGTCAATGCCATCTATGCTTTGCACGGTCAGGTCTGCAGGGCTCAGCACGTTTATCGTCGTGCTACCAATGCTGGACAACTGGCCAGCCGTATCGAGGGCTTGAGCGTGGATGACGAACTGGCCACCTTTGCCGGCCCATTTCAGGCTCCAGTTTAGCTCACACCACGTTATCCCGCCACAGTTAGCCTCATCGCCATTGTCGAAGTACGCATCCTCCGTGCCCTCGATCCGCCACCTTATGGATTGCAGGCCGAAATCGTCGCTGGCAGTCAGTTTTATCCAAAACTCATCCCTCTGATAGATGGTTGCCGGCTCTACGTATACCCCCTCCACCACCGGTGGGTTGTCCTGCACGACGACGGCGACGTTTTCTACATAACTGGTTCGGCCATCGGGCCAGGTTATATCGAGCCATTTGGTGCCATCCGGGCTGTAGTTCGGCGTGAACCAGTACTCGCCGGGGGCTGAGAAGCTCCTACCTCTTGAGTAGGTGTACTCAGCTCCAGGAGCTATCGAAACGTTCTCTGTCCATGGGAAGTCCTGTGTGGAACCGTCAGGGCCTCGACCTTTGACGCCGAAGTACCTGGCGGCGAAGGTTTGCTCTCCGTAGTTGCGCACCTTAAAAGTCGCCTTTACACTCTCTTCAACGAACAGGCTGAGGTTGGAGATCTCCAGGGCGGAGATCAGACGCACATCCGCTGGCCTGGGGGTAGGCGTCGCTGTCGGCGTGCGGGTCGCTGTAGGTGTGCTGGTGGGGGCCGAGGCGTCTGCCGAGGGGAAGATACGCGGCTTGAGAGACCCCACGTCCTCAGCCGCGCGGGCGCTGCTCACCCAGTCATCCACCACCGCCATATCAACGTCGTTGGGAAGCCGGGGCGCCTCACCAGGTTCCACGTAGGTTGCCTGGCCAGCCTGGAGGGTTACTGTCCGCTGCTGAGCTCTCACCTCCGCCTTCCCTTCGTACACGACCACCGAGGTGCCCTTATCTTCGTCCACAGAGATCAGATACTCTGTGGATACGCTGGTGATCGTCGCCCAGTCGGTCTCGGTGATGACGACTACCTGCTTCCCTGCTTGCTCTTGCAGCTTCTGCAGCGTGGTCCCTAAAGCGAGGTAAAGTTTCACGATGAGAGGGGCATCGGGGTCGGGCACTGCCTTCACCTGCAGCCCTGTCTGGCAAAAGATCTCCACTCTCAAGAAGTCGGGGAAGGTCAAGATGCCTTTGCCGGTTTCGTCGGTGTTGATCTCATCGTCAGTATCCACTGGCTCATGCTGATCGAGCGGCACCTCTTTCTCGGCCTCGCCCGGATGGCGGCACTGTACCAGGTAACGTTCGGCCCAAAGATCAACCGCACGAACAGGCGTGGGAGTCGGCGTGTCTACTATCGGCGTGGGAGTCGGGGTAACCACCGTAGGCGTGGGAGTCGGCGTGTCTACTATCGGCGTGGGAGTCGGGGTAACCACCGTAGGCGTGGGAGTCGGCGTATCCACCGCCGGTGTTGGAGTGCCCGTCGTCGGTATCGGTGTGTCCGTCGGGGTTGGGGTTGGAGTCGGCGTACGTCTGCAGCTCCCCACAGTCAAAGCCAACAGCACCAGACAAATAACCTGCGCCATGCGTTTGGCCGCCATGGTCCACCTCGCTTTATGGACGCGGTAACCACGTCCTTACCTCTTTGCCTCGGGCCTGATTACAGGCACCTCGCCCCGGGCGATGCCGCAGGCGATGGCCAGCCCGATGATCGGCCCGGCGGCCAGCGAAAGGACGAGATTCACTTCTGGTATGATCCCTCTCACCGCCAGCAAACCAAAGCCCAGGGTGCCGCCCACTGCCCCGCCCCCCAATTTGGCCCAGGGCGACCTGCTTATCCCTGCCGCGACGGCTATGCCACCTGCCAGCAGCGCGCCTGCCAGGGCAGCGGGTGGCATGACAGTCGAGGGGGACCGCGTAGAAGCCAGCGCGTAAAGCCCCAACCCTGCTGCGAAGCCAATAGCTCCCCCCACAGCCCCGCCTGACGTGGGCGCTAACACTCGTCGCCCAGGACCCAGAGCTTGCCCTATGCTTATCCCTGAGGCCACGCCAGCACCCGCCACCAGGCCCAAAACACCAAAGATTACAACGGCAATGGGAGCAATAAGTAAACCTGAGACCACATTATACTCTTCCATCTGCACAATGTTAAGGCAAAATGCCGGCGCTAACCCTAACGCAAACCCGGCGGCCCCGCCTACAGCCCCGCCCACGGCGGCAGACTGAATCGAGCCTCGCGCTCGGCTCAGACGGATGCGCGACACCCGGCGGGCGACCTTCTCGTACAGAGACCAGCCCAGATCCGGCAGCAGCGTCGCGTTGGTATCCCACACCCAGGCCAGGCTCTCCACAGCTCTCGCCCGCTGTTCCCCCCCGGCCTGCCAGGCGACTTGCGCCAGCTCTTCAATTGACTCCCCCACGCCCGTGCGAGCCAGGCTCACTGCGGCGGCCTGCCGAACCTGGGCGTCGGCGTCCTCCAGAGCCACCCGCAGTAGTATCCGCCCGACCTGGTCGGTTTTGATCCGGCTAAGGGAGCGCACGACGTGAATCCTGTCCTCAGGGCGGTACTCAGGCGCCAGCACATCGGCCAGACAGGCCACCTGGTCGTCCACCTCAGGCACGCGGCTCAGCCAGTAGTCCATCTCGTACTCGTAACAGGCTGCACTGCGCAGCAACAGCTCGCTCTCCGCCCGCCCGAAGGCCAGCCGCTCTCGCTGGGCATCTATCCTCTGCAGCTTCATCAGATCAATCAGCACGCGGCTGCTACGCCAGTCGGCCAGCGCACGCGAGAGCATCTCCCTCGCTTCCTTGACCCTCTTCGCGTCCTCGCTGATCCACCCCTTGATCCCCTCGACCAGGTAATCGTGGGTCAGCTCGTAATACTCGCTCGACCGAACTCCCCTCACCAACCGTTGATCAATCAGACTACGTAGGGTTGCCTCTACGGCCTCCCTGCCCCTTCCCACCTCAGCCACGATGGTGTCAAAACTTACCAGAGCCTTTGTCTCCTGCGAGGTAACCAGAGTCATCAGTATCCCCTGGGCGACCTCCAGCTCCTGGCCCTCGTACCCGGCCAGGACGGAATCTAGGTAGCCTGCCAGGATCTCCTTTGCTCCGCCCAGCTCCTCGTAATCCGCCAGGGCGATAGTCTGCCCCGCCTGGCCGAACTGGCGGTACAGCCTGTCGCAGACGATCTGGAGCTGCGGCGGCCCCACCCCCTCCTCGTAGAGGTCGTCCAGCAACCTCTCCACCAGCCGCTCCTCGTAGGCGACGTCGAAAAGCTTCACCGGCTCGACGATGGCATCCCTGGCGTTCTCCCTGGTCAACCTCTCCAGCCGGTAGCGGCTGTCGAAGATCGTTGATAGCTCTCCCTCGAACTCGTGCAACCTGACGAAGAAATCCTCCCTGATGGAGAGGATGAACCTGGTGTCAAGGGCCTCGCTTTGATGACAGCGGGCCAGCTCGGCGATGAAGCTGGCGCGGCTCTCGTCGCCGAATCTCAGGAAGAACTCCTCGAACTGGTCGAGGAAGACCACGATGAGCTTGTCGGTGGCCCGCTCCGCCGCCTGCAGGAATGTGGGAAGATCGGTCGTGAGATCGGGAAGCCCCTCCAGCTTCTCCCGCAGCTCGCGCCTGGTGGCCAGCGCGGGGCCATCGGCTGGCCTGACGACGACGGGGAGGCAGCCTCGCCGGGCGAGGATGGGCGCCACTCCCGCCCTGATGAGCGAGGTCTTGCCCGTGCCCGATCCACCGTAGAGGACGACCAGCCGATGGGAGAGGATTTTGTCGGCCAGGCGGTGGCTGTCCTCCTGCCGCCCGAAGAAGATGCCTGCATCCTCCGTCTCGAAGGAATCGAGGAACTTGTAGGGCTGATCGGGTATGGGGACGACCTCCTCTACCTCCTCGACCGGGCCGCTGCGGTTGATCTCCGCCATCAGCTCCTCGAGGAAGCCCACCACCTTCCCCTGGACGACCTCGATCCCTTTTTCGCGCCAGAATTTCACATCCACGGGGGTCAGGTCCCGCTCGGAGATGGCGTAGGCCCTTCGCCGATGAACGCCGACGCCGCGAGTAACGTTGGCGTAAAGCCGCTTGAAGCCACGGTCTTCCAGGTCGTAGCCGATGAAGATGAGGGTTTTGGTGGCGAAGAGGGCCCTGATCACGTCCGAAAGGGTGGGGAGCCTGACCAGGAACTCCTCGTAGTCGTCCTCGGTGATGACCAGCGAATCGGGCTGGGTGATGCAGCCCTGCATCTTGATGAGGATGATCCTGGTCTCGTCGAAGTAGGGGACATCGGAGTCGCGGACGATGAGCACGAACCCCTTCCGAACTCGCCTGAGGGCTTGCTCCAGGAGACGGTCGTAGTTGGTGGTGATGATCTTGGTGAAGGGCCTGGAGAGGTCGGCGACGAGCTGGTGGACGCGGGTGGGTGAGAGCTGGGGGGCGTTCAAAACGTTTTTGAGGAACTCGGTGAGAGCGTGGCGGCCGTGCAGAACCTCGTAGTCGCGGGCCACGGTAGGGAGGGAGTAGTCGTCCTTGCCGTACTCGAATCTCTCGGCCAGGGCCCTGGCGATTCCCCTCTTGCCAGGGAGGCCGGCGAAGAGTTCGGAGCCGAGGAAAAGCACGGCATTATCGCTCACGATCCTATCGGCCAGATCCCGAAGGATTCGACTGTTCACCATAATGCCCTCCAGCGTTTAGAGAGAAACCAGGGTTTTCTGACTGAATCTGATTATATCATAATGCCTCCAATTGTCAATATCCATAAGGGCTGAAGTTTTGACATAAGGCTCTGGCACTCGTCCCCGGGTGCGTTCTTGGCGGCCCGAGGGTGGCTTGTCCGCTGTTGCCAAACGAGCCAAAGTCTGCTATACTATGCTCAGCCGGGAAGGGTTTCCCTGTCCAATGGGCGAGACAACCTGGCCCCTACAACCCGGTTTGAACTCTAGCGGTCATCCATGGCTGCACGTCCTGTAATAGAGATGGGGAACAATGAGAAAAGGGAATGCTCAACCTAAGCTCGGCGGGAAACGGGAACAGAGTGAGGTGGAGATTGATGGAGAGAGAACAGGCTACACACTTTATGAGGTTGATGCCAGACCCGAAAGCCAGCGAATAGCGAACGCCAGAGACAGGGCGCTGGATGGGAATCTGAATGTGTACGTCCCTGGGCACGGCCAGAGGGGTGCTGCCGCCAGGAACTTGATAGCCGCAATTGTAACTCTTAGCTCGTCAAAGGTGCTGTGGGCCATAGACATCAATCCTCCCAGAGGGGGAGACGCAGCAAGGGCAGAAGCCTTGGTCAAGATAGTTCGAAGGAAGGCCGGCGAGGAGTTCTTCGGCGGTGAAGGCCAGGAAGCGGCCGATCTCCCCTCCTTCGGAGTGACCATATTTGGTTGGTCCCACGGCGGAGCAGAGGCCATGCAGGCTGCTGAGAAGGATCCCGATCTATTTCAGCAAGTCGTTTGTCTCTGTCCAGCAGGGCTTGTGGAACGTTCACCCTCTGAGCTCCTTTGGAGTTTCGTGCTGGAGTGCCAACGCATTTCCTGGAATGTTTTGCCCAGGTTGGATCGGAGCATTGCCAGAGCGCTGGCCATAGGATACGACGTTCTGGCGGGGCTGTTCTGCGATCTGCTGAGAAGCAAGTCATTGAAGAGAGTGATCAATGATATACGCTGGGCCAGTGAAAAAGTCACTGGCGAGGATTACGGGTACGACGGGAAAGTGGTGATTCTATTCGGAGAAAGAGATGGCCTCGTTCGCTGGCGAGATGTGTTTCCGGCCTGCCAGCATCCAGGCGACATAGAGACATTCCTGGAGGAATACAAGAGGCGCGACTTCCATAAGGTCCGTGGATTGCAGGTGCGGGTTCTCGAAGGAAGTCACCTGGCCCCAGAGACACACGCGTCGCTGTACGTCGAGACCGCGTTTGACTTGCTGGATCAGTAGTGTTGTCGTGGGCATTTGGATCGCGAAGGGC
>CAZVCJ010000024.1:5675-16639 GCA_964625745.1 uncultured Anaerolineae bacterium | reverse complement strand
GCGTTTGACTTGCTGGATCAGTAGTGTTGTCGTGGGCATTTGGATCGCGAAGGGCACGAAATTGCGCGAAAGGGATTTCGTGATCCAAAGGCCCACGAAGCCACCCGTCAGGTCTTGTCAAGTCCTCCGGCGGGAAATTCTAGTCAAATTAGAAAGGAGTAACAAATCATGGGAACAATCAACATCGCTTGGTGGAATCTGCAGAACTTCTTCGACACGGACGACGACCCGATCTCCAAGGACTTCGACTACACGGCGGAGGCGGGCTGGACAGAAGAGGTGTTCGAGGCCAAAAAGGCCAACCTGGCCCAGGTGCTGAACGCCCTGCACGATGGCGCCGGGCCGGAGCTGCTGGCCGTGGCGGAGATCGAGAAAGACGCGCTGCTGGCGGAGCTCATCGCCGAGATGGGAAACCCTCACCTGAAAGTGGTCGAGGACCCGGCTGGGACCAGCGACCTGCGCGGTATTGACGTAGCCATGGCCTACGACGAGCGAAAACTCTCGGTTAGAGCCAAGGCCACTCACCTCGTTCACCTGCGGTATCGCACCCGCGACATTTTCGAGGTCGTGTTCGAGGTCAACGAGACGGGCGAAAAGCTGGTGGTCATCGCTGGTCACTGGCCGTCCCGAGGATTGGGAAGGTACCGCTCTGAGCCGCTGCGCTGCGCCGTGGCCGAACACGTTGCCTACCTGGTGGAATCCCACGTGAAGGTCGAGCCTGAGGTGTACGAACAGTTGCGGGCTCAAAACGACCTGGACACCGTGAGGCGAACGTGGGAAGCAAAGGTGATCGTCGTGGGCGACTTGAACGACGAACCGAGCGATCGGAGCGTGGTGGATCACCTGCGAGCCTCCAACGATCTGGATCGCGTGATCGGCAGAACGAACGACATTGACGGCTTTGAAACGGAAACCGCCGACTACCGAGGCCAGGAGGTGTTCCTGTTCAACACCACCTGGAAGTTTCTGCCGCAACAACAGGTGGGGACTTACTTCCTGGACAGCCTCAGCAGCGGGGAGAAGTTCGCTAACCGTTATCAGGTGCTCGACCAGTTGGTCGCCAGCCGTGGCCTACTGACTGGATCCGGGCTGACGCTGGATCTGGACAGTGTGGACATCTTCCGCGACTCTCTGGTGGCGACAGCCAGCGGGCGCCCTCGCCCCTTCAGCAAGAGTACGAGAAAAGGAGCATCCGACCATTTGCCGCTGACGGCAGTGTTACGGTATTGAAGGAGAGAAATCGCATGATCACCTTTCAACCCTTTGACATGGAACGCATGATGTCCAAATGGGAGAACGCCGTGGAATACAATCTGTCGGAGAGCGGTGTCCATCCCGTCACCGTCCGTGAGCTGATGGGCGATGTCGTGATCGAGGAGTTGCTGGCCACGGAGCTAAACTACCCCCAGACCAACGGCATCGTCGAGCTGCGGGAGCGCATCGCTGTCCTCTATCCCGGAGCGACGCCCGACAACGTGTTGGTCACCGTCGGCTGCGCCGAGGCCAACTTCGTCACCCTCCAAACCCTTCTCGCACCTGGCGACGAGATGGTGATGATGCTGCCCAACTACATGCAGATCTGGGGCCTCGGCCACAATTACGGCTTTCGGGTCAGGGCTTTTCATCTGAAAGAAGAGCGGGGCTGGGCTCCCGACCTGGACGAGTTGAATGAGGCCGTCACGGGGAGGACGAAGCTCATCGCCGTCTGCAATCCGAACAACCCCACGGGCTACATTCTCACTCAGGAGGAGATGGACGCTATCGTGGCCGCCGCCGAGCGGGTTGGGGCCTGGCTGCTGGCCGACGAGGTCTACAGCGGAGCGGAGCACCTGACCGATGCCGAGACGCCGTCGTTCTGGGGACGATACGACAGGGTATTGGCCATGAACAGCCTGAGCAAGGCCTACGGTCTGCCGGGGCTGCGTATCGGCTGGGTGGTAGGGCCAGCGGACGTCGTAGACGACATCTGGGCTCGCCACGAATACACTACCATCAGCGCCACCATGCTGGCCAACAAGCTGGCAGCCCTCGCCCTCTCTCCCCAGGTGCGGCCCCGTCTCATCCAGCGAACGCGAGACTACATCCGGCGAGGCTTTCCTATCCTGGATGGGTGGTTGGAGAGCCACGAAGAGACGTTCACCCTCGTCCCGCCCCAGGCGGCGGCCATCGTCTTCGCCCGCTACCATCTCGACGTCAACTCGACCGAACTAGTGGAGCGGTTGATGCGCGAAAAGAGCGTGCTCATCGTCCCTGGCGACCACTTCGGCCTGGATCACCACCTGCGCATCAGCTTTGGCCTGCCGCCCGACTACCTGCGGGCGGGGCTGGATCGCATACACCAACTGATCGTCGAGCTGGGAGGTTGACCCAAAAGGAGTACATCTAGGGTGATCGGCGATCCGACCCATGCCAGCGCCGAGCCAGGGGCCAGGCTGTGGCGCGCTGTGGTTGAGGATGTTGCTTTGACTTTCAAAGAGATCACAGAAGAGGAGACATAACATTCGGATCTGACCAACATTGGCCGGTGTAGAGAAAGCGGGGCGGCGGGCGCGGTAGTTTGTGCACTCGCCGCCGTTGTGCTATAATCTGGGGACTTACAGAGAGGAGGGAGTTTGATGAAAACTTACACTTTTCACGTATCCCTGCCCGGCACAGGGCGGGTGTGGCGCAAGATCGAGATGAGCGCCGATCAAACCCTGGAGGACTTGCATTTCGCCATCCAGGATGCCTACGAGTGGGACACTGATCACCTCTATTCGTTCTTCATGAGCGGCCAGGCGTGGGATGAGAGCAGCGAGTATTGCCTGCCCGAAGGCTACACTCCGTGGGGAGAGCCTATAGACGACGAAGACGAAGAGGAAGAATGGCCCGATCCCACTCCCGAAGAGCGCGAACAGTCCTTGCGTGCCCTCTTTGGCGGCGGTGAGGGGATGACGGTGGAAGAGATGCAAGCCCACGTGGATGCGTTTTGGGACGACTACTTCGCAGAAGAAGATGAACTGAGCCCAGGCAACGTCCAGATCACAACGCTTGAAGAACTGGATCTGGAGCCAAGGCAAGAGTTCATGTATCTCTTCGACTACGGCGACGATTGGCGCTTCAAAGTGCGTGTGCACGCCATCAACGAGAACGCCGACCCCGACGTCGAGTATCCCCGCCTGGTCGAGTCGGTGGGTGAGTCGCCAGAGCAGTATCCCATCTGGGACGAATAGGGCAAAGGGAAGGCTTAGCTTTGCAAGCTTATCTCGGTGAAATCGTTGCTCTGGCCACAGCCGTGTGCTGGGCAGCCACGTCGCTTTTTTTCACGATTGCCGGTAAGCGGGTTGGCTCCCAGCTTGTCAACCGGGTGCGGCTACTGCTGGCAGCCTTCTTTCTGGCCATCACTCATCTGTTGTGGCAAGGCGAAGTGTTGCCCATCCACGCCGAACCATTCCGCTGGGGCTGGCTGGGATTGTCCGCCATCAGCGGGCTGGTGCTGGGTGATGCGATGTTGTTCCAGGCCTTTGTCCTGATCGGGGCACGCCTTTCGATGCTGCTGATGACGTTAGTGCCGGTGATCAGTACGCTGCTGGCCTGGGTCTTTTTGGGAGAAACGCTGAGCCTCCTGGAAATCGGCGCGGTCGTCGGGACGGTGAGCAGCGTTGCCTGGGTGGTTTCGGAACAGAGGAACTCCAGCTCTGTGGACAGCAACCCCAGGAGCCACGTCATCGGTGTGCTGTGCGGGATCGGCGGCGCGTCCGGGCAGGCGTTGGGGCTGATCCTGTCCAAGCGAGGAATGGCCGGTGACTTTCCTGCACTCTCGGCGAGTCTGATGCGGCTATCGGTGGCGTCAGTTGTCATCTGGCTGTGGGCCTTGATCCAGGGCCAGCTCCGTCCCACTGTCGAGGGATTGCGCATCGGGCGTACCCGATGGGCCATCCTGGCCGGGACGGTAGTGGGGCCCTTCATCGGCATGACGCTCTCGCTGGCGGCGGTGCAGTTAGTTCCGGTGGGAATCGCCTCCACGCTGATGGCGTTAAGCCCGGTGATCCTGCTGCCACTGTCGCACTGGGTCTTCAAAGAACGCATCACCCCACGAGCTATCTTTGGGACAATGGTGGCGATGGTGGGCGTAGCGATGATTTTCTGGACGTAGGATTGACTTCTCGTAGCTTGTATGCTATACTATCAACCATGAAGCACGCTGTAGACATTGACATCCAAAGGGAATCCATTAAGCCCCACGCCGTACAATATGTTACTCTGGTGGACACACGAAGCCAGCGTTTACGCCGGCTTGAGGAGATCTATTTCCTCCGCGATGCAGCGGCTGTAAAACGTTTCCTGCACGCTCGCCCACAACTCGCTGAGGTGCTTCTTGAGGCTCGCGTCCACCTGCAGAAGTACTTTGGGCCTGATCCGCAGGTGGCACTGGAAGTTGCCAGCGACCCCGAAACGGAGGGCCTAGAGGAACTGTTTGCCTACATCCGCACCCCTCTTCCTGTTGATGAGGCTCTGGCTCGACTGAACAGGCTCGACGAGGAATGGTTCTTGGATCAGCTCGACCGGGTTGACGGACAGTTCAATTTTAACCTGGAGTTTGTATGAGTTTCGATTGGGCCGATTTTTTGACACTGGCCGATGCACTGGTGCATGACCCGAACTCGCCTGGGCCAGAGGAGGCTTCATTACGCTCGGCCATCAGTCGTGCTTACTACGCCGCCTTCCGCGTTGCTCGGAACTTTGGGCGTGATAAAGGAGAATTTACGCCGACACAAACAGGCCAGGATCACTGGCCGGTCATGAATCACTTCAGATCATCGCCTGATCGAACCCGTCGGAAAATCGGTCTTGATCTAGACCGGCTGTACGACAATCGGACAAGCGCAGACTACGACGATGTGCTGACCGGTAGACCGATTCCCTTGGCCCAATCATCGGTTGCCGTGGCACGGAATGTGCTCGACGCTCTAAACTCCCTGTAGTTAGTGGTAGGTGGCTACTGTTGAAATCAAGTCCCTGGTGGAGCCAGGGGCTTTTGTTATCACGCCCGTCTGCAACTCGCCATCTCCATCGAGAGACGGAGAACCATGACCAACTTGCCAGCGCCATCGCAATCTCGAACGCTAAGTATGCTTTGGCGCGCGATTTTTCTAGTGTCCTTCCCCTTCGGCATCCTCTCCTTCATGCTGCCCATCTACGGCAAGGAACTGGGCGCGACCGCGCTGGAGGTGGGTGGGTTATTCTCGGCCATGTCCCTGGTGCCGGTCGTCGTGCGGCCTTTCCTGGGACGGGCACTGGACCGCTGGGGGCGGCGGCCCTTCCTGCTGCTGGGGCTGCTGGGCTATGCCGTGGCCATGGTCGTGTTCTGCCTCGCCGATACGGTTTTTCTGCTGACCGTCGCTCGTCTTGTGCAAGGGCTGGGGCAGGCCTTTCTCTGGCTCTCAGCCTACACCATCGTGGCCGACGTCGCCGAAGAGACAGGGCGTGGGCACGACTTCGGCACCATTGACGAAGCAGTCAACCGGGGAGCGATCATCGGCACCATGGCGGGGTTCTTCGTCTGGTTTGGGCTGGCTGACACCGGACTGGGTGGGGGGCAGATCTGGTTTTGGCTCTTCGCCGCCTACACCGTGCCCGCGCTGTTGGCGCTGTGGAGTGGGTGGCGAGGCGTGCCGGAGACGCGCCCGCAGGCAGTCGCGCAGCCCATTGAGAGCCACCCCATCTCCGGCCAACTGCTGGCGCTAATGGGCATCGTGTGCGTCACCGGCGCTTCATCGGCGATGGTCTGGCCGCTGCTGATGGTTTTCCTCCAGGATGCGTTGCAGGCCGACGTGGCGGCTTTGATATGGGCCTACCTGCCAGCCGCCTTGATCAGCTCCTTCCTGCCCTCGCGCATGGGGCGCATCGCTGACCGCCTGGGGCGCAAGATACCGATGATCGCTGGGCTGATCGTGGGGGCAGCAGCCTCGGCGCTGATCCCGCACCTGCGCAGCCTCATCCCGCTGGTGATACTGTGGGCCATCGAGTCGCTGGGCTACACCGCTTCCGTGCCCGCGGAGCGCGCCTTCGTCGCCGACATCGCCGGCCAGGACACGCGCGGCACCAGCTACGGTCTCTACACCTTTGCCTACTTCCTGGGGGCAGCCCTGGGTCCGCTGGCGGGCGGCTGGCTGTACGACAACCTGGGACACGCCACGCCGTTTTATCTCAACGCCGCCGTGCTGCTGGTGGGGGCGCTGCTGGTGGCGGGGGTGTTGCGGGAATCCAGGCATTAGAGCAGGATGTGCGGGATTTACGGATTTCTCCTCTGATCCGCAAATTCTGCCAATCCTGTTCTGCGCAATCGGAGGTATCTACATGAACTCTCGCGAACGATTGTTGACCGCGCTGGATGGCGGCGAACCGGACCGCGTACCCTGCGCGTTGGGCTTTTACCACGTGGACCTCGACAGCCTGGTCCCACGTGGTCAGTACCGGGATAATATGGTGGACGTGCGGTTTGTCGAGCTCCCCCTCTCGCCGGAGGAGAAGAAACTGGCTCGCCTGGCCCGGCCTTTTGAGCCAGACACACGGCTGGGCACTCCCGCTCAGGTGGCAACCTACACCCGCTGGGATTACCGGCCCGAAGCTCCCGACCGCCGCAATCCCCTGGCCCGCGCCCGCTCGCTGGACGACGTGCAAAACTTCCCCTTTCCCGATGTCAGCGCGCCCTACTGCGTCGAGGCTCTGGCCCGCCAGGTGCAGGCCCTGCACGCCCGCGGCCTGGCCGCCGGCGGCAACCTGCCCCACCTGGGCGGTGAGCTGTTCGAAGCGGCCTGGCGGCTGCGCGGTCTGGAGAATTTTCTCATAGACCTGGTCAAGCGCCCAGCCTGGGCGCACTTTCTCCTGGACCGGCTGGCCGACCTGGCTCGCCGCAACGCTGAAACGCTGGCCCGCGCCGGGGTGGACGTGCTGGCCCTGGACGATGACGTGGGGATACCGGGGACGATGATGATCAGTCCAGCCACCTGGCGCGAATTCTTCAAGCCTCGGATGGCCATGATCATCCAGGCAGCCCAGGCCATCAAACCTGACCTCCGCGTCCTCTACCACAGCGACGGCTACTTCGAGCCTATCGTGGGCGACCTGATGGAGATCGGCGTGAACGCCATCAACCCGCTGCAGCCGGATCATATAGACGCCGTTCGCATCCGCCAGCGGTTCGGCCCCCGACTGGCGCTGTGGGGCACGGTGGGCCACCAGACTACCTTCAGCTTTGCCCGGCCTGACGACATTCGCAGGGAGGTCAAGCACCGCATCGAGACCCTGGGCCGCGCCGGCCTCATCCTCTGTCCCGCCTACGACATTGACGAGCCGGACATCCCGTGGGACAACATCGCCGCTTTCCTGGACGCAGTCAAGGCGTATGGTTAACTCCCTCCCCCTTGCAGGGGGAGGGCTGGGGTGGGGGTGGGAATTTGTAGACCAGAACGAGTCGAATTCACAGGGAATCTTGTCTGTTTGTGGGGATCCACCCTCCCCCTGCCCCTCCCTGAGAGGGAGGGGTGAATGCTTACACTAAAACGACACAAGGAGAAACAAACCGTGGAATTAATCCGAAGCCTCATCGAGCTTGTTCTGCATCTCGACAAACACCTGAACGTGATCATCCAAACTTACGGCGTGTGGACCTATCTGCTCCTTTTTCTCGTCATCTTTCTCGAAACGGGCCTGGTGGTGACGCCCATCCTGCCGGGGGATTCCCTGCTCTTCGCCGCAGGCAGCTTCGCCGCCCTCGGCTCGCTGAACGTCGTATGGTTATTCATCCTCCTCAGCATGGCGGCTGTGGGAGGCGATACCGCGAACTACTGGATAGGGCACTTTGTGGGGCCGAAGGTGTTTAGCAGGGAAGACGTGCCTTTCCTGAATAAAGAATATCTGGACCGCACCCACCGTTTCTACGAGAAGCACGGGGGCAAGACCATTATTCTGGCCCGATTCATTCCCATCATCCGCACCTTTGCGCCCTTTGTGGCCGGTATTGGGAAGATGACTTACTGGCATTTCATCAGTTATAACGTCATAGGCGGGGTGATGTGGGTCGCTGTCTTCACTTTCGTAGGCTACTTCTTTGGCAACATCTCCTTTGTCAAGCGCAACTTCACCCTGGTCATTCTGGCTATCATTTTCATCTCCCTTGTACCCGTCATGGTCGAATTCTTGAGCCACCGCCTCCGACCGAGACGTGAAACGTGACGAGTGAAACGTGAACAGCAATTCACGTTTCACGTTTTCACGTTTTCACGTTTCACGCCTCACGCATCACTTTTCCGCTAGCTTTTTTTTCCCTCCAGTAGTATAATTATGGCGTACCACATAGTCTCTCGACCCCGCCTAAGGGGCGAGTTTGTAAGGAGGTGTGGCTATGTCAGGACATTCCAAATGGTCAACGATCAAGCGCAAGAAGGGGGCAGCGGACGCCAGGCGAGGTCAGCTCTTCACCAAGCTGGGGCGTGAGATCGTCATAGCGGCGCGGGAGGGCGGCGACCCCGCTACGAACTTCAAGCTGCGCCTGGCTGTAGAAAAGGCCAAGGCGGCCAGCATGCCCAAGGACAACATCCAGCGAGCCATCAGACGGGGTACCGGCGTCGAAAAGGGTGCAGAACTCGAGGAGGTCAACTACGAAGGCTACGGCCCCCACGGAGTGGCGTTGCTGGTGCACGTGCTGACGGACAATCGCAACCGGGCAGTATCCGATGTGCGCCGCGCCTTCTCCCGCTACGGCGGCAACATGGGCGAGAGCGGTTGCGTGGCCTGGCTCTTCGAGTCCAAAGGCTACATCACCATCTCCATCAACGATTCCGATCCCAACGAGTTGGCGCTGCTGGCCATAGACGCCGGAGCCGATGATGTCATCGTCGGAAGCGACCTGGTGGAGGTCCTCACCCTGGCCAGCGACTTCCAAAGGATCAAGGAATCATTGGAGAACGAGGGAATCACCCTGGATTCGGCGGAGATCTCCATGATTCCCAAGAGCCTGGCGGAGCTGGGGGAGAAGGAAACCATCAAGGCCATGATCCTCATTGATGCCCTGGAGGAGCTGGAAGACGTCCAGCAGGTCTCCTCCAACCTGAACATCACCGATGAGATCATGGCCCAATACGACGAGTGGGTCTCAACCTAGCCAAACAGGTAGCTACTCACTTCGGATGTTATGACAAGCATCCTGAGCCTGTCGAAGGATGCGGGTCTTGCAAAGTCGCACCCTTCGACGAGCTCAGGGTGCTCAGGTGATCCTGCCAAGAATAGACCGCCGATGAGCAAAGACGAGAACCTGGTCCTGGGGATTGATCCCGGCACGGCCATCACTGGCTACGGCCTGGTATGGGGCGAGGGTGATGATCTGAGACTGGTGGATTACGGGGTGATAACCACTCCTTCGGACAAATCGCTGCCCCAGCGCCTGCAGGAGATCTACCGCCAGTTGACGGCCCTCATCCAGAAGCGACAGCCAACAGCGGCGGCGGTGGAGAAACTCTTCTTCAGCCGCAACGTCCGCACCGCGCTGAACGTGGGCCAGGCGCGCGGCGTAGCCCTGCTTGCTATGGCTAACGCTGAACTCGAAATCCACGAGTACACACCCCTGGAGGTCAAGCAGGCGGTGGTCGGCTACGGGCGAGCCACCAAGGAGCAAGTGCAGGAAATGGTCAAGATTTTGCTGGGGCTGGGCAGCGTGCCCCAACCCGACGACGCCGCCGACGCCATCGCCGTGGCCATCTGTCACATCCACTCTGCTCGGATGCTGAGCCTGGCTAGACAAGCTGAGGAGATCGAGGGAAGATGATCGCCAACCTGAAGGGGAGAATCGAGGCCATAGGGAGGGATTACCTTGTCGTCGGCGTGGGAGGGATCGGCTTCAAGGTCTACGTCCCGACCTCGTTCCTGGAAACTGCGGAGGGGCTGGGCCGCCAGGTGGAGCTCTTCACCCACCTCCACGTGCGGGAGAACGAGCTGACCCTCTACGGCTGCGGCAGCGAGGACGAGCTGGCCCTTTTTGAGCTGCTCCTGGGCGTTTCGGGGGTGGGCCCCAGGGTGGCCCTGGCCATGCTCTCCACCATGTCGCCTGATTCGCTGCGCCTGGCCATCGCCCGGGGGGACGCCATGGCATTGACCAGAGTACCCGGCATCGGTCCCAAGATGGCCAAGAAGATCGTCTTTCACCTCAAGGACAAGATTGCGGTCGAGGTCGGCCCAGAGGCGATTCCCTTTCTCACCGACGCCGACGCCGAAGTCATCGCCGCCCTCACCAGCCTGGGTTATAGCGTGGTCGAAGCCCAGGCCGCCCTTCAGTCCCTGCCCGCCGAAGAGATGGAGATAGAAGAAAGGGTGAGGTTGGCGCTGGCTTACTTCGCTCGAGGATGAGCCACCGACAGAACCAGCCACGGCCTGCGCCTTGATCACCAGACGGCCAATCAGCCGTCGGTTGCGATGTGGGGAGACTTCACCCCAGTTGACGACACTCTGACGGAGCTTATAGCCACAGAAGCTCTCTACACAAAAAGCCACCTGTGCGGTTGATGCAGGTGGCTTTGGTCTTGGAACGGATAAGATTCGGTTAGATTTGGTCGAGGGCTCTACTCCTCTGTTTTGGCAGCGGCGATGACACTCTTACGGAACTTATAGCCATAAACAATCACCCCATCCTCACCGTACTCTCTGAGCTTCCGCGTGACCATCTCGACCTTCATGCCTACTTGGGCCTCATCGTTGTCCATGTCCGTCAATTGGGCCGATACCAGAGGCCCTTCTTTCAGCTTGACTAATGCTACAGTGTACGGAATGAATCCCTCGTAGCCAAGAGGGGCCTGGAAGAGGGTCGAGTAGGAGTAGACCTCACCCTGGCCGCTAAAGGCAAAGGGCCGCACCTCTTTGGAATTGCAGTCCGGGCACACGGGACGGGGTGGGAATTGCTTGGCCCCACAGGCCAGACATTCTGTGCCCAC
>CAZVCJ010000024.1:2009-5575 GCA_964625745.1 uncultured Anaerolineae bacterium | reverse complement strand
TGCGTGATGGCCGTGGCCCCGCTGCCCCCGATGTTCTGGGCCATGCCCAGACGAGGACTTTGTACCTGATTGGGGCCCGCCTGACCGCGCAATTGCTCGACCACCTCCACGACCTGGTAGACGCCGGTGGCCCCTACCGGGTTGCCCCGCGCCTTCAGGCCGCCCATGGTGCAAATGGGGGTAGGGCCTTCGATGGAAATGTTGCCGTTCTGGCCCAGTTTGTAACCCTCTCCCCGCTCGGCGAAGCCACAGGCTTCCAAAGAGAGAGCGCTCATGATGGTGAAAGCGTCGTGCAGTTCGAGCACGTCAATGTCGTCAGGGCTGACCCCAGCTTGCTGATAAGCTCTCTGTGCCGACAGGTAGGCTGATTCCAGAAAGAGGGGATCGCGCCGGTCGTGCAGGGCGACGGAATCGGTGGCTACTGCTGAAGCAGCCACCCTGATAGGCTGTTCGTTGAACTCGTGGGCTCGCTCCGTTGGACAGAGCACCAGTGTGGCTGCGCCGTCGGCCACGGGCGCGGAATCCAGCAGGTTGATGGGGTCGGCAATCATGCGGGCCTTTTCGAAGGCGTCTTTGGAGATGGGGCGGCGGAACATGGCGTAGGGATTGCCCACCGCGTTTCTGTGAGCGTTGACGGCGAACATGGCGAAGTCGGCGTTGACGGCCCCGTGTTCGTACATGTAGCGCCGCATCAGGAGGGCGTGAATAGCCACCAGGGATAGGCCCTGGCTGGCCTCGTAATCTCCATCGGCCGCCATGGCCAGGCCAGCGGCGGTGACACAGCCCAGGGCATCGGTCATCTTCTCCACGCCGCTGACGGCCACGATGTCGTGTAGGCCGCTGACTACGGCGAGATACCCTTGACGTAACGCTGCGGCCCCGGAGCAGCAGGCGGCTTCGATCCTGAAAGCCTCGGCGCCCCGCAACCCCGCGAAGTCAGCGATCAGCGTTCCCAGGTGTTCCTGGCCGACGAACTCCCCGCCCAGCATGTTGCCCACGTAGAGGGCATCAGCCTCCTCGACCCCTGCGTCAGCCATAGCCGCCTGCAGGGACTCCACAGCCAAATCGCGCAGCGACTTATCCCAGTGTTCTCCCACTTTAGTCTGTCCGATACCAACGATGCTCACATCTCTCACGTTATCATCCTCCTTCTTCTTTGACGTTTCACGTCTTCACGTTTCACGAATCAATGCATCACCAGCTTCTTCTTGAACCTCGTGTAAACAGCATAGTCAATGTATTTCTTGCGGGCGATGTAGTCTCTGGTGAGGGGCGCTCTTTGCCTCCTCTCCTCGATGAGGTCAGTGACGACCAGGGAGAAGGCATCGCTGCCAGCGCCAGAGCCGAAGGAAACCAGCAGCACTCTATCGCCTGGGGTAGCCTGGTCGAGAACGCTCGTCAAGCCCAGCAGGGAAGAGCCCGCATAGGTGTTGCCCGTCACGGACACCAGCAGCCCCGCCTTCAACTGTTCCTTGCTGAAGCCCAGGGCCTGGCCCGCTTTGAGGGGGAATTTGGCGTTGGGCTGGTGAAAGACGGCGTGGGCGTAGTCTCCCGCCTCGTAGCCCAACTCCTCCATAAGACGCTGTCCCGCAGTCTGCGTGTGTTTGAAGTAAGCAGGCTCGCCGGTGAAGCGGTGTCCGTGCTGGGGATAATGCTGGCCGGGCCGGCGGAAGAAGTCTGGCGTGTCGGTGACATAAGAATAGGACGCTTCTATGTAGGCCAGGCTTTGCTCCCTGGGGCCGATAATGTAGGCCGCCCCTCCTGCTCCCGTGGTGTACTCCAGGGCATCGCCTGGCTGCGCCTGGGAGGAGTCCATGCCGATGCAGAGGGCGTAGCGCGCCATGCCAGAGCCGACGAAGCCGATGGCTGCCTGGATAGCCTCGGTGCCGGCCTTGCAGGCGAACTCCCAGTCCGCCGCCTGGGTATGGGGTGTGGCTCCAATGGCCTCGGCCACGATGGTCGAGGTGGGCTTGACGGCATAGGGATGGGACTCACTACCCACCCACACCGCGCGGATCAGCCCAGGCTCTATCGCTGCTCGCTTCAGAGCGTTGCGAGCCGCCTCGATGGACATGGTGACCACGTCCTCATCGAGGCCGGGCACGGCTTTCTCCTGGATAGGTGGGGGCTCCTGGCTCTCTTTCCAAACCCTGGACACCTCAGAAGCAGGCAGCCTGTAGCGGGGCACGTAAGCCCCATAGCCGGCGATGCCGACCTCACGGTCTGGCTTCAGCAACAGAGAGTCTATGGTCAAAGGTAAACCTCCAGCGGGTCAATGGGTAACCAGGCGGTGGCAACGAGTAACGAGGCAATGAGGAATGAGGTAACTTGGTGCCTCGTTACTCATCAACTCGTTGCCTCATCTCCAGCTTCCAACTCTTGCACCAGCTCCTGGGCTCGGTCGAGGCGAATCTTCCCCTCCGCTACCAGGCGCCCCGCGATGATCTCTACCAGGTCGTCCGTGGCTCCGGCGGCGATGGCCACTTGACGAGCGTGCAATTGCATGTGGCCTCGCTGTATTCCTTCGGTGGCCAGGGCCCGCAGGGCGGCCAGGTTTTGAGCCAGCCCCACGGCGGCCATGACCTCGGCCAGTTCCTGTGCCGTCGCCACGCCCAGGATTTTCAGTGCTACTTTGGCCGTGGGATGTACGCGACTGGCCCCGCCCACGATGCCTACGGCCAGGGGCAATTCCAGTGTGCCCACCAGGTTCCCGTCGGCGTCTACGCTCCAGTGCGAGAGGGAAGTGTAGCGCCCGCCCTTCGATGAGTCCTTCGTCATGCTCAGGGGGGACCTCAGGACACCGCTGCGGGCAGCATAGGCGTGGGCTCCGGCCTCCACAGCGCGCCAGTCCTGGCCTGTAGCGATGGCCACGGCGTCAATGCCGTTCATGATGCCCTTGTTGTGGGTGGCGGCTCGATAGGGGTCGTTGGCGGCCAGGGCGTAGGCCTCGACGATGCGCTTCGCCACCGTCTGGCCGGCGAACGTCTGGAAGGCCAATACCTCGGCTGGAACGGTACATTTAGCCCGCGCCAGTCTTTGGTCGGCCAGGTTGGAGAGGATGCGCAGCACCACCCGTCCGCCGGTGATGTTTTCCACTTCTGGGGCCAGGGCCTCGCAGGCGGTGTTCACCGTGTTGGCCCCCATCGCGTCACGGCAGTCGAACAGCAGGTGAATGATCACCATCGGGCCAACGGCGCGGCGTCCTGATGGTTCGACAGGCTCACCACGACGGCTTGTCGAAGGGCTGTCCTCAACGATGCGCACGGTCAAGTCGCGGGCCCCGCCGCCCAGGCTGACGAGCAGGGGATCGGTCTGGTCAGCCAACTGGAGCAGGCGGCTTTTGTGGGCCAGGAGGTCGGAGCAGGCTGCCTGGGGATCGGCGACATCCAGCACCTGTATCTGGCCGATCATCACCGGCTCGTCGCTGCCGGTGGTGAATCCGCCGCCCTCGCGTACCAGCCGGGCGGCGAAGCTGGCCCCAGCCACGACGGAAGGCTCTTCGATGGCCATAGGGATGAGATAGTCCTGGCCGTTGATGAGGAAATTGACGGCTATCCCCAGGGGCA